>JBKQWF010000052.1:0-36351 GCA_052139695.1 Limisphaerales bacterium
CCTGGAATTCCTGGTCCTTGTGCTGCTTGTTGAATAGGCCGGCAAACCTCATGATCCATCCGCGAAGCTTTCTCATGCTAAACCTCTCGTTATTGTGCTTTGCATCGATTTAAAACCTCATTCACAACGCAGCGCGGTGTTGGGATCCAAACGGGATGCGCGCCAGGCGGGGATAACGCCGGCGAGCACACCCGCAATGCTGAGCACCAGGGCCGCCAGGAGGAACGAGAGTCCATCGTGTGGCGACAACCCGTAAACGAGACTCGCAACCAAGCGCCCCAGACTCAAGGCGATAGCCAACCCCACCACCGAGCCGAGTAACATGATTACGACAACATCTCGGAGCACCAGCCAGATCACGGAATTCCGTTGCGCGCCCAGGGCAATGCGGATCCCGATTTCGCCTCGTCTCTGGGCCGAGGTATAGGAGGTCAGCCCGTACAGGCCGACCACGGCCAGGAACAGCGCCAGGCCACCGAAAAAGGACGAGAGCAGCGCCACCGCCCTTTCCTGGCGGACCGATTCGCTGATCTGGGTTTCAAGCTCGCCGAAAGCCAGGGAGAGTCCGGGTCTTGTCTCGGCCGCCACGACGCGGATCGCCGGGATAACGCTCCGCGACGGTGCCGCAAGGCGTGCCATGATGGTAGTGCTCGGCGACGGCTCGTCATCCTGCGCCATGGGCAGAAAAGCGGTCCGGCGCTTCGGTTCCCTGATCTCGGCATATTTCATGTCCTTCACGACTCCGATAATTAGAAACCGGCCCTTGGCGTCGGAACCAATACCCACGCGAAGGTACTGGCCGACGGGATCACGGCTCCCAAAGAAGTCGTGCGCCGTCTTCTCGCCGATGATCACCACCTTGGTCGCTCCACGCTTGTCCCGCTCCTCGAATTCCCGGCCCGCCAGGAGCGTGGCGCTCATGGTCTTGAAATAGCCGGGGCTGACCCAGTTCAGCCAAGTCACACGGTCCGGCGAATCCTTTTCCTCCGCCCCGTCCGGAAGCACCGGGTCATTCCAAGCCGACCCGGAGATGGGTTTGAACGCGACCTCCGCGGCCGAAGCCACGCCCGGAAGCAGCGCGACCTTCTGCAGGAGCGTTTGGAAGAGGGCGATTCTTTGATCCATCGGAACCTGTTGTCGGGTATCGATGTCGATCGTCAGGACCTTGTGCTGATCGAAACCGAGCGGCTCTCTCAGCACGTTGCGCAAGGTGGCCGAGAACAGTCCCGCCGCCACCATCAACACCAGGCATAGCGCGACCTGTCCGGCCACCAGGGCCTTGCCCAGGTTGAACCTGGAGGCCCCAGCCACGGTTCCGCGGGAAGCGCCGCTAAGCGCTTCGTGGGCGGCGACCCGAACCGCCCGGAATGCCGGCGCCAGCCCAAAGAGAAGGCACGTGCCGACTGTCAGACCCAGGGTGAAGAGAAGGACCGTCCCGTCCAGGGACAAGTCAATTTGCAGCGGGGCATCCGCGGTCGATAGGAGATGCACCAGGAAGCGGCTTCCCCATTTGGCCAGCACCAAGCCTGCGGGAACGCCGAGCGACCCCAGGAGCAAACTTTCCGTAAGCAGTTGACGGACGAGGCGGGAGCGCCCCGCGCCCAGCGCCATCCGAATCGAGAACTCGCGGCGGCGCGCGGCGGCGCGGGCCAGCAATAGATTCGCGATGTTGGCGCACGCGATCAGCAGCACGAAGCCAACCACCGTCATTACCGCCAGCAGCGCCGTTCCATACTGCGAACGAACTTCGGAGAAACCAGCGGCGGCCGGCAGAACCTGCAATCCTTGTTTCAAATAGCTCTTCTGTCCTTCGGCGTCCCAATCACCGGGGAGTGTCTCCAGCATGATTCCGGCGGCGACCACTTTGAGCCGCTCGGAGGCCTGGTGCGCGGTGAGGCCCGGCTGGAGGCGTCCGAGAACGCTGAGCCACCACGTACTGCGGTTGGTTAGGGCACTGCGGTCCGGATGGAACAGCGGTTCGCAACCGATTGGGATGGCCACCTCGTACCCGCGGTCGGCCTCCAGGCCCCGGAAGGCCCGCGGCGTCACGCCGATAACCTCGAAGCTCTGGCGGTCAATTTTCAACACCTTGCCGATCACCGTCGGCTCGCCGCCTAAATGGTGCTGCCAGAAATCGTAACTGATGACCGCTACCGGCCCCTGCTTTCCCCCGCCATGCGCGTCATCCTCAGGGGTGAAGAGGCGGCCCAAGACCGGCTGAACTCCCAGCACCGTGAAAAAATCGCCGCTGACCCACATGCCCCGAGCCGGCTTGCGTTCGCCCTCTTCCGCCAGGTCGAAATCCCTGGGAGAATAGGCCAGCGTTTCGCCGCACGCGTTTTGCCGGTCGCGGATCTTTTCCCACAAGGGGTTGGTGAAAAGATCATTCCCATCCATCGTGAATTGGACGAGATGGTGAGGCTCCTTGACTGGCAGTGAGCGGAGCATAACCGCGTTGAGAATGCTGAAGATGGCCGTGTTCGCTCCGATGCCAAGCGCGAGCGACAGGATGGAGGCCGAGGCAAAAACAGGGCTGGCCAGCAAACTATGCCACGCGTAGCGCAGATCCTGCACTAGGGAATCCAGTAGAGGAAGGCCACGCTGCTCCCGGTAAGCCTCCCGTGTGGACTCAATCCCTCCCAACTGGATCATTGCCTGGCGGCGGGCCTCTTCGGGAGTCATGCCCGAGCGAAGATTATCCTCGATGTGCATCTGGATATGACTTTCCAGCTCTTCCTGGAATTCCCGATCTTTGCCCGCCTTGTTGAATAGGCCGGCAAACCTCAAGAACCATCCGCGGAGTTTTCTCATATCGATCCCTCCTTATGCGCGGAATGACCTGGATGGACTTCGTGATTCGTTGCGGACAGTACGCGCCTCTCAACTTCATCGGTGAGAAACACCTTTTCGATATTTTTGAACTCGATGATTGGCATGGTTAAGTGCATATGCTTAAAATCATTCGTTTCGCAGCGCCACCATTGGATCGACTTTGGTGGCGCGACGGGCGGGAAACCAATGGAATGTTTGATTGCATAAGTTCAATAATCACTCGTGTCTCAGCGCCACCATCGGGTCCACCCGTGCGGCGCGGCGGGCGGGGAGCCAGCAGGCGAGCACGGACACGACGCCCAGCAGAACCAGAGCCGATGCGAAGCTGAGCGGGTCGAGCGCGGTTATTTCGTAAAGGAACCCGCGCAGCAAACGGGTGAGCGCCAAAGCGCCGACCAGTCCGAGTGCCATCCCAACCACAACGAGCGCCAGTCCCTGCCGCATGACGAGGGTGAGAACGTCGGCGATCGTTGCGCCAAGGGCCATGCGAACGCCGATTTCGCGCGTTCGACGGCTGACCGAGTAGGCCAAAACTCCGTAAGTACCGAGTGCGGCGAGCAAAAGGGCGAGCGCCCCGAACCCACTGAGCAGGAGCGCGGCCATTCGCTGGAGCGCGAGCGTGCCGTCCTTTTGTTGTTCCAGGGTGCGGACGTTGAAGACGGGCACGTTCGCATCAAGTGACTTGACCAAGCCGCGCAACATGGGAATGACGGCGGACGGCCCGACCGCCGTCTTGACCGAAAGTGTCAGCGCCTTCGCCGGCCATTGTGCCAGCGGCCGGAACATCATAGGACGCGGAGCGTCCTGCACGCGGCGTGACGTCACATCCCGCGCTACGCCGACGATTTCCCAAGCTCCGCCCTGGCTGCCGGCCCATTCACCCTGATAGAGATGTTTGCCAACGGCATTTTGCCCTGGCCAATAACGCTGGGCGAATGCGTGGTTGATGATGACGGTCTTGAGACCGGCCCCGGCATCAGACCCGTCGAAATCTCTCCCCGCGAGCATCGGCACGCCCAGGGATCGGAAAAAGCCGGATGAAATCTGATTGACATCAGCCGAGGGGTGGTCATCAGGTTTTTTCTCGTAACCCTCAAGGCGGTCAATGCTCATTCCTCCGCGACTGCCATCCAGCGGCGTGGTGGTGGCCAGGCTGGCCGCCTCGATTCCCGGCAAGGCGCGGATGCGCTCGAGAAGCTGGTCGGAGAATAGCCCGGCCCGTTCGCCCGAATAGGCATTCAGGCCGAGGTCAAACGACATGAGCACCACCTTGGACGGTTCAAAGCCTGGATCAAGCCGCTGGAGTTTTTGCAGGCTGCGCACGCACAGACTGGCGCCGACGAGCACCAGCAGTGAAAGCCCGGCTTGAGTCACCACAAGCGCATTGCGGAGACTCCAACGCGGATGGCTGGATTCCGCTCGTCCGGCGCCCTTGAGTTCCGGCACGATCTCGGTGCGGCTGGCGCGCCAGGCCGGGGCCAGGCCAAAGCCAACGCCCGTGAGCAGCGATGCGATGAAGGCGAACGCGAAGACCCGCCCGTCCGGTCGGCCAACCAATTCAAACGACGATCCCGGCACTCGGAAATCCACCAGGAGGTTGGTGAGCCAGAGAGCCACGAGCACTCCGAGGGTACCACCCAGCAGCGAGAGCAAAAGACTCTCCGTGAGCAAGCCGCGCATCAACCGCCCGCGTCCCGCGCCTAGGGCGAGGCGCACGGCAAAATCACGGCTCCGGGTGGAAGCCCGGGCCAGTTGCAGGTTTGCGAGATTGGCGCAGGCAATCAACAGAACCAACCCGGCGGTGGCGAGGAGCAGCACCAAGGGCAGGCGGGCTTCGCGGGTGCCTTGGGCGAATCCCTGGGCGCCGGACAATACAACGATGTTCGTGTCTGTGTTGACCGGCGTGACGGCGTGAATTTCCTGTGCCAGCTTTTGCATGGATGCCTGGGCTTGTGGATGTGACATGTCGTCCTTCAAGCGCCCGAGAATCTGGTAAGCCATGAAATAGCGTGTTCGCAAAGGATTCTCGCCGCCCGGCTGCCCGGCCGTCAGTTGGCCCTGCATCGTGATGGGCACGTAGAGATCAGGCACTTGGCCGCGCGTGGTTCCCGTGAATTCGCGCGGGGCCACGCCGATGATTGTGAAGACCCGGCTATTGACGGTGACTTGCCGGCCAATCACCTGCGGGTCGGAGCCGAACTGTCGTCGCCAAAGACCGTGACTCAGCACGATTACCGGCGCGTCGTCAATCTCCACACCTTCGTTCTGGGCGTACGTGCGCCCAAGCGCCGCGTCCACGCCCAGCATTTGAAAGTAATTCCCGGAGACCAACAATGCGTGCTCCCGTTCCGTCGCGCCGCCATCGCCCAGCCCCACGGAAAAATCCGCCGTGGCCGTCAGTTGGCTGAACCCGGAATTGCCGCGTTGGAAATCGCGAAAGAGCGGATAATTGAAATCACCAAAGGCCAGTCGATCGCCATATTGCAGGCCCACCAGCGCCAGCCGTTCAGGCTTCTCTACCGGCAACGGACGCACCAGCAGTCGGTCCGTCACGCTGAAGATGGCGGTATTGGCGCCGATTCCAAGCGCAACAGTGAGCACAGCCACAGTGGTGAAACCTGGATTTTTGCGCAGCATCCGCGCTCCGTATCGCAGGTCCTGAAACAGTGTCTCCAACAACGGGATACCCCGTTGCTCCCGGTAGGCTTCCTTCGTGGACTCGAGCCCTCCCAGCTGGATCATGGCCTGGCGGCGCGCCTCGGCGGGAGTCATGCCCATGCGGAGATTATCCTCGATGTGCATCTGAATATGGCTTTCCAGTTCTTCCTGGAATTCCCGATCTTTGCGGTCCTTATTGAACAAGCCCGCAAACCTCATCATCCATCCGCGGAGTTTTCTCATGCCAACCCCTCCTTTGGATTCAGGAAGCGCGCCACGATCTCCGTCATCCGTTCCCATTCCTGCGTTTCATTTTGGAGCTGCTTCCGTCCCGCCCGGGTCAATTCATAATACTTAGCCTTGCGATTGTTGTCCGAAACTCCCCAGTGCGAGTCAATGTACCCTTCCTGTTCGAGCTTCAAGAGAGCGGGATAGAGCGTGCCGTAGTTGACAGTCAGCAGGTTGGCGCTCGTTTGTTCAATCTGCCGGGCGATGCCGTACCCATGCAACGAGCCGGTTCGTTCCAGCGTTTTCAAGACCATCAAGGCCAGAGTCCCTTGCCAAACATCAGGTTTGTTGTTCATGGGCAAAGAAAGTAGCGCCACTCCTATTGGAAAGCAATATGAAAGTTGAATGATTTTGTAATGCATCAGGGACGGCGGACCTGGGAAAGGTAGGGTCGCCTCGCCGAGGCGACCGTTCCAGCGACAAACACCTGCGGACGGCTCGGCGAGCCGTCCCTACCCGCCATGACTGACGCATTACATTATTTGATTTCGTCCTCATTTCTCCATCCAGCCGTCCTTCAATCGGATGATCCGCCGACCGTAGGCGGCCCAAGCCTCGTTGTGTGTCACTTGCACGATGGTAGTGCCTTGCTCATTGAGTTTCTTGAACAGGTCCATAATTTCCCGGCCTTGATCGGTATGGAGGTTGCCGGTCGGTTCGTCGGCCAGGATCAGTTTGGGCTTGGCCAGGATCGCCCGCGCGATGGCCACCAGTTGCTGCTGGCCGCCGGAAAGCTGGCTGGGGAAAAGGTCCTTCTTGCCGACAATGTTGAAGCGGTCGAGCGCGTCCGCCACCATCCCCTGCCGCTCCGATTTAGGAATGTTGCGGTAGGAGAGCGGCATATCGAGATTCTCCGCCACCGTCAGATCGTCCAAAAGATGAAATTGCTGGAAGACGAATCCGACAAACGTTTTGTTGAGCTTGGCCCGATCCTTCGGCGACAGCCGATGCACCGCATGATCAAGGAAGAAAAACTCGCCCTCCCAAGCGTGGTCATAGAGGCCGAGGATACCGAGCAGCGTCGATTTGCCCGCGCCCGACGGTCCCATGATGGTGAGGAAATCGCCCTCGGCAATGTCCAGGTTGATCTGACGCAAGACATAGGTAAAGCCCGCCTTGGTCTGGTAACACTTCTCGATGTTGCGCAACCGGATCAACGGTTCACCGGTTGTTAAAGTTTCTGCGCCAGCCTGCTGGCTGGTTGTGGGAGTATTCATAGATTCCTTTTCATAGAGCTTCGCGGCAGCCTAAACCGGCTCGCATAGATTGTCGAGGGGAGATTGTTCATTGGGCACGAATTGAATGTCGCCCAACTCAAAGTGGTAGGGCGGAGCTGCCGCTCTGCCCAAATTCTCCCCTTGCCAGCGGTCCCAGAGAATGTGCGGCGCAGCATCGTCCCGCCGGTTTTCGTTGCCTGATATTCCTTGATCGCACCCCTATTCATTTGGTTTTTTCATTCGCATCGGAGCGCCTCCAGTGGATCGGTCCTCGCCGCGCGACGGGCGGGCACATAACAGGCCAGCACAACGGCCGAGGCCAGGAACAACTGCGCCGTAAAAAAGATGAGCGGATCGAAAGCCTTAGTCTCGAAGAGAAAGCCCGCCATGCTTTTAGCCAGCGCCAGCCCCAGCACCGAACCAATCAGCAACCCGAGAGCCGCAAGTTTGACCCCTTCGCTCAGGAAGAGCCGGAGAACGCTCGCGCGGTCAGCGCCCAGCGCCATGCGGATTCCCAACTCACGCGTGCGGCGCGCGACCGAGTAAGCCATGACTCCATAAACGCCCAGGACGGAGAGAAGCAACGCCGCCGCCCCGAGGGTCGCGAACAAGGTCGCCCCACTGCGCATGATCGAGATTTCGAGGGAAGATCTCACGTGGGCCCGCAACGACTTGGCGGAAAGCACCGGCAGATTCGGGTCAAAGCGATGGATTTCCGCCAGTGTGGTTTGGAGCAAAGCGTCCGCATTGCCTCCCGGCGATGGTTGGACATGAAGCAGGACCTCCAGACGCGGATCTTGAGCGAACGGCACAAAGATGGCCGCTCCCTCGTTCGGATCAACCAGATGGGCTTTCCCCGATGGAACAATCCCGACGACCTCCATCGTCTCTCCAGAGCGGGCGCCGCTGCCGAGCACGCGTCCGACGCCACCGCTGGGAGCGCCGCTCCTCGTCAATTGGACCCGTCTTCCCAGAGGGCTTTCGCCCGGCCAAAGCTTTTGCGCCAGCGCGGCGCTCAGAACCGCGACCTTCGGCTCATTCGTGTTATCGCATTCGGCACGACTGAAGTCGCGCCCCTGGAGGAGCGCGACACCAAGCGTGCGAAAGTAGTCATTGCCAATGACATTGTAGTCCGCGCCGATGACCTGTCCGAGCGCGGGCGATACGGCGTCCAGCGGCGCGGGAATCGGTGAGCCGGCGCGTTGCACACCTTCACCCAGAGTCAGATTTCCAAACGGAATGGTTGCGGCAACGCTGGCCGATTGGACGCCTGGCAAAGTGCGAATGCGTTCTAGCAACTCCGAAACCGACTGGCGCATCTTCTGCGCGCCATAATCAACCAGTCCCCCATCTGTTTCCACATAGAATCCAAGATTGGTCCGAAAACCTGCGTTAAGACTCATCGCCTTGAGAGCGTCGCGACCGAACAATCCCGCGGCCACCAGCAACGCCAGCGAAAGGGCGATTTGGCAAAGGACAAATAGATTGCCCAAGGCAAATAGTCCGCCTCTCTTTGATCTCGCAGCCCCACTGCTGTTGCCTTTCAAATCCGAATTCACGTCGAGCCGGGTCAGTTTCCAGGAGGGAATGAGCGCAAAACAGAGCGTGGCGAGGATCGAGAACCCGGCGGTGGCGCTGAGGACGCGCCAGTCCGGCCGGCCGTTGAAAGTCGCCGGCGTTGGGGCAACGTTATTCAGAGAACCAATGAACCAATGCATCGCCCAAAACGCCAGGAAGAGTCCGGTGACGGTCCCCAGGAGAGAAAGCAAGAGGCCCTCCGTGAGCAACTGTCTGAGAATCCGGCTGCCGGAGGCGCCCACAGCGATGCGAACCGCAATTTCCCTGGCCCGCGCGGCCCCGCGCGCCAGCAGCATATTTGCCAAATTGAGGCTCGCGATGAGCAGGACCGCGCACGACATCGCGAGCAGAAGCAGACTGAGAACGCCCAGTGTTCCATGTTCCCCCAGCGGACTGATCGAGATCGAGAGGCGGGGCATCGGCGCTACGGTGATAACTTGGCTGCGATTCGCGTCAGGGTAGGCCTTGGCCAATTGATCGCTCATGACCCGCAACCGGGAGTTTGCATCAAGGAGGTTGAATCCGTGCTTCAGTCGTCCGACCAGGAACAAGCCCTGACTCGATCGTTCCATAATCGAGGCCCCCATTTGATTCGCTCCGGCTAAAGGAAACGAAAGCGGCAGGTAAAGGTCGGGAACAAATATCGGCATGGTTCCGGTGAAGCCCAAGGGAGCCATTCCGATGATCGTAAAGAGGCGGCCATTTATCTTAAGACCGCGACCGATGATTTCCGGGTCGCTCCCCTGTTGCTGCCACCAGCGCTGGCTTATGATGACAACGGGGGCTGCCTGCCTTTCCTCTTCCGGGGAAAAGGATCGCCCGCGAATAAGGTTGACCCCAAACACCGAGAAGTAATTCGTGCTCACATCCAGCGCAAAGACTCGCCGCGTGAACTCGCCTTCCGTCACACCCACTTGGTTCGGCTGCATCGCGAGGATGTCATCGAACAAATCGCTGTGCGCGCGCAAGTCGGCAAAGTTCGGATAAGAAAAGCTCCGGTAATCACCGGCGGGCTTCGCGCTATCGTGCGAGTAGAGGCTGACCAATTGCCCGCTATCCCGAGCGGCGATGGGCCTCAGAATAAGATTGTCAACAAGAGTGAACACGGCGGTGTTCGCCCCGATGCCAAGCGCCAGCGTCAGCACGGCCACGGCGGTGAAGCCGGGGTTCTTGCGCAACATCCGCGCGCCGTATCTCAAATCTCCAAAGAATTCTTCCAACATGTTTCCTTTCGTTTGGCCAAAAACCGCCGGTTCCGAACGCGTTGGGCGCTCGACTCGCCGCAGTTCCCGCGCCAAAAAGTCTTCGCTGCTCAACTCCTCTAAGGTTTGCCGCCTGGCTTCTTCCTCCGAGGCTCCTCGAGTGTCAGCGCAATTCCGCAAAGCGGTCATCCAGGTGCTGCGAAATCTCCTCGACAATTCCGGCCTCTCTCGTGGCCTCGAGATTCAAACTCGCCAGCCGCGCTCTAATTTCCAGTTTCCAGTCAGGCATGTTCCGCTCCTACGTTTTAATTCTTGGTGTGAATGGAATTACCAAAGATCATGGTGTTCTCTCAACGGGCTGTTTTAAGCCAGTGATTTTAAGGTTGGCAAAATCTCCCCCTGAGCCGTTGCCGACGTAGAAGCCGATCCAGCCACTCTTGCGGTCACTCAATTGATCCACCTGCAGAGACGGCTCTGAAGCGTCGTTGACGAACACAGTGACTTTGGGGTGTGCCACGACGATCCGCACATGGAACCATTGATCCGGTGCTGGTGGGGATGCAATCGGTTTCTCGTATTGGTTGGGATGCTCGGTGCGAAGCTTCTGCCAGTCATAGGCCGGCAGTGAAATGTATTGCACAGCATGGTTCCCTCTCATCGAGTCTGTGGCGCGAAAATTGAAAGGACGAAAATAGATGGCGTCGAAGGTTTTCTCGTCCATCCCGTGAAAAGCAACGCCCACAAAACTCTTCTGAAAAACGTCCTTGCCCCGTATATCAAGCTCAATCGTCCCATCAAAAAAGTTCACCTCAGGCCACCACGCGACACCGTCTCCGCTGCGTTCATCCAATCGAAAACCGGTGCGGTTGGTTTCTGTAAAGGACGAAACCTCGCGATTATCAATTCTTGGAGGCTTCCCTGAGGCTGCGGGTAATTCCTGGGCTGCAGGAGTGAAAATGGCTGTGTTTGCGCCGATACCGAGGGCCAGCGTGAGCACCGCGACGGCAGTAATCCTTAGTTCTGATTTCCAATTAGGCATTGTTCGTTCCTCTGTTTTGAGTTTTCATTCGTGGCGCAGCGCAACCATTGGGTCCACTTTTGTGACTCGACGCGCTGGGATGTAACAGGCGCCCAGCGCGACGAATCCCACCAGCAGCGGCACGGCTGAGAAAGTCGCGAGGTCCAAGGGTCTGACCTCATACAGGAGGCCGGACAACAGGTGTGTCAAACATATTGAACCGACAAGTCCAGCTCCGAGGCCGGCGGCGGTCAGAGTCATGCCCTGGCGCAATACCATTTTGACGACGTCGGCGGGACGGGCGCCCAGGGCCATGCGAATGCCGATCTCCCGGGTGCGTTGCGCGACGTTTCCAGCCAACACGCCGTAAAGGCCAATCGCCGCCAGAAGTACCGCCACGCCCGCGAACCCTCCGAGCAGTTGCGTCGCCAATTGGCGTTGTCCGACTGAGGCGGAGACTAATTGCGTCATCGTGCGAACCTTTTCAATGGGTTGATCCTTGTCGATGGCGTCCAATTCGCGCCGGACCTCGCCTGTGATTTCTCCCGGCTCGCTTTTTGAGCGAATGACGAGGGTTTTGAAGCCCCATTCCTGTTGGTGATAGCTTCGGAACATCTGGCCGAACGGACTGTCCGCCAAGCTCAATCTTTTGGTGTCCGCGACCAGGCCGATAATCTCCGCGCTGTCTGTGCCGTCGCCAATTCCGATGTGCCGGCCGATGACATTGGAACCGAGCCGGAAAGTCTTGACGAACGTCTGGTCAACAATGACGACGGGGGGCGAGTTGGACCGGTCTTGCTCAGTGAAGTCGCGGCCTCGGAGGATCGGGATGTTCATCGTGTGAAAATAGCCGGGACTGATTTGACCGTAGCCTGCGGCGGTTTGCTGGCCTGGGGCGGGCGCCGGCGCGTCCGCGACGGTAACGGCAAGTTTCATGTCCTGGTCCGTGAGCGGCAGTCCGGCCACCAGCGCGGCGGATTGGACCTCCGGCAGCGCGCGCACCCGTTCCAGCAGCCGCTCAAAGAATCGCTCGCCGTCGCCGGGTTTGGAGTACTTCTTATCTGGAAGTCCAAGATCCATGCTGACCAGATGTTCCGGGTTGTAACCGAGGTTTTGGGACATCAGTCGGCTGAAGCTGCGCATCATCAGCCCAGCCGCGACCAAAAGCATGAGCGACAGCGCCACTTCCGCCATGACCAAAGTTGACCGCAGGCGGTGGCGCTGCCTGCCGCCGCTCGCACCGCGACCGCTTTCGCACAAGTCCTGGGCAAGCCGTAGATTGGTGGATTGCATGGCCGGGGCCAAGCCGACGGCAATTCCCGTCATCGCCGTCGCTGCCACCGCAAAGGCCATTGTGAAGCCATCCAAATGGACCCCTTCCCAAATCCGGGGCAAATCCGGCGGGCTGAAATGAATCAAGACTTGAAGGCCAACGTAGGCGAACAGAATACCCGCCGCCCCGCCAAGCCCGGCCAAGAGCAGACTCTCGGTGAGCAACTGCCGGATAATCTGGCCGCCTCGAGCCCCCAGCGCGGCCCGGATGGCAAACTCGCGGTTTCGCGTCGCGGACCGCGCCAGGAGCAGATTGGCGATGTTCGCGCACGCGATCATTAAAACCAATCCGACGCAGGCAAGAATCACCAGCAGGAGCCGGCGGGAATCTCCCACCATGATTTCCTGCAACGGATAAACTTCGGCTCCCCAGCCTTTGTTTTGCGCGTCGGCCTGAGCCATGCGGTCGGCGATCACATTCATCTGGGCGCGAGCTTGCGCGAGCGTGACGCCCGGCTTCAGGCGGCCATACACCATGTATCGATGCGCGTGACGCGATTGCAGATCATGAGAACTGAAGGCCAGCGGGGTCCAAAGCTGGGAGTTTCGCTCGGGAAAGAACGTTCGCGGCGGCATGACGCCGATAATGAGGTGAGGTTCCGCATTGAGGGTGATGCTCTGGCCCACGATTTTCGGATCGCTGCCAAAGCGCCGTTGCCACAATTCATAGCTGAGCAGGACAACGTGGTCTTTGCCGAAAGTCTCCTCTTCGGGCGCGAAGGCGCGTCCGAGTAATGGCTGGACGCCGAGCAACGAAAAGATGTTCGCCGACAGGCGCGCGCCGGGAATATTTTCCGGCTGGTTAAAGCCGGTGAGAATAAAGCTGTCCCAGGAGCGGGCCGCCAAGCCTTCGAAGACGGTCGCCTGTTTGCGCCATTCGCCAAGCATGGGCGCGCCGACGGCGTCCTTGGACGAGCCGTTCGCGACGAAGGCCTCGAATACCATGACGAGGCGGCTGGGGTCTTTGTACGGCAAGGGGCGCAGAAGAATGGCGTTGACGAAGCTAAAAATGGCGGTGTTCGCCCCGATTCCAAGAGCGAGCGTGAGCACGGCCACGGCAGCAAAGCCCGGGTTCTTGCGCAAAATCCGCGCCCCGTATTTCAGGTCTGCCATGAGCTCTTCCAGCATGTTTCCTTTCAACGGGTCCAAAGCCAACGGTTCGGGGCGCTCCAAACGCTCGACCTGCCGTAGTTCTTTGGCCAAAGCGTCTTCGCTGCTCAACTCCTCCAGTGCCATTCGCCTGGCCTCTACCTCCGAAACACCGCCTGCGCGCAATTCCGCAAACCGATCGTCGAGGTGCTGTGAAATTTCCTCGATAATTCCAGCCTCTCTCGCCGGCTCCAAATTCAATCCCGCGAGCCGCGTTCTAATTTCTGGTTTCCAATCAGGCATGATAATCCTCCTGTGCTTTGAATTTCATTCATCTCGCAGCGCGACCATAGGATCGACTCTCGTGGCACGGCGCGCTGGCAGGTAGCTCGCCAGAGTAGCCACAAGCCCAATCACAAGCGCGACGCTTGTATAAATGAGGGGATCGTATGGGCGGACCCCGTAGAGCAGGCTCGCAAGAAAGCGAGTGAGTGCGAAAGCCCCTCCCAAACCGGCAGCTACCCCAATCCCGGCAAGGAAGAAGCCCTGCCTGATCACCGAGCTCATCACACCGCTCCGCGTTGCGCCAAGCGCCATCCGGATGCCGATCTCACGCGTGCGCTGCGCAACCGAGTAGGAAATGACGCCGTAAAGGCCGATCGCGGCGAGGGATAGTGCCAGCACGGCGAAGGCGCTGAGGAGTGTAGTCATGAACCGCTCGTAACTGGCAGACTGCTGAATCAACGCAGTCGCCGGCTGAAAACTCCAAACAGGCTGGGTGGGATCTACCTCTTTGACTTTGATCTCCACGTCGCGCGGACTAGGAGGAGTATTTGCTCTGATCACCCATACATGCGAACGTGAATTAAGGCCGTGGACCTGGGACTCCGGGACGTAAACCATTGGTCGATCGGAAACCGGAACGCCAAGCCATACTGTCGTGTCAGCCACCACGCCGACGATTTGACGAGGCGGATCTCCAAATTGCGGAATGCCCTTCATAATCGTGAGCACATCACCGATCGGACTGTGGTCTGGCCAGAAACGTTTGGCGAAGGCCTTGTTAATTACCGCAACGCCTGGGGAATTGGCGGCATCTTCGGCTTGCAAAAAGCGGCCTGTCAACAGCGGAACGCCTATGGCCTTAAAATATTCCGGACTGACGGCTCGGTACTGGGCGGCGCCAACGGTGTCGCCATGAACGTCAACCATGAGATTGAACTGATCTGCTACTGGCGAGGTGGAAGCGCTCGCCACAGCTTTTACACCGGGAAGCGTTTGCAGCCGTTCCGAAACCTGCCGCGTGAAGTCCGAAATCTGGGCCGTGGTGTGATATCTCTCCGGCGGCAGAATGACACCCATTACCCAGAGGTTTTGAGGGTCGAAGCCAGGGTTCAAACGGACCAGTTTGGTAAGGCTGACGATCAACAGGACGGCGCCGCTGAGGAGCACGGTCGAAAGCCCCACTTCCGCCACGACAAAGAGCGACCGTGTCTTGGACCGGGCCACCCCGCCGCTCTGGCCACGCGTGCCTTCCTTTAGCGCTTGGCAAAGCTGCGGCCTTGCAACGTGCAGCGCTGGAATCAGACCAGAGACTATGGCCGCAAGCGCGGCCAAAACGAGGCTGAAACCGAGGACGCGGCTGTCCAAGTGGACCTGGTTGAGCAGAGGGATGTCAGACGGCGCCCTGGTCTTGAAAAAGGCCTCGGCCCACAGTGCGAAAACCAGGCCGAGCGCGGCGCCCATCACGGGCAAAGGCAAGATTTCCGTCAGCAACTGACGAATGATCCGGCTTCGCCCGGCCCCAAGCGCCAGACGAATGGCCACCTCGCGGTGCCGCGACGTTGCGCGCACCACCAGCATATTGGCCACATTGAGAGAGGCAATCAGCAGTACTAACCCGACGGCCCCGAGCAATACCAGAAGAGGTACTTTGACATCTCCCACCGCCCACTGTTGATAAGGGGTGACAATGATGCGTTCGCCATCGAAAACAGTCTTTGGGAATTGTTGGCGCTGGAGTTTCAACTCACGCGCCACCTCTGCTCGGCCCTGGTCAATCGTTCCACTGAGCCGGGCTATCACGTTACAGTTGTGGCCCACGTCAAAAGGATCAAAAACCAACTGCAGTGGGAACCAGACGTCTCCCGGCCAAATAGACTGAATGCTCTCCGGCAGCACGCCAACCACCGTATAGGCCTGGTTGTTTAACCCGATCTGCCGACCGACAATGCCGGCGTCCGCCGTGAATCTGCTTTTCCAGAAGCCGTAACTGAGAATCACTACATGAGGGCCACCTGGCCGATCTTCCTCCGGCAAGAAGCCGCGCCCCAAGAGTGGAGAGATTTCAAGCGCTCGCAACATGCTCTCGGAAACGGTCATGGCCTTTACGTACCCAACATCTGCGCCGCTTTGGAACGGCACAGTCGGATCCGGCCCCGAAAATGCGGCAACGTCCTTAAAGGCCAAACCGGAGTGATCTCTTAGAAAGAGAAACTCTGGCTCGCTCAGGGCGGAGCCGCGCGCCATGCTCGAACCAAGATGGACAAGCTCCTCCGCGTGAAGGTACGGCAACGGTCGCACGAGCACTCCATTGACTACGCTGAAGACCGCCGTTGTCGCGCCAATTCCGAGCGCCAAAGTGAGCACCGCCACGGCTGTGAAGCCGGGGTTCTTGCGCAACATGCGCGCGCCGTAATTCAAGTCTGCAAAGAATTCTTCCACAAAACTCCCTTTGGATTGGCCCAACACAACTGGTTCAGGGCACGGTACGCGCTCAAGCTGCCGCAGTTCACTCACCAAAAAACCGTCCCTGCTCAACTCCTCCAGCACCGCTCCCTTGGCCTCTTCCTCCGCCGCTCCACGGGCGCGCAATTCCGCGAAGCGATCCTCCAGGTGCTGCGCCATCTCCTCGACAATTCCGGCCTCGCGCGTGGGCTCCAAATCTAAGCCGGCCAGCCGCGCCATGATCTCTTTCTTCCAGTCAACCATATTTAACTTAGGTGCTTTGAGTTTTCATTCGCATCGCAATGCTTCCATCGGATCGACCTTCGCCGCGCGCCGCGCGGGCAGCCAGCAGGCCAGCAGCCCGACGCTTATGAACAGCAGCGCGTTGGCGGTGAAGGTCAATGGATCGGTGGCGCTGATCTCAAAGAGGAGGGACCGCGCGACTTTGGTAAGCAACGCGGCGGCAGCCAATCCGATCAGCAAACCAAGCGCCACCGGCTTCATTCCCTCTTTGATCACCAACCAGAGAATCCCCCGGGTCGTGGCGCCGAGCGCGAGGCGGATGCCAAGTTCCGGCGTGCGCTGGCTGACCGCGTAGGAGATGACGCCATAGATGCCCACAGACGAAAGGGTCATTGCCAGCAACGAAAAGAGACCCAGCAGCATGACGATCAGGCGTTTGGGGGAAACTGCCTGGTCCACGATCTCACCGAGGGAGCGGAATCCATCCAACGGCATCCCGGGATCCATTTTCCGAAGCGCCGCACGCACGGCGGGGACCACCGAAGTGAGAGAGGTCTTGGTGCGCACAACGAGTTCTTCCGATCCCCAGCCAACCCGCGCGCCCAGGAGATACATTTCTTGACCGGACTTTTCCTCCAGCGCCGCATGACGGACGTCACCGACCACTCCAATGACCTGGTGGTCACCGCTACCGCCGGAGTTGAAAATCTGGCCCACCGCATCCTTCCCGGGCCAAAGCTTGCGTGCCATCGTTTCATTGATGATCGCCACGCTCGCGGCTCCTTCGACAGTGTCGTGTGAATTGAAGTCACGGCCGGAGCGCAACGCAATTCCCATCGTCCGGATATAACCGGAATCAACAATCCTCGGAAAGGCGTCATCGCCCGGTTTACCGATTTCGCCTTTCGCCACGACGCTCCAACTGCGGTTGCGCCCCAGGGGAAGTGTATCGCTCATGCCGGCGGATTCCACGCCCGGCAAGGCTTCGACACCGCGCACCAATTCTTCGTAAAAAACGGTTTGCTCGACTTGGTTGGCGAAGGTGCGCGTCGGTTGGAGGCTCCACGCGACCACCTGCTCGGGGCGAAAACCCGGGTTGACTTCGATCAGGCGCACGAAGCTCCGCAGCATCAGCCCAGCCCCCACCATCAGAATGAACGCCAGCGCGACCTCCGTAACGATCAGGGCCTCGCGAATCCAGGTGCGGCCCCGGCCACGGCTGGCACCGCGGCTCGATTCCTTCAAACCCTCATGGACGACTCCGCCGGAAAGGTGCAGCGCCGGGAGGGTGCCAAAGAGAAGAGCCGACGAAAAGGCGATGGCCAGGGTAAATCCCAGCGCGCTCCCATCGACGCCAACGGTATGGAGCAACGCAATGTTGAAGGCATGGGATCGCGCGATCGCGGCTGTGGAGGCCACGGCGAGAGGCGAGCCGAGCGCCGCGCCACAACAGGAAAGGATCAAGCTCTCGGTAAGCATCTGCCGGATGAGCCGTGTGCGGCTGGCGCCGAGTGCCACGCGGACGGCAAGCTCCTTGCGCCTGACCATGGCCCGCGCCAGGAGGAGGTTCGACACGTTGGCGCAGGCGATGAGCAGGACGCAGCCGACCGCGCCGAGCAGGACCAGAAACGGGCGGCGGAACTGGCCGTTGATTTTCTGCGGGAGGAGAGTCATGCGCGCGTCGAATTCCTTGCCGCGCTCAGGATGGTCCCGGTGCAGCCGTTGGTTTATCAGATCGAACTCTGCCTGGGCATGCTGCATGGTTACTCCCGGCTTCAACCTCCCAATGACAGTTAGCGTGTTTCCCCAGTGGTCTGTTTCGTCGCAAATCGGAAACGGCTCCACGATATCCACCGGCGATCCCGGCGCGAAGATGGAGGAAAAATCGAACGACGGCGGCAGGATGCCGACGATGTAGGTCGGGGCGTTGTTGAGCGTAATCGCGCGGCCGACAATGTCGGCGCGCCCCTGGAATCGCCGTTTCCAGAACGCATCAGTCAGCAGGACGGCTTTCCGCCCGTTCCAGCGGCATTCCTCGTCAGTGAAGCCGCGCCCCAGCCGAGGCGTGACGCCGAGCGTGGCGAGCAGATTCTGTGAAATAGCGGCCCCTTGCAGGCGAACGGGTTCGCCGTCGCTCGTTAAGGTATGGCTAATGTAATCGAAGAAAGCGAAATATGCGCCCAGGCTTTCGAAGGATTGGTTCTGCGCGCACCAGTCAGAATAATTATGAACCTGCGTTGTCTCGCCAGAGAGCCCCGCGCCGCCGGGTATCTGGTTGGCAATCCAGACCAGCCGTTGCGGATCGCGAAAAGGCAACGGACGGAAGAGCAAAGCGTTGACCATGCTGAAGATGGCGGTGTTCGCCCCGATGCCCAACGCGAGTGTGAGCACGGCCACGGCAGCGAAGCCCGGGTTTTTGCGCAACATCCGCGCTCCGTATTTCAGGTCTGCAAAAAAATCTTCCATGATGTTTCCTTTCGTTTGACCAAAAACCACCGGGTCCGTGCGCGGCGGCCGCTCGACCCGTCGCGGTTCCTTCGCCAAATTGTGCTTTGAGTCTTCATTCGCAGCGTAGCGCCACCATCGGATCGATTCTCGTCGCACGACGAGCCGGGATATAGCAGGCCAGGAAGGCCACGACGCCGAGTGAGAACGTCACGGTGATAAAAGTGAGCGGATCGGTAGGCTCGATCTGGAAAAGCACGCTGGCTAAAACCCGCGTCAAGGCGAAGGATCCCAAAAGTCCGATGAACGTGCCGATGAGGACCAACCGCATCCCTTGCCCCACCACGAGATTGAGAACATCGAATCGTTGGGCGCCAAGAGCCATGCGGATGCCGATCTCCTGAGTTTGCCGGCTGACGGAATAGGAGATCACGCCATAGATTCCCAGCGCAGCCAGAAGCAGTCCCAGGCAGGCAAAGCTTCCCACCAGCAGCACAAAGAAGCGCCGGGGAGAGGTCGCGTGGTCCACCAACCCCTGGATGGGTTTGAATTCCGTCGCTGGCTGTCCTGGGTTGATCTCTCGCAGCGTCCCCATTACGGACGTTGCCAGCGCGGCGGGTGGCAGCTTCGAGCGCACGACCAGATAGGAACCTTCCGGCCCAAAACGCGTCGTCGCGGGCAGGTACATCTGCGCCCCGGCATTGTCTTCGGCACTGCTTTCGCGGACATCGGCGATCACCCCGATCACCTGCGCATCCGTTCCGCCCGCGAGGGCGGTGCGCCCAACCGGGTCCTGCCCCGGCCACAGCTTCCGCGCGACGGTCTGGTTGATGATGACGACGTTTCGGTTATCGGCAAGATCGGCCCAAGTGATGTCACGACCTTCCAACAGCCGCATTCCCATCGCCTTCAGATAACCAGGCGAGACGATATAGACAAATACGCCGATGTTGCGGTCCTGCTCGCCCTTGGGTGCGATCCCCCAACTGCGGTTGCGGCTCATCGGCAGGTTGTCGGAGATGCCGGCAGCCTCAACGCCCGGAATCGTCGAGCTGCGGCTCACAGCTTCCTCCCAAAACGCGGCTCGCTTGGCCGGGTTTCCGCCATCGTCATAATCCACGCTGATGGCGGCTGCACGGCTCGGCTCAAACCCCAAGTCAACGTCCAGAATGCGGAGAAAGCTGCGCAGCAACAAACCAGCGCCCACGAGGAGCACGCAAGCCAGGGCAATTTCGGTTACCACCAAAGACGAGCGTTTCCGCTCATGTTTTCTGCCGTCGCTGGCTCCGTGCCCGCCGTCTTTCAGTGTCTCCTGCAGATTGCCGCCCGAGACGCGCAGCCCCGGCGCGGACCCGAAAAGAACTCCTGCTCCGACGGCTATCAGCAGTGTCCAGGCGAGCACGGTCCCGTCAACGCGCACCATGCTCAGCAGCGGAAGGGCAATCGAGCCCTGATGGGCGAGGTACGAGATGACGAGGTAGGCAAGCCCCAGACCCAGAGCTGCTCCGGCACCGGCCAGTAGCAAGCTCTCGGTCAGGAACTGCCGCGCCAGCCGGCTGCGGCTTGCTCCCAAAGCGCAGCGCAGCGCAAATTCCCGGCTGCGCGCCGCGGTCCGAGCCAGCAGCAGGTTGGAAAGATTCACGCAAACAATCAGCAGAATCACTCCAACAGCACACCATAGGACAATCAGCGACCGCCTCAGCTTGCCGCTGACGTATTCTTTCAATCCCGTAACCTGACCGGTGTAGGGCTTTCCGTATTCAGGGTGCTTGTGTTCGAAATAGAGCCCCGGAAATAGTTGATCTGCTTCACCCTGGGCTTGCGCTAAAGTCACGCCTGGTCGCAGCCGGCCAAACAAGGCGAGGTCATTCCCATCGTCGCGGAAATCATCCATGATGTAAGGCGCAAAGAGATCAACCTTCGCTCCCGGGGAAAAGACCGCGCCAAAATCGAACGTGTCCGGCAACACTCCGATGACCGTGACCGCGGTGTTGTTCAGGTGGATCGTCCGTCCGACGACGCTGCGATCACCACCCAACTGCCGTTTCCAAAACGGGTGGCTCAACAAAACCACCGGCTGGGCGTGTTGCACGAATTCCTCAGACCTGAACAAGCGTCCCAGCGAAGGCTCTACGCCGAGTGTCTGGAAGAAGCCTTCCGCGACCAGGAGACCTGTAACCGGCACCGGCTGGCCATTTCCAACGAGCTTGAAATTATCAGGCGGAGTAAAGGCGAAGTAGCCGCTAACGGACTGGAAGGAGTGGTTCTGTTGCTGGAAGTCCTGAGTGGCGTCCGCCGTATATGTCTTGCTGGATTCGCCGGAGGAAGGATTCTTCTCCACGATGCGCGCCAACCGCTGCGAATCAGGAAATGGCAGAGCCCGCAGCAAGATCGTGTTCACCACACTGAAGACGGCAATATTTGCGCCGATGCCCAGTGCCAGCGTCAGCACGGCCACGGCGGTGAAGCCGGGGTTCTTGCGCAACATCCGCGCGCCGTATTTCAAGTCTGCAAACAGATCTTCCATAATGTTTCCTTTCGTTTGACCAAACACCACCGGATCCCGGCTGGGCGAACGTTCGACTCGCCGCAGTTCTCTCGCCAAAAAATCATCGCCGCTCAACTCCTCCAACGCCGCTCGCCTCGCCTCTTCCTCGGTCGCTCCGCTCGCGCGCAATTCCAAGAAGCGGTCCTCCAAGTGCTGCGCAATCTCTTCCACACTTCCAGCCTCTCGCTCGGGCTCGAAATTCAGACCCGCCAGGCGCGCTTTAGTTTCAGCTTTCCAATCCGGCATGTTTTACTCCAATGCTTTGAGTTTTATTCGTAGCGCATCACCGTCATCGGATCGACGCACATGGCGCGACGAGCGGGCAGCCAGCAGGCCGCCATCGAAACCGCTGCCATGACCAGGGCGGTGCCCAGAAATGTGGCCGGTTGCAACGCGGGAACATTAAAGAGTATTTTCTGCATTGCCTGGGCGGCCAGCAACGCTCCGAGCGCCCCCAGGAGCGTGCCGATGGCCAGCAGACGCAGGCCAAGCAGGAGAAAATGGTGCGCGATCTGTTGACGCTGGGCACCCAATGCCATGCGAACCCCAATCTCGTGGCGACGCTGTGCGACCGCGTAGCTCAATACGCCATAGGTGCCGATGGCGGCAAGGAGCAACGCCACGCTTGCAAAAATGCCCGCCAGCAATGCCGGCGCGCGCCGCCCTAGGAGACTGTCCGCGATGCGGACCTCCATGGATCGCAGGTCATCCACCGGCAGCTCCGGGTCCACGGTTCTGACGATGTGTCGCAGGGAAAGTCCAAAGGACTCCGGTTGCTGGGTCGTGCGGACGACGGCGAACATATTGACAGCCGTGCGGAACTGATAAGGGGCGTACACCGCTCCTTGAGCCTGAGTTTCAGTGATTTCTGCCTGTTTCATGGCGCCCACAACCCCGACGATGGTGAAGGCTTCGCCATCAGGCCCCTCGCTCGCGCCGACGAACAAGCGGTGGCCGACAGCGCCGCCTTTCGGCCAATTGAGCCGGGCAAAGTCCTCGTCCACAACGCAGACCCTTCGGCCCGAATCAGCCTCTCCAAGGAATCGCCCTTCGCGCAAGGGGATGCCAAGGGCGGCAAAC
This sequence comes from Limisphaerales bacterium, assembly GCA_052139695.1. GTDB lineage: Bacteria > Verrucomicrobiota > Verrucomicrobiia > Limisphaerales > Palsa-1400 > PLGF01. Next base: position 22,258 of record JBKQWF010000052.1, read on the forward strand.
AAGTCGCCTCCAACGCCATAAAAGTAATACCCGCGAAGCGATTCCCCCGGCTGGCGGACATGGCCTTGGACAACAAAGCCGCTCTCTTGATTGTCGCCGCTGAATGGCACATTGTTGATGATGCCCGCGGCTGCGACGCCAGGTTGCTCCTTGACTCCTTGTAGCAGCCGCTCGATGAAAGCAAGACGGGCCGGCCAATCCGGATAGTTTTTCCCTGGCAGAGAAATTTTCCCCGTAAGAACATGATCCGCACGGAAACCTGGAGAAATGGCCATCGCGCGTTTCAGGCTCAGACCCAGCAAACCGGCTCCAGCCAATAGAACAAAAGCGAAGGCGATCTGGGCGACAACGAGGGCGTGGCGCAGACCTTGGGTGGCATGGCTGGCTGTGCCGTCGCGGGTTTCGGTTCGCAGCGCGAGGGCCGGATGATCCGACAGATTAAAATATGCGATTGGCCCCGCGATGATGCCCCCAATGACCACAGCTCCAAGCATGGCTTCCAAGGCCAGAGGCAGGTCAAAGGCCATGCGCGCTCCGAGGGGTAATTGACGCGCGCCAAGAACAGCCAGCACGTGAATTCCCTCCGCGCCGACGGCGAGTCCAAACAGACCGCCGATGGCGGTCAGCAGGACCGTCTCGCTTAATACTTGACTTACCACACGCCGCCGGCTCGCGCCCAGGCACCGTCGGATCGCCAATTCCCGGGTGCGGCTGCTGGCGCGGATGAGAAGGAGATTCACGAGGTTGACTCCGCCAATAAGAAGCAGAAGGAACACGCCGGTCTGCATTAAGAGCAAGACGGGGCGGATTGTTTTCACATGGTCGGCGTGAAGCGGCGTCACGATGGTGCGGAAGCCGGCGTCGGCGATCATTTTGGCGTTGGGATATTCGGCGGCATGTGCGGCGTTGTGCGCGTCAATTTGTGACTGTGCCTCAGCAAGCGTCGCACCCGGCATGAGCCGTGCCACGATGTCGGACCCACTGCCGGAATGTCTCGCCATGGCTCCGCGTTGTTCTGGATTTGAGGACAAGGGAAAGTAAATGCGGGCCTTTGAGGACAGAAAGCGAAAGCTCGGTGGGAGCACGCCGACAATCGTTTTGGAAATACCATCCACGCGGACGGTCCGGCCAAGCAGGCTCGGATCGGCGTTGAAACGTTGCCTCCAGCAGGCATCCGTGAGCACGGCCTCGTTGTCGGTTTGGTAGGTCGTTTCCTCCTCGCTGAAGGATCGCCCCAGGCTGGGACCGACGCCGAGCGTGCTGAAAAACTCTGGAGACACGCGCAAAACCTCCTCCTGTTCGGTTGAGCCTGCTTCCCCGACGATCGCCGTATCATAACGGAATCGGGATAAATGGGAGAATGCGGGAATATTGCCGCGACGCTCATAGTAATTGGCCACGGAAGAGCCGTCGCGCTCGACACCTGCTTTAGGGTAAGTGTTGAACATGGTCACGAGCCGGTCCGGTTCGGGAAACGGCAATGGTCGAAGCAGCACTGAGTCAACCACGGCAAAGATGGCTATGTTTGCCCCAACGCCGAGCGCGACCGTGAGTACGGCCACGGCGGTGAAGCCGGGGTTCTTGCGCAGCATCCGCGCTCCGTATTTCAAGTCTGCAAAAAGATCTTCCATAATGTTTCCTTTCGTCTGACCGAAAACCGCCGGCTCCACGCCCGGCGAACGCTCGACCCGCTTTAGTTCCCTCGCCAAAAAGTCCTCGCCGCTCAACTCCTCCAGCGCGCCTCGCCTAGCCTCTTCCTCCGAGGCTCCACGCGCGCGCAATTCCAAGAAGCGATCCTCAAGGTGCTGCGAAATCTCTTCGACAATTCCCGCCTCGCGCGCGGGCTCCACATTCAGATCCGCCAGACGCGCTTTGGTTTCAGTTTTCCAATCAGGCATGTTCCACTCCGGTGATTTGATGGATCGCCTCCACAAAGGCCAGCCAGCTCCGGCGTTGCAGGGGCAGGACTTTTCTTCCCGCGGGCGTCAGCTTGTAATAGCGCCGCCGCCTTTGGCCCGCCTTCTCGACCCAGCGCCCCTCAATCCACCCGCGCTTTTCCAGCCGGTAGAGGAGCGGATAGAGCGAAGCCACATGAAAGCGCAATTCCCCCTTGGAGCGCGTCTCGATCAGTTTGCAAATGTCGTAACCGTGCCGGGCCTGCCGCTCCAACAGGGAGAGGACCAGCAGTTCGGCGCTGCCCTTTTTCAATTCGCGCTCATGCATTGACGATGGCATATATGTCATAACCACATGTTATAGTACAGCATGTCGGTGGCGTCAAGCGTGAATTTTTCATTTGCGAAACCCCAAACAAACGCAACTATGACTGGTGCGTGAGTTATGGCAAACCGGAGTTGGCTTACATCCGGAGCAACCCCGCGGACTTGGGAAGCGTGGAAAAAACACCGTGGAGAGTGTTGCAATAAAAAGCGCTTGACTCTTTGTATCATTGTATTAAACTATCGATACATTGACCGAACGGCCCAGGCATGAGTGGCCCGATGGTTTAAGTGCGATGCAACTGCGAATTTCCATGCAGGACGGTGCGCCGATCTATCAACAGATCGTTGAACAGGTGAAGTACCTCGTGGCCGCCGGGCGGCTGAAACCCGGCGATGATGTCCCTCCCATTCGGGTCTTGGCGGAGCAATTGCGGATCAATCCCAATACCGTCGCCCGCGCCTACCTCGAACTTGAACGGGAGGGGATCGTCACCATGCGCCAGGGCTTCGGCACCACGGTGGCCCAGGTGAAGAGCCTTCTGCCCCGGCGTGAAAAGCTGCGGCTCCTGGGCGAACCGGCCGATGTCTTATTAACCAACGCGCGGCATCTGAATGTCGGTTTGGAGGACGTCATTGTCCTCCTCCGCGAACGGGACGCCGCCATGCAACCGGAATCAACCAAATGAAATTCCCCTCTCCCTCATCAGCCGAAGCGGTCATCGCCATTAGCGATCTAGCGCGCCATTTCGGGGCAAAAGCGGCCCTCGACGGTGTCTCTATGTTCGTCCCGCGCGGGAGCGTGCTCGGGTTGGTGGGCGAAAATGGCGCTGGCAAGACCACGCTGATCAAACACTTGCTTGGCGCGCTCAAAGCCCAGGCCGGGAGCGTGCGGGTCTTTGGCCTTGATCCCGTGCTTGATCCTGTGGGCGTCTTGGGACGGGTCGGCTATTTATCGGAGCGGCGCGACCTGCCGGCCTGGATGCGCGTCGATCAATTCATGCGTTATACCCAAGCCTTTTATCCAGGATGGGATGAACAGTATGCCGAGCAGCTTTTGCGACAATTCCAGTTGGACCCGTTCCAAAAGATCAAAACCCTCTCGCAAGGGCAACAGGCCAAGATCGGTTTGCTGACGGCTCTGGCTTACCGCCCGGAGTTGTTGATTCTGGACGAACCCAGTTCGGGATTGGACCCCGTGGTCCGGCGGGACATTTTGGAGGCGATCATTCGCATGGTCGCCGAGGAAGGCCGGACCGTTCTGTTCTCGTCCCATCTGCTGGACGAAGTCCAACGGGTAGCTGATCACGTCGTCATGCTCAAAAATGGCCGCGTCGTCTTGGACGGGCGGATGGAGGAGGTGCGGCACGCTCATATTTTGGCCGTGCTGGCTTTCGCGGAACCGACAACGGTGGCGCCAGTGGTCGCCGGGGCGCACGCGATTGCGGGATACGGTTCTGAATGGCGGGTGTTGTTTGGCGGCTCGCATCTCGACCTGGAAACGGCTGCCGCGTCCGTGGGCGCTCGCGTCGTCGAGGAGCGAACTCCCACGCTGGACGAAATCCTGGTGGCCCGGGCCGGCGGAAAGGGGAGTTGATTTATGAGTGTCGGCAGACTTGCTTGGCGAACGCCCACCGGCGCGATGCTGTGGGAGATTTGGGGCCGTCACAAATTGAACTTTCTCGGACAAGGAATCGCTTTGGCCGCCAGCGTGTTCTTCGTTTACTGGAAAGAAAACGGCGCGTCCCAAGCTTTTGGGGACGTGCTCGGTGTAGCTACCTTCGCCTGCCTCATCGGGGCCAACTGTCATTTGCTGATCTGCTTCGGCTACGTGGAAATGGATGCCGGGAGAGTTCAGTTTGGCTTTCCGGGCCGGCTGCTCTTCAAGCCCGTCAGCACCGGGCGTCTCGCCCTGGTGCCGATGCTCTTTGGCGGCGCAAGCATGGTAACGCTCTTTGCGGTCTGGGCCGAGCTGGTCTTGCGACACTTGTTTAGCTTCTCCGCATCCGATCTCCTGTGGATTAGCACGGTGCTTTTGTCTTTTTTTTGGTGGATGCAGACCCTGGCATGGTGCCTTCCATCATTTAAAGGCAGTGTGTTTGTCGTTATTATCGCGGCTGTCATTCACTTTGTGGTCTGGTGCATTCCGCGCCTGCCCAGGAGCATTTTGCCAAACTGGCAATGGCCGATTGTGGCCGTCCTGCTCGTGTCCACCGTGCCGACCGCTTGGCTCGGGCTGAAATTGACGCGGCAGGGATTATGGGAGGGTCCGTCGGCGCTCTGGCGGCACTTGAGCCTTCCGGCAACACGGACTCGGCGCAAGAGATTTGGTTCCGCGTTCGCCGCTCAATTCTGGCTCGAATCGCGCCGTCAGGGATGGTTGCTGCCCGGCATCGCCGGCGGAATGACCTTCCTGATTTTTCCGCTTGTTTTGAAGTGTTTCCAATGGGTGGGCGCGGACACCTTTCCACCGGAAGTCCTTCCAGGCATGTTGGTCCTTCCCCTGATGCTATCGGTTTTGCTGGCTCCCGCGCTGGGAAGGTTTGATTCATTCCATGCGGCAAGTGAACTGCCGGTTTACATCGTCGTCCGGCCGATGACCAATGGCGGTTTTGTCGTCGCGAAACTGGTCATGGCTTTGACAACGAGTGTCTTGACCTGGTTGTTCACGGCCGGCTCCGCTTGTCTCTGGATGGCGCTGATAGGCGAAGGCCCTCTTTTCTCCAAGGCAGGGCTGGTCACGCCATATGGGACTGTGCCTTATGCAACCGGATGCGTGCCAGGGCTGTTGCTGCTCGTCATTTGGACCTGGAAAAACCTCGTAGCCGGGGTTGGGGCTAGTTTGAGCGGGCGCCCCTGGATTATCGTCGTGTCGGTTTATTGGAGACTCTTGTTCATCGTGGGGCTTATTCCGTTGATTGGCACTGCCAGGAGCAATGTAAATTTCAGGGAGGCCCTGCTGCATTGGCTGCCCGCAATTCTGATCGCGTGTCTGACAGCAAAGCTCGTGGTCTCAACCGCTGCTTTCGCTTGGGGGCTGCGTCGAAATGCGATCACAACCGGCGCGGTCGCTTGGATTATCGGCGGCTGGGCGGCGTGCGCCGTCTTCATGGCGGGCTACGCCGGCTACGTGTGTGGCGCGATCCACAGATCAGACTTGTGGATTTGGGTCGCGCTCGGCGGATTCCTTTTTCTTCCGCTGGCGGATTTGGCTATTGCCCCGCTGGCCCTCGCCTGGAGCCGCCACCGCTAAACCCCCCGCTCTGGATCGTCGATCAACTCTTGCAGTTTCGCCAGAGCCTTGCCGCCGTCGATGAGTTCCGCCGCCACTTCCCAACCTTCCGTCAGCGAGCGGCATTTTTCGGCCACCAGCAACGCGGCGGCGCTATTCAGGAGGACCGCATCGCGCTTGGGACCGCGTTCCTCGCCGCGCAACAGGCGCCGGACAATTTCCGCGTTCGTCGCCCGGTCGCCGCCGCTCAAGTCCTCCAATCGCGCCGGTTGCACGGGAAAATTTGCCGGCTCCAGGCATGACTCCGCCACTCCCCGCGGCTGATAAAATTCCGCCACCGTATTTGGGCCCAGCGTGGACAATTCATCCAGGCTGCGAGTTTGCTCTCCGTCCGGGACCGAGCCACAAACCACCATGCCGCGCCTCACCCCCAGCGATTGCAGGACCGTCGCGAGAGGCAGGCACAAGCTGGCGTGCGGCACGCCCACCAATTGCGCGGCGGGCCGCGCCGGGTTGAGCAGCGGCCCCAGGTAATTGAAAATGGTTTTTTGCCCCCGCTCTCCGCAGAGCCGCCGGGCCGGCCCAATCAGCTTGAAGGCGGGGTGATAATTCGGCGCGAAGAAAAAGGCGAAGTTATGTTCACGCAACGAGCGCGCGGCCATTTCTGGAGTCAAATCTATTTTTATCCCGAGCGCTTCCAGCACGTCCGCGCTTCCCGCCTGCGACGTGATGGCGCGGTTGCCGTGCTTGGCCACTGGTGTCCCGGCCGCCGCCGCCACCAGCGCCACCGTCGTGGAGATGTTAAAGGTGTTCAGCCGGTCTCCGCCCGTGCCGCAAACATCCAGGATCTGACGGGCGCGCGTCGCCGCGTCAATCGGCGGTTCAATCGACCGCCGGCGCAACTCGCGCGCAAACCCGGCGATTTCCGCGACCGTTTCCCCCCGGCGGGCCAGCGCCGCCAGGAAATCCGCCTTGCTTTCCACGCTGGCTTCAGCCCCCGCCAGCGCCGCGACGGCTGCTTCGATTTGTTCCCCCGTGAGCGGCCCGTTATTTCCCAGATCTTTGGTGAGCGTTTCCAACACGCGGAAATTCTAGGTGGAGCGCGCCCTGTTTGCTAGTATCCAGTTTTTCTTGTGCAATGAACGCGGAAATATTGCCGACAGACACTCGGGAATTATTTGAAAAAGCCGTGAAACGCGCGGCCCAGTTGCTCCGCGACGGGCAACTGGTCGCTTTGCCCACGGAAACGGTTTACGGCCTGGCAGCCAATGCCTGGGATGCCGTTGCCGTTCGTCGCATTTTTGAGGTCAAGGACCGTCCTCCGGCAAACCCCATCATCGTCCATGTCGCGAGCCTGGACATGGCGCAACGCTGCGTGGCAAAATGGCCGCCGCTGGCCGGCAAATTAGCGGCGGCCTTTTGGCCCGGACCGCTGACCCTGGTCCTGCCGCGCGCGCAAGAAATTCCATCCGTCGTGACGGCCGGAGGCGCGACGGTTGGCGTGCGCTGGCCCAGCCATCCCTTCATGCAAGCAGTCATTCGCGCTTGCGGCTTTCCGCTCGCGGCGCCGAGCGCCAATCCGGCCAATGAACTTTCGCCTACCAATGCCCAACACGTGCGCAAAACTCTCGGGCAACGCATCCCACTCATCATCGATGGCGGACAGGCTCAAGTGGGCATCGAATCTTCCGTGCTCGACCTTGTCTCCTCCCCGCCCCGCATCTTGCGGCCGGGCATGATCCATCCCGCCTCCCTTTTGGCGGTCATCGGACGCGCCGGGCTGGCAGTGCCTGATACCAAGGCGGGGACTGCCTCCATTCTGATGAGTCCCGGCCTGCTGCCAAAACACTATGCGCCCAGGGCAAAATTAGTGCTTTGGAACTGGGGGGATGAAGCGGAATTGGAAAGACTGGTTTTGGCGAGCGGCATTCCGCCGCTCAAGGTTCATGTCGTTGCCCACAGCCACGTCCCGTCAGGCGAGATATTCGGGCGCGTCTCAGTCATTCCGCATGACGCCGTCGCCTATGCGCGGGCGATCTATGCCGAACTTCATGAATGCGATGAATTGAATCCGGAGTTAATTGTCGTTGAATCTCTCCCCTCTGGCGAAGAATGGCAAGCCGTTGCCGATCGCTTGACACGCGCCGCATATCCTATCGCACCAAAATAGGGCCGCCGCTACTGGCTCGGCCCCTGCTCGGGGCCGTTCTTCGGAATTTCCGGGGCTGACAAGTGAGGGAGCCAGCGATCACTGCTCTCGGCCAGAGTAATGGCCAGCAGCAGAAGGACGATCATTAAGACGCCGGCCAAAACAGCTTGCCAAATGATCTCGCGCCTGGTGCTGGTATGCCGGCGGCGATGCCGCTTCCTCCGTTTGTAACGCACCGGCCCGCTCGCTGCCACCGAAGCGCCCGTAGCGCTGGTGGCTGACTTTCCCTTTGCCTCCTCCCTGTTTCGAGACAGGAAACCGGATGCCGCCTGGGGGAGGTTCTGGCCCTCCGTCAAGTCCACTCTCAGCACCGGCGTGGTCGCTCCGGAGGTATCCCACGAAACGGGCATTTTCCCAAAATCACCGCGCTGATGAGGCCGCCCCTGCCCCGCTGGCACCAGCAGCGACCAGGTGGATTGCGCCCGTATTTCCCGCATCGTCTGCGCGTGCTCTTCAATTCGTTCAGCCGGCACGGCGTCGGTCAATGTCGTCAACGTCGAAGTCAGCGTCCAATCGCCTGACAAAGTCTTGCGCTGCCGGGTGTATTGAAGCCACGGGTTGTCAATGGTGCGCTCCTGAATGATGGCGGGAGGCAAGGCCACGCAATGCACTTCCAGGATGTGGACAAGATTACAGGGATACGGCAACGCGAATGGCGTGCGCCGGCCGCCCGGGTCAGGCAGTTTCAAGGCGGCCGCGGCAAAATCATCGGCCACTTCCAGCTTATACCATCCCGGTTTCACATCCGCTCTCAAGAACCCCTTGATGGCGAAAGTCTCCGCCAGGAAAAATTCATTGGCCGTCCGGTCATCCCGAAACTCCATCGGGCCAGTTCGCTGCGCGTCAGTGAATCGGTCCATGCACAATTGCAGCCGCCGGCGCGAAATGGCTTCCGGGCCTTGCGTATCGAATTCCTTGCGCCATTCCTCCGCCTGCCCGCCGCGCGCCGTTACCACGACAGCCAAAAGGGAAACCGCTCCTTCCGTGTCGAGCAAGAGTGTTTCCTTGATCTCGCAGGCATTGGCCGAGATGGAGGCGGGAGGCGCCGCCACCATGCGGGCGGAAGCGCGGCTGAGGAACAACCCAAACCCATAGTCGGGAATAACACGATTCAACGAATCGCCACCCTGGCCCTTGGCCGTGGCATCGACCCAGCGCCGTTCGTTGCGGGCCTGGTATTCGACCACGACGTGGTTAAACAATCCAGGCATCGGCAGCATATCGGAAAGCGATTTCCGAAAAGAAGTATTGATGAGCACCGGATGGGCCGCCGCTCCGAATTGATTGAGCAACCGCGCTAAAAAAAAGGAAAGGTCCAAGGCGTTTCCGAATCGCCGCCGCGCGACCACGCCAGGCGCCGCCGGAGATTGTCCCGCCAAATCCTCCACCTCCAAATGACGAAATTCTTCCTGCACCAAGTGGATGGCTTTTTCAATCTGTTGCAAAACGCCCCCCGGCTCGCCGCCAATGTCCTTGGCCACGGCCTGAATATCAGCGTCCGGTTCCTCCCCGCCCCACGCCTCCACAAACGCCGACGCCACCGTTTCCCAATCTTCCCAGTCGGAGACCTGTATCCACGGATACTCCACATACCATTCCGGGGTGTTCTCTTCCCGGCGCGCGATCGCTGGATTCTCTCTCTCCCAGATCCATCGCTTTTGCCCTTTTTCTATCTTTTCCAGCGGCTGCAAATCGTCCGAGGAGGACTTCCATTGCAGCGCCCGCCCCTCCTGGAATCGCGCGGAAAAATAGAACTTGCCGAGCGGAATCTCTGCCGGAACGGCAAAAAAGGCCGCGCATTGTTCCGGTCGGAGCGGTGGCTTTTCCTCGATTGTATAGCTCCATTCCAGAATGTCCCCTGGCCGCACGTCTTCCAGCAACATGCCCCACGTCACTTTTCGGGCCGCCGTTATATCGTCCGTTTCGTCTTGCACCGACCGCAGTTTTTCCACCGATGTGTGGTCAAATTCAGTTTCATTGCGATGGATTTTAATCCAATGCAGGGTGATTTGCTCCGTCTCTGGCAACATCTCCAGGCGCCAGTGCGAATGACGTTCCACCGCCTGGATGGTTTCCAAATGCAATGCCACATGCACGTGGCTCCGCCGCTCCTCGGCATGGATTTGTTTGCTCCAAAGCAAATAGGTTGCCTGTCCAGGCAATTTCCCCTTGAAATCCGGTCGATAGGCGCAGGGCACGACCCAATCGGGAACGGGTCCGATTTGAAGCCGTTCCTTGCCGTTGTCCGGGACATCCCCTTGCTGCGGATCCGTCATTTCGGAAAGCATTCCTAGTTGGTTACCCCTAATGTCTTGTGAACTCAAACCAAAAGTCGCCTTCAAACCACGACCCGTTCTGGAATGTTTCCGGTTGCCGCGTCTGCCTTGGCCAGGAGCAACTCCAGTTTCTCCAGGCAGAAGCGGGACCAGGATTCATAGGCTGAAAGGTCCTTCACGGCTTCCGCCATCGAGACAAATTCCGGCGCGAGAATCCCGCTCCGTCGTCCCGCCACGCCCTGGTCCGGGACCCGCATCACATGCACCACGCCAAAATGCACATACCCTACCTCGGTGCTGTCATCGTTGATGGCCGCCACTGCCGGCGCATGAACCGCATCGACCGCTACCTCTTCCATAAGTTCCCGGCGCATGCTCTCCTGATAACCCCGTTGGCTGGAGAACAGTCCGTGATCTTCCTCGGAAATATGGCCTCCAATCCCCACGGAGTACAACCCATGCAGTCGCGTTTCCTGTCCCCCTTTGCCTCGGCGGTAACGCAGAATTTTGTCATCGCGGATCAGGAGGACGTACGGGATAAGTTGCTTATAATGCCTGTCCTGCTCCGCCTCGCTGCGGTTCAGGTACTTCAGCCCTGAAGTGGAGTTGAGGATGGGCAGATATTTCTCCACCTCCACGCTCAAGCCCTGAAACACGCCCAACTCTTCAAATAGTCTGCGTTCAAAACAAAGCACTCGTTCTTCTGCTGCCATTCGTTTGCCTTTCCGGCGCTCAGAGTGACGATGACCGCAAGCATCTTCGAGAAAAAAGCGTTACTTCTTGTCCACCGGTTATTAACAAATCGTAACCATCCAGGTAGCGACGCCTCGCCGAGGCGTCCGGGTGGTTTACATGTCGGCCAACCCAGCCTTGGACTGGACGATGCGGCCCGCTGTCCACAACAGTTACAGCAAATCCAGGCTCTTTTAGATTTGCTCATACGCAGCCCTCACGGGCTCCTGTCCGTACTTCGCTTCGAGTCGTTTGACGATGAAATGTCCGCGCGCCATGTCCTGAAAATGCGCGGTGAAAATCACGTTGGCAATCCCTCCGCCCGCCGCCCCCAAAATCGGCGCCGCCTTGGCCGCTATTTCCTCGGAAACGACCACCCCAAAACGAGATGCAATTTGGGCGATCAACCGTGCGATCGCCGGCGCCCCCTCGCGCACTGCCCCCTTCTGCGCCAAGTAGGCCGCCGCCTCAGAAATCGTTTGGCTCAAAGCCGCCCGCGTTGCCCAGTAGCTGTTTTCCGCCGCCGTCCCCTTCCCGCCCAACGCAAAGACCTCCAGGCACGCCAGCCTGGTTTCGAGGCGCGAAAGATCGTGCCCTTCACTGGCCGCAATGTCCGCGATGGACCGCAGCATAATGGTCGTTGAGATCGGCAACTCGATCGGCAGGGCGGCAAATCCAAACGCGCCCCCGATTCCACCCGATGTCCCCGCCATGACTTTATGTAACAATTCGCGCGACCCGGCATGTCTCCGCCGTCCCAGCGTGGCGACCGCCACCGTCAGCCCTTTCATTAAAGCCGCGTGGGTGGCTTTATTGACCACGTTGCTCCAACCCTTCGGCAGCAAAGCGAATCCCTTCTCCAGTGGCGAGCCAATCGTGTTGGCCAGGCGAATGGCCAGGCGCGGGTTTTCCAGCAGGCTCTTGGCGCGGGCCAGATCATACCTTTCATATTCCGCCAGCGCGGAAATCACCGGCGGATTTTCTATCCTGTCCATAATTCCACCCCAACAGTTTTACGGCCAGTATTAGAATACCCTGTTGGTCCCCCATTCACCAACCCGTAATATAATCTACGACGATTGCCCGGTAAGACGTGCCCTTTGCGATGTCTCCACTCGACACGGCGAAGCTTAGCTTGTTTTGATGGGCGGTCGCCGTTCTGACGTCCTTCCATGTGGAATTGTCCCTTGAAGACTGCAGCAGCCCGATCTGACCCACTGAGGCGCTGTAAGTGAGCAACATGAATTCACCCCAGCGCAAGGGAGTTCCAAGCGGTTCTAATTCGACGACGGGCGCGTGCAATGTGAATTTAATCTTGCCAGTCAAGCCCTCCGCGTCGGCGACGGCAATCTGGTAAGCATTGCCTTGGACGGCCTGAAACGAAACGTTACCTGAACCTGCCGCGATCAACCCCAATTTACCCACAGTCGTGCCTGTAAAAACCCCGACGGAAAACGCGTAATCACTTCCGCTCAGATCCATGGAAACGGCCCCATTCACAGGCGCAGTCCACGTCCACCAGGAATTCTTGCCAACCGACGCGGGCACCACCGGTGCGCCAGGTTCGCGTGACGCGCCGGCGTTATAACCAGTGACCGCGACGTTGATTCCATGCAAGCGTATCCGGTTCTTGAAAGTGTCGTTCACGGCCGGCTTCGTCAGCGCCAGAAAAAGAGTAAGATCTCCCGTTGTTCCCATGTTGCCGTCAAACGCAATGCGGTAGGTCTGTCCTTTGACGGCGTCGAATTCAACGGCATTGGGATAGGCATCAAGCCCAATCGGCAAAAAATTGGCGGAGGCAAGGGCGTCAACAGCCGGGCCGGTGTAGGCAGCCAGCAGCGGATAGAATTGCGGCGGCGGATTCAAGTCCTCCAGTTCGCCGCAGTAGAAGGGGTTGATCGATATAACCACAACACCTATTGGGTTTCCCGAGGATGGCGGGGCGTAGGGTGGAATATCGTTGGTGGAAAGCGTCACGCGACCGGAGGCGGGGGCAACCCACGAAAACCACACCGAACTGCCGCCAGGGTTGCCGTCATGGTCAGGTTCACCGGGTTCTTTGGTGGCGCCTTTGTTCGAGGCCGCAATTCGTGTCCGCAACCCGGCCAGTTTAATGGGCGTGGCGAAGTTGTCGTTTGATGGCGCCGACGAGAAACTCAACTCCAGATCTACCACGCCGCCTGGTGGAATATTAGTTGTCTCGATTGCTCCGGGAGACTCCATATCCACCGTTTGGACCGTTCCGTCACTATTGGTGATCTGCATCGGTGTCGAAATCCATCCCTTGGATGAATCTGTGACGATCGGTGAGTCCACGCAAATCTGATACTCCTGCCCTCGAAAAACATGAAAAGTCTCCCTGTCCCGCATCCGCCAATGGCACCCGCACTCGGAAACCTCCCCGTTATGCGGAAAGACATAACACGGCAGATAATTATTGCTCGCCACGAGAGACAAATCGCTTAAGGCATTTCCGGTATAAACGGTCACGAACGGGCTGAAATTTGTCGCGGTCGGTGTGATGGTCAGAATGCCGTTGGAAGGCGCCTTCCATGTCCACCAAGCCGCCTGGCCGCTGGAAACGCCGGGAATAAGGGGCTCTCCAACTTGGCTGGCGGCGTTCGAGATTGTGCCGGAAATCCTGCCGTTGATGAAACGGATGGCCGTCCGGTCGGTAAAACTGCCGTTTGTCGGCTGAGCCGTCGCGACTTCGCCACAGCCAAGGCTGTTGAGAACCCAAAAAGCCGCAGCCGCCGAAAAGCAAGCTCTCGACAGGACAACTGCTGTTCTTTGGGGCTGGTTTTTCATTAAAAGCTATTCTCCGACAACATTAGAGCCCCCAGTTCCGCCTGTTGTCAAAAGGTTTCTCGGATTCTCCGGCTTCACTTTGGCTTCACTTAGAAGGGTACATCCTCTCTCAATCGCACTGGTTATCCACGAAATCCCCTCCGGGTGCGAGACACAATTCTTCTCTTGGAAGCGGTTGTGCCGGGCAAAAGCCGGGAATCGTATATACGTACATGGATATACAGAGCCTATTTCGCTCTCGCCCCGCGCGAGCGGGGAGAGAGGCGGAGAGAGATTTCCCCGAAACCATTCGCGCATTGAACCCATGAACCTGTTGCGCCTCGTAACATCCCCCTCTCCTCCACACACTTGTGGAGGAGAGGGCCGGGGAGAGGAGGTTTTCTTCCCGATGGGAGGTTCATGGAAAGGGGTGCTCGTCGCTCTCGCCTCGCCCTGGCTCAAATTGCCTGGCGGCAAACTGTATTCCAAGTCTCCTCAGGAATGACCGTAAAACAGCTTTCCTGCATTGGGGCGCAATAAACCTGTTCAAAAACCTTCCGTAGGATTTTAGTCTCGACTCATTCTTGCTATCGTTGCCGCGCATGGAAACGAGGCAACGCTTTCGAGGGCCGCGCTGGC
>JBKQWF010000053.1:0-7042 GCA_052139695.1 Limisphaerales bacterium
TCGCCATCCCCGAACCGTTCAAGGTTCCGCTGCCCAGGTTGTTGGCTCCATCATAGAAGACAACCGTTCCGGTGGGCGTGCCGCCGCTGCCGCTGACCGTGGCGCTAAAGGTTACCGCACTCCCGGCGGCCGCCGGGTTCTGCGATGAGGCGATCGTCGTGGTGCTGGCGCTAAGGTTGATGACCGCCTGCGAGAGCGTGCTGGAAGTGCTCCCCCCAAAGTTGCTGTCCCCGCCGTAAACCGCCGTGATGGAATGGGGTGAACCGGCTACCGAGAGCGCGCTGGTGCTGAAGTTCGCTATCCCTGAACTGTTCAAGGTCCCGCTGCCCAGGTTGTTGGCTCCATCATAGAAGACAACCGTTCCGCTGGGCGTGCCGCCGCTGCCGCTCACTGTGGCGGTAAAGGTCACGACGCCGCCGGCCCCCGCCGGGTTCTGCGACGAGCTGATCGCAGTGGTGCTGGCCCCGACGGTAATAACCTCCGAGAGCGCACTGGACGTGCTTCCGCCAAAGTTGCCGTCCCCGCCGTAAACCGCCGTGATGGAATGGGGTGAACCGGCCACCAAAAGCGCACTGGCGCTGAAGCTCGCTATCCCCGAACCGTTCAGGGTCCCGCTGCCCAAGCTGGTGGTTCCATCATAGAAGACAACCGTTCCGCTGGGTGTGCCGCCGCTCCCGCTGACCGTCGCGGTAAAAGTCACCACGCTGCCAAACGACGCCGGGTTCTGCGATGAGGCAAGCGTCGTCGTGCTGGCTGTCCCTGCACCGCTGACGGTAAGCGAAATATTGTCGTAATTCACCTCACCCGTTCCGTTCTGGCCTATTCGGATTTCCAATTGTCCGGATGGAAATCCCGTCGCCGGAGAGGTGTAACTGATGGTCCACTTCAGAAAACTGCCCAGCGCCGGGTGCGGCAGGTTCGCATTTTGGGCAATGATTGTTCCGCCGGCGACCAGATTCACATAGTCCTGATCCCCCGGCTGCAGGCCATACCCATCCCCGCGATTGCCTATGGCCCCGCTCAGTGTATAGGTCTTGTTGGGTGCTAGCGTGTTGGTCAAAAACTGCGCGAGATAGTTGCCGGCATTCATCCAAAGCACCTGGGAACCTTGGGCCGGGGAAGGTAGAATATCATTGACTACGTTTTCGTAAACTCCAACTCCGGGATTATAGACTCCATAGGGGTCGTTATTGGACGCAGTCCACCCGGCCGGCACCCCCGCAACCGTTCCTTGCGCCCCAGCCGGGATTTCAAAGCTGCCGTTTGCAATGGCAATGGCGTTGGTGACAACCTGGCCGTGAACGGGATTGACCATCAAACCCAGGGCCATGGCGAGTAGAATGCGCGCCAACATTTTGTAATCGAATTTCATCGTATCCTTCTTGCGACGATTTGTCCAAATGCCGAAACGCTGCCAGCGCTAAAATCGCAGGTCCCCACCAAGTAAACCGTCGTCGTGCTACGGACATTTACCTGTTTACGTTGAATCGGTATTGAATTGACCACGGAGGCGTCTGCGAGTTGTAGTCCAGAAGCAACACTACTTCCATCTGTAGGCTGCGCAGCCGAAAAGATCGATATCCCGCTTGCCGAGGAAGTGACTGTTCCGTTTGTTATACTGAAGCGCGCAACCCCTTTCACATCCCAATCGCCAGCCGTCAGGCTGATGGCCGTAATGTTTGCGGTCACGCCGGATATGAGGCTTACAGCCGAACCCTCGGCCAATGAACTCGACATGGATTCTCCAACGATGCCGGCCGAAGCGGCAGACCCGTCCGTTACGCCCCCAATTCCACCGTAAGCATAAAACACATTTCCGGAAATACCGGCGGCAAGAGTGGTTGAAGATACATTACCGTCACCCTGTCCAAAGACTAAGGGAAGCGGCCTCCCGCCACTATAGACCTGTGAAGAAATTTCCATAAAGCTCGCATGCGAGGCAGCATGAATTACATGAACGACAATCGCGTCACTTGAGAAACAGTCCTCTAGACACCAGTCATGCCATACTAATCCGTTCCCGGCGTCGGCAGGATTTCCATTCGGCATTTGATCAACTACCATCACGGAATTGGTGATCGTTGGCCTGATAACCGCGGTTGGAACACTTGGAGAAGCGAGTGACTGACTCAACTCCCAAAGTGCGCCGTTGGTGTCGAAGGCTCCTGTTGCGGCGTTGGTGACGATCTCGAAAAGCATGCTGGAGCTGCTGCCGTCGAAGGTGCTGTCTCCGCTGTAAACTGAAGTGATGACATGCGGAGAACCGCCAACCGAAAGCTCACCGGTACTCAAGGCGGCAATGCCGGAACTGTTTAGAGTCCCGCCGCCCAAGTTGTTATTCCCATCGTAGAAGAAAACCGTTCCGGTGGGAATCCCGCCGCTTCCCGTAACAGTGGCAGTAAAGGTTAGCGAACTGCCGGCCGCCGCCGGGTTCTGTGAAGAAGACACCACAGTCCTGCTAGAGTTTAAGATCACCTGCGAAAACGCGTCGCCGTCTGCCCATAGCAGGCACGCAACAAGCGCCATCCAATGCAAAGAAGCTTTAATCAAAGTTAGAAAAAATGTCTTGGTGCAGCGTGTACCGGATCGTACGTTCATATTTCAAAGCAAGACCGAACCCATGGCCACGAAAAACTCCCACGCAAATAGTCAAAGACTCGAAATCGTGTGATAGCGCTCTCAAGAGCATGGACACAACACAGCCTCAGTACAACACCGTTGTTTAAATTCAGAACCTTTTATTATTTTGATCGCTCAACAAAACAACTTCCGCAACATAGCACTTTCGATGCCATCACCTGTCTCTTACTACCATAGCCACTTTCACCCGGGGGCCTGAGCATGCACATATAAACACTCTGATTTTTTGGTTTTCATTGCTCGACACGATCAAGCTTGCATTTAATTAGCAACAAACGCTGTTCCTCGCAATCAGGGAATTCCCGCCTGTGAGTGTAGGGGTTTTTACCATTGCCCGGCAAGGCCGCCGGGAAGACTGCTTTTCAGTGCGATTTCTATTGAAAAATGAATCAAGACGCGGACCCAAATTTATGAAGCCATTGTCACGTGGATGTGGAGAACTTCGAACAAGATGATGATTTATTTTGGGCAGTATATATAAAAAGCCGCAAGAGCCAGTCAAAAAGCACCTCGCAGGACATCGTCTTTTTCGACTGTTGGATTTGACCTGGCCGTCAATTTGCTGTAAAATGCGCGATTTATGGAACGTATAATCTGCGTCCTTTCGGGCTTTTTCCTATTGACCGCACCCCCAGTGCTGCGCGCGCAGACAGACTTGACCATCTACTCTAATTCACTGGTTAACGGCTGGCAGATTGCCAGTAATAATAATGCCACCGTGAACTACGCCGATAATTCACCGGTCTTTTCTGGTAGCCAGTACTCTGTTGCGGTGACTGTGCCCAGCGCCTACGGTGGCATTCAGTTGTATCATGCTCCCATGACAACTACCGCGTACTCAAGCATCAGCTTCTGGCTAAACGGCGGAGCGACTGGTGGGCAAAATCTCCAGATGAGTGGGAATCTTGGGGTGGCAGGCGGGGCCTCAGTCCAGCAGTCCGCCCGTTATTTTTTGAGCAGGCCGGTTGCCAACACCTGGCAGCAATACACCGTGCCGCTCTCGAGCTTGGGTGTGGAGAATGTGACGAACTTCACCGGTTTCGCGATCGAGGACTCAGCCGGAACGATTGAGCCCGAGTTTTACCTCGATGACATCCAACTGCTCGGCAACTCCGCACCGCCGCCGCCACCGCCGCAGCTAACAGTAAATGCCAGCCAACCCATTCGGACGGCTGACGCGCGATGGTTCGGCATCAACACACCCATTTGGGACAGCCTAATTGACGCACCGCAGACGTTGACTTTGCTCAGTCACATGGGCACGCAGGCGCTGCGTTTCCCGGGTGGTTCTGAAGGCGACCAGTACCACTGGCTTAGTAACTTCGACGACGTCGGCAATTTTTCATGGTCGATAAACCTGGCAAATTTTATTCAATTGGTTACTAACGCGAACGCGCAAACGATGATCACATTGAACTATGGCACAGGCACCCCGCAAGAGGCGGCGGCATGGGTGGCGTATGTCAATGCGACGACGAATAATGCGCAGTATTTGGGTGTGGATTCAACGGGTTTCAACTGGCAAACGGCGGGATATTGGGCCTCGTTGCGCGCGTCCGCGCCTCTGGCAACGGACGACGGCAGAAACTTTCTCCGCATTTCTCGGGCCGCACCGGTGGGTTTCCAGTACTGGGAAATTGGCAATGAGCTTTACGGTTTCTGGGAATCTGACAACAATTACGTACCCCACGATCCCTACACGTATGCGATGCGGGCCAAGCAGTACATATCATTGATGAAATCGGTTGACCCGACGGTCAAAGTCGGTGTGGTGGTTTGCCCAGGCGTCGATTCTTACGCAAATGGCACTTACCCTCCAGCGCTTGACCCTGTTACCAAACAGGTCCACTACGGTTGGACGCCGGTCTTACTGAATACTTTGAGTAGTTTGGACGCCACGCCGGACTTTGCCATCTTCCATTTCTATCCCGAAGATCCGGGCCAAGAGAACGACGTCCTCCTGCTGGAAAGCTCGGTCCAATGGGCCACCTCTGCAGAGAATTTGCGGGGGCAAATCAACGATTATCTTGGCTCCGCTGGCGCGCAGGTTGAACTGATCTGTACGGAGAACAATTCGGTTGTCGGCAACCCGGGTAAACAGTCCGTGAGCCTGGTTAACGGCCTCTACAAGGCCGACAGTTTGGCCCAGCTCATGGAGACGGAGTTTAACGGACTATTCTGGTGGAATCTGCGTAATGGCTCGATTATCGCCACGGGCAATAAGAGTCCGGAACTCTACGGCTGGCGCATGTATGGCGATTTTGCTGTGGTTGGGTCCACGGCCCCCTATCCTACGTATTACACGTCAGAATTGATGCACAGTTTTGTGCAGCCTGGTGACGTTGTTATTTCGGCAGCCAGTGATTATTCGCTGCTCTCCGTTTACGCGGTCCGGCAGCTGAACGGCAGTTTAGCGGTGCTTGCCATTAATAAAGACCCTCTCAATACCAACAGCGCGCAAGTGTCACTGGCGGGCTTCACGCCAGCTTCAGAGGCGGTAGTCTATTCTTACGGCATTCCCCAGGATGCCGCCGCGGAAACGGGCGTCGGCTCGCCGGAAGTGTTCCAAACCAACATTTCGGTGCCGGGAACAAATTTTACCTACGCCTTTCCACCTTACTCGGCTACCGTCATTGCGCTTTCCCCATCGCCGTCGCTCAGCCCCAGCAGCACGACGTTGACCTCTTCCCAGAACCCGGCGACAAACGGAAACGAGGTGACTTTTACCGCGACTGTGAAGGGAAGCGGCGGCACATCCACCGGTGTCGTTCTGTTCTACGATGGGACCACCAATCTGGGAATCGGAACCCTGAACAGTTCGGGTACGGCGAGCATAACCAGCGGAGCGCTTTCGGTCGGCGGTTCCCCCCATTCTATCACGGCGGTTTACAGTGGGGACGGCGCGTTTAGCGGCAGCGCTTCGAGCGTGCTCTCGCAGGTCCTCACCTATGGCAGCACGAGTGCTTCAGCCAACGGTTTGAGCGCAAACTGGCCATTCAGCGAGGGGTCCGGGCCGGCGGTCGGCGATTTCAGCGGGAACGGAAACACCGGGACGTTGTACAACTCGCCGCTATGGGTGGTTGGGTTGTTGGGCAACAGCGCGCTGGAGTTTTCGGGTGCCTTGGTTCCCGGAGCGGCATATGTTTCAGTGCCCAACAGCCCCACATTGCTTGACCAGGGACTGGGGAGCAACATTACGATTTGTGCGTGGGTCAAACGGTCCCCGGCGTCGCTTGGACACTACTGTCCCGTCGTTGCCAAGGACATGCCTTTCGACACGTTTCCGTACCACCGGAATTACGAGTTGATATTCGATACGGGCAGCCATGTTGATTTTGTTTACCGAAACAGCGTGGGATCGAGTTGGGAAATCTATTCGTCATCGGCGGCCTATTCTGACACGTCCAACTGGCATTTTTACTGTGTCACATATACCTACGGGAATGCCTCGTCGTGCGCCCTCTACGTGGATGGTGCCGAGGTTCCCGGCAGTTGGACGGTCGGAAACGGCTCCGACGCGCCGGCATCGACGTGGTCCGGCCCTGTCTTGATCGGCATAGACGGGACTGGCTCGGCGTCCTACGGGAGCATTTACAACAACATCAGCATTAACAACATCATCCTACCTGCCCCGCAGGTCCTGGCGCTTTATGACAGTGGGATCACGCCAAAGGCTGCCAGCACAACTGCTGTAAGCTCCTCGACCAACCCGGCGCTGGCGGGCAGCGTCGTTACCTTTACCGCCACGGTCAGCGGTAGCGGCGGGACACCCAGCGGAACGGTCGTCTTCTATGATGGAGCCAACGACCTGGGCAGCGGGACTTTGAACAGTTCAGGCCAGGCGACCTTGGGCGACAGTTCACTTTCGGGCAGCAGTTCGCCTCACTCCATTACGGCAGTTTACGGCGGGGACAGCACCCATGACGGCAGCGTTTCCAGCGCGCTATTGCAGACGATTATCAACCGCAGCGCCAGCGTAACGAAGATCGCGTCATCGCGGAACCCGGCGGCAGCCGGGAGTGCGGTGACCTTTACCGCCACGGTCAGCGGCAGCGGCGGGACCCCCACCGGAACGGTCGTCTTCTATGATGGAGCCAACGACCTGGGCAGCGGGACCTTGAACGGTTCAGGCCAGGCGACCTTGGGCGACAGTTCACTTTCGGTCAGCGGTGCGCCTCACTCCATTACGGCAGTTTACGGCGGGGACAGCAGCCATGCCGGCAGCGCTTCCAGCGCGCTACTGCAGATCGTGACCAACAACAGCTCTGGCACCAACATTTCCGCCAGCCTTTCGGCAAACTGGCCATTTAGCGAAGGGTCCGGAACGACTGTCGGCGATTCCAGCGGGAACGGAAACAGCGGCACGTTGAACGGTTCGCCGCTCTGGGTGAGCGGGCTGACG
>JBKQWF010000054.1:0-4560 GCA_052139695.1 Limisphaerales bacterium
GGCCATTCACCGTCTGCGGCGCCGCCTTCGTGACGTGATCAAAAATGAAATCAGCCACACGGTCAAGGACCCCGCCGACATCGACCGCGAGATGCACGATTTATTGGAAGCCTTGCTTTAATCCTAGGGCTGCGAGGAACTACCCTGGGTACGACCCCAATTTGACGATCAACTCTGAAAGAGTTGAATCCAAATGTAGCGGGTCTGTAGCAGGTCCGTGGCGGGTTTTGTTGCGAGGTGTGACGGCTTTTTAGACATCATGCGCTCATCACCCAAATCCTCAGTAACTCGACGAATTTCGTGACTGGGGGGGAAACGGAGGACGAATTAAAAAGGCGGGAAGAAGGGGCGCGCACGGAGTGACGCGCCCTACCTTGGCCGACACATTAAATCGCACCCTCCAATGTGTCGCGCACTTGCAAAAACTCATTTCGGCATCAAAATACTCAGTGCCACGTCCACAAAGTCAGAGGAAAGCGAATCATGCTGGAACGATTCCGCCAGCGTAACGAGTGGAAGTTTTTTGGCGTCCTGCCGAAGGCGGGCTACGGCTTGACCATCGCCTGGTGGATCGCGCTGCTGCTGCGCGGTGTGCTGCCGGTGGGATTTGCCATCGCCGCGGGCGTTTTGATCGGCGCCGTCCAAAGAGGCTCCAACCTGGCTGGCGCGCTCTCGCTGGTGGGAGGGCTTTTCGTATTGCTCCAGGTGCTTGCCCCGATCCACCACGCGATCAGCGCCAGCCTTGGCGACCGGACGGCAGGCTGGCTTTACGACCGGCTGACTGAGGCGTGTGCTCATCCTCCCGGCATCAGTCACCTTGAAGACTCCAAACTCGCCACGGACCTGACCGTGGCGCGCGACTTTGACCTTGGCATGACAGGCCCGCCGCTTTCCATTTCGATGGATTTCATAGCGGGCGGCCTGGTCATGTTGATTACCGGTGTGGCGTGTGCCGCGCTGCTCTTCGCTTACGCGTGGTGGGCTCCTCTGTTGCTGGGCGGCGCGTGGCTGGCAACGCATTGGCTGCTGCGCGAGAGCGGGGTTTGGCGCTACCGCAACACGGACGAAGTTCGTCGCGCGCAACGTGATGCCGATTATGCGTTTCAGCTCGCCGTTGAACCTGGGCCAGCCAAGGAATTGCGTCTGTTCGGTCTGGCGCGCTGGACGATCGACCGGTTCGTCGAACGCCGGACCCGTCTCCATGAGTTGCAATACGAAGCGACTCGGTTGCGTGAACGGCCGATGATCTGGAGCCTGGCGCTCGTCCTGGACGCCAACATTGTTGTTCTTTGCTCCATCGCCTCGGCTGTCGCTCATGGGACTTTGAGCCTGGGCGCAGGCATTGTGTTCGCTCAAAGCGCGATCGGCGCTTCGGCGATTGCCTTCGGCGGGCTTAATTGGGCTCTTGATGGCGCTTCGGCGCCCGTGGCGGCCGTTCTGCGGCTTCGACCGGCGATGTCGGCAAGTGGCGCGTTGTCGGCAGGAACGAGGCAGGCATCGGGGATGCCGGCGCGGGAGATTCGCTTCCGCGATCTTACCTTCGCTTACCCAGGCGGCTCGCCGGTTCTTGACCATTTCGATCTCACGATCCCCGCCGGGTCGTCATTGGCGATTGTGGGACAGAACGGAGCCGGCAAGACGACGCTCGCGAAACTGCTGTGCCGTCTTTACGATCCGCAGTCCGGTGGAATCGAGATCGATGGCATGGATTTGCGGGAACTGGACATCGAGTCGTGGCGCGCCCGCGTCACGGCCGTCTTTCAGGATTTTATACGATTCGAACTGACTCTCCGCGACAATGTCGCGCCCGCAGGCGCCCCGGAAGATGCCGTGCGCGCGGCGCTCAACTCCGCGGGGGCGGCAAATCTGGCCAATCTCGAAACGATATTGGCCCGCGGCTACGACGGAGGCACCGACCTCTCAGGCGGGCAATGGCAGCGCATCGCCCTGGCCCGCGCGCTTTGTGCTGTGCGCCTCGGCGCCGGCGTGGTGCTGCTGGATGAACCAACCGCCCAACTCGACGTGCGCGGCGAAGCGGAGATTTTCGAGCGCATCCTCTCGGAAACCCGCCATTGCACGACGGTTCTTATTTCTCATCGCTTTTCCACTGTCCGGCATGCGGACCGCATCTGCGTGCTCGAACATGGCCGTGTCATCGAACTCGGCACGCATGACGAGCTGATGGCCAAAGGCGGCCGCTATCGGACGATGTTCGATTTGCAGGCGAAACGTTTTACGGCGGAAACCGAGGAAGGAGCGGCCTATGACGTCCTCACCTAAGTTGAAGAAGGGCTCCTCGCGTAACGGGTCCGACGATCTGCCGCCGGCGCTCTCCTCCATGTGGCGCTTGTGCCAGCTCGGCTACCGGCACCAACCCCGATTGATGCTGGCCGCGTTCGTGTTGTCGCAGTTGGCGGTGCTGCCCGACGCGCTGCTGGCGCTATGGCTCAAGCTGCTGGGACAGGGGGTGATCGAGCATCGGCCAGGGTTGATGAGAGGCGCCGCGATTGGCCTTGGCCTGTCCGCCACAGCGACTTGGTTCCTCGGGGTAGTGAGCACAAGGGTGCAGCGGCGTTTCCGTGACAAGATCACCATCGCGCTTGAAGCTCACGTCGCGCGGTTGCAGGCATCGCTCGTCACTATCGCCCACCAGGAGCGGCCGGATTATCTGGACCGCCTGGCCATGCTGCGCAACCAGGTGTTCGTGCTCGATCACATGTATGTCTCCGTGTTCTCGACCTGCGGATGGCTCTTGCGCCTGGCCGTCATCATCGCGTTGCTGGCGTCGATTCATGTGGCGCTCGTGCTCTTAGCCCTGTCGGCCCTGCCCATCGTTGCCGTGTCGGCTTGGCGACCGGTCGTCGAGCGGGCGGCTCAAGAGCGCGGTGTCCAATCCAACCGGCTGGCCCGCCACTTATTTGTCACCGCAACCACCGCGCCGCCGGGCAAGGAAGTCAGGGTCACGCGTATCGCTGACCGGCTGGTTTCCAAACGCCGCCAAGCATGGGAACGCGGCTATGCCCCGGTCTCCGACGCTCGCTGGCAATCGGCATTCTGGCACGCTCTGGCCTGGTTCATCTTCGGCGGCGTCTATGTTGGAGCCATTGTCTTTGTCACCTCAGGGCTCCATTCCAGCGCGGGCAACGTTGTATTGGTGCTGGCCGCGGGGGCGCGGCTCTCGGCCTATATCGGCGCGACGGTGAGTGAAATCGGATTTCTCCGAGGGTTCTGGGTGTACGGCGCCAGACGTCTCGCCTGGCTGGAGGACTACGCGGCTTCGATGACCGCCAACGCCGATCTTCCGGTGCCTCGCGCCTTGCGGCAAGCCATTCATCTTGACCATGTTTCCTTCGCCTATCCGGGCACGACTCGCTTGGTCCTGGATGACATTTCGCTCCGTTTGCCATCCGGGTCGGTGGTGGCTATCGTCGGCGAAAATGGCGCCGGCAAGACGAGTTTGGTCAAACTCCTCGCCAAGATGTACGAACCCACTTCAGGCGCCATTCTGGTCGATGATGTTCCGCTTGCACGTATGCCGGCGGAGGAGTGGCGAACTCGGCTGGCGGGCGCGTTTCAGGATTTCTACCGCTTTGAGTTCCGCGCGCGTGATACCGTCGGCTTGGGCGATTTGCCTCGACTGCACGATGATCTCGCAGTCGCCGCTGCCGTCGAACGCGCTGGCGCCAACGATGTCGTCGCGCGTCTGAACTCCGGTTTGGAAACGCAATTGGGAGCAGCTTGGCCCGGCGGGGTCGAGGTCTCCTTCGGTCAATGGCAGAAACTCGCGCTGGCGCGCGGATTCATGCGGGAGCGTCCCTTGCTCTTAGTGCTCGACGAACCCACGGCGGCGCTCGACGCCGAAACCGAACACGCGCTCTTCGAGCGTTATGCCGCCGCGGCCAGGGGCAACCGCGACTCCGGCCAGATAACCATCCTCGTGTCGCATCGGTTCTCCACCGTCCGCATGGCGGACCTCATCGTCGTGCTCAAGGGCGCACGCCTCCTCCAATTCGGCACCCACGAGGAACTCAAAGCCAAAGGGGGACACTACGCGGAATTGTACAACATTCAGGCGACGGCTTATCGGTAGCCGCCGGGATTATCCAGCCAGACTCTCAACGCCATTATCCTATGATAACCCGCTAAACGAAGATGCTTTCCTAATCACTGGCCCGGCGATTTTCCAGTTGCGCAGTATTTCTTCGGGCGTGTGAGCTTGAGAATAGGTCTGGGCGAGCGGTTAGATTTCTTGGAGAGCCAGAGGGAACTCATGAGCGGCACTTCCGTGCCACAGCCGGGGCCTTCGCATTGAATCGTCCGTGCCCAGAGATAGGCGATGGGCGTCGCGCCGTCCGCGTCTTTGGGATGGAACTCGGCCAGTTCCTTTTCCGCCTCGCACCTGATCCACTCTCCCCATTTGCGGACTTCATCGGCTAGCCCGACTTGACGGATTCGACCCTCCGTAAATTTTTTTTATTGCGCAAGTGGTTGGTACGGCGCGGGCACGCTAATTGCTTAAAAGCCCGAAAACGCTGTAGTGAAGACCTACCCTGTTCCCAA
>JBKQWF010000055.1:0-3677 GCA_052139695.1 Limisphaerales bacterium
AGAAGCCGACGTTGGTCGGAACGCCATTGGAAATATAGGGCAGGCTGGTGTGAAACCCTCCCAGCACCAGATGCGTGCCGTCGGGGGTCAAGGTGAGCAACCCTTCGTAAGCCTGGCCGTGCAGAACGAGGGCGCCAGGACCGTTCGTTGGAATCGGAAACGAACTAACCAAGGTTCCAGCGGTTGTGTATTGGTCGATCCAGACAGAATTACCGCTGTCGGAAGTGGTCACGGCCTCGCCTGTGCCGCCGATCCGGACCACCGCTAAGTTGCCGTTGGTGAAATACTGCGCGTGGGCCATGAGGGCACAGGAGAGGGGTAATACTGCAAATAAGGTTTTCTTCATAATTCTTCGCGTTATCGTTGCCACACGATCCGGGCATAGTTGTCCTCGTGAAAGCTTCGCTTAATCAGGTTCTGGCCGAAGTTGCTCCGAGCACCCTTCCCGGAATCTGCCCTTTTCGCTACCGTAACATCAGGGGCGACTGTGGCAAAATCCCCCGGGTGTGTCAACGGGCGCTGCGTCACATTCACGTAACAAAAACGGGCAAACTTGTTATGAGTGAGGGCCCCCATTTTTCGCGGCACCGCTGCAGTCATGAAAATCCATGAAAAGAGAGATGGACTGGCGCGGCGTTTTAGAGGATAAATCGGGCAGAAGTATGATGAGCACGTCCCCCAAAGGCGTCATTTTGTCGCAAAAAGTCGCACGCTCTGCTGAATTCCAGGCTAAAGCCCTCAAACATACCCGGCGCGAACACGCCATGGAAATGGCGGAGGATTACGCCGAAGCCATTGCCGATCTCATGGTCCTCAACGGCGAAGCCCGAGTCGTGGACCTGGCTCATCGCTTGGGAGTATCGCACGTCACTGTCACCCGCACCCTCGGACGCTTGCAGCGCGACGGCTACGTTTCCATGCGCCCTTATCGCGCCATTTTTCTAACGGATAAAGGCAAGCGCCTGGCCGAGGAATCCCGGCGGCGGCACGACATTGTCGTCGCCTTTTTGCGCGTGTTGGGCGTCTCGGAGGAAATCGCGCAGCGAGACGCGGAAGGCATTGAGCACCACGTCAGCCCTGAGACGCTGGTTGCGTTTAAGAAGTACGCGGCCCGGCACTGATAAAGGGCTACTCTTCAGCAGGTCTCCACAGCGGGTCGGGGTCGTAGGCCTTCATCTTGCGAGCGATGGCATCCGTCTTGGGTCCGAGGTTGCGCTCATAGACGCGGCCTTCCTGATTGACGATGAAGGTCATTACCCCTGAATTGCCCCATTGGGCGGGCCACGCCACCAAAGCAAAACCAGCGATCATCCGCCCGTTGATAATATAATTGTATTTGCCGCCGGGAGCGTTCGGTCCCTGGCGGGTGAGAACTTTGAAAAAATAACCGTGATACGGAACTTGGGATTCCGTCATGATCTTGGTTTTGTGCGTGTAACCTTCGCCGCGCGCCTGGGCAATCAAGGGTCCAAGCGGGCTGATCGGTTCTCCGGGTTCGGCGTGCCAATACAATCCATCGTGCCTGCCCGGCGTGCTGCGGAGCTGCTGGGCGTAAGCCAGGACATGGTCGCCCAATCGGTCCTCGCTGGCATAATCGCGCTGGGCTTCAACGTAGGCGTGGCAGACGCTGATGGTGTCCAACTCATTGCGCCCCACCCGCCGATTGAGGATTTCTTCCTGTCCGGCAGCGGTGTCGAAAATCCATTGCCCATCCTGTTTGACCAGCGGGATGGGAAAAGGCCAGGCGTCGGCGCCCAAATTGAGCACGATTCTTGAATCCGATTGCTGGACCGGCTGGACTTTTTGGGCAAAACGCTCGCGGAAGACGGTGAAAGAGTTGCTCGACTGGACGGGGTCTGGCGAAACAAGGCCCTTCAATGCCGGCCCGAAGATGAGATTGATTGTGTTTGTGTCTCTGTTGCTGACTGCGGTGGACAGCGCCTTAATGGCATCGTCTGAACTGGTGAACCGTTCCTGCGCCCCGGCTGGAAACGTCCCTGCCAGCCAGAACATTGAGACAATAACCACCACCCCACCACATCTGTAAGCGTAATCCTTCATGCTCTAATTTCAGCGACCTCGCCCGCCGCCACCGTGTCCACCACCACCACCGCCGCCACCACCGTGTTCGCCGCCGCCTCCTCCCCCGTGAGAAACGGGTGCGGCCTCCGCGCGGCTGGCTTGTCCGCGGATGCTGGACTCGTGTGCCTCTCGTCCGCTTTGGGAACCCCCAAAAGCTCCAACACTCTCATGGGAGGTGAAGGCGCGATTCTCGATCGGAGCAGACTCACGCGCAGGAGAGCGAAAGGCTTCTGTCGGGCGGTCGGGAATGATCCGGTTTGGCGCTGGCCGCACCGCAATCACGCGAGGCCCGTCGGTGCGCGGCAACGCGGGTTGGATGTAGGACCGGGAAGCGTCCGACGCAAAGCCGCGGTCAAAATGGCTGGCCGCAAATCCGCCTCCGTGACCGCCATGCCAGGCAGGGGCGGGATGCTCCGTGATGTAATTATGACGTTGCAGTGGCGTCTGATGCCACCAGTTGTGAGGACGCAGGTGTCCCGGCCCCCAGGAAATGAGCCCATGGCCGCGCCAGTTCCAATCATAGCCCAGCCACACTCCGATCGGCAAACCGAGCCCAAAGGTGCAATAAACGCCAGGTTGGTAATAAATCATCCCCGGGGGGTAATCCGGCACGTACATTTCGTCAGGATTTGCCGGTTCGATTTCGATGTCGCTGTCGGCATTCTGCACAGTCTCCTGCGGAGTATTAGGCAGGTTGCCAAGGTTCTCAGCTTCGGCGCGGAGACGCTGGACGGCGTCCATGACGTCGCTCTGCTGGTTGGCAAAGGCTTCACCGAGCTGGGTTGTCCATGCGAGATTGTCGTCCATCCATTTGACGACGGTAGGATAATGGGACAGGGCGATGATACTGGCGTCCCAGCCCAGGCTGGGAATCTCAGTTGTACTGCCGCCTTCGCTCAGATAGCGGTCGGCCATCACAATCTGGCTGGGAAAAGTCGCGGCGGGGAGGATTTCAGCGATGAGCGGATCAGGATAAAGGGCGATGGGACCGAGCAATTGTTCTAATTCTTCCGGCGAACGCAACGGCGCATCCGCAGGGGGAGATGAGTCTTCCTGGGCAAGGACAGACGCCGCCATGAAGAAGCAAAACATGAACCCACCCACGACACCTGCGAACGTCCTCATACCCCTAACATTGTGCGCTTGCGGCCTGGTGTCAAGCGTCTTTGGCTGATTCCTGGCATCCCTATTTCCGGGGATCGCGGTCGTCTCGACCGCCTCCGCCAGCGTGCCGCCGACGGGTGTTTTCGCTCTGATCGGTTTCACGATTTGGATACGTCAGCAGACTATCGTTAATGTATCAGGCACTGATTCTAATAAAACCGCCCGTTTACAAAAGTTTCGACCTTAGATTCTCAATTGAGGCGCCCGTCGAATTACCTCTTGCATTTGGGCGGCGCGGCAGCGCCACCCCACCATTTTGGGTAGGGCGTTGCTGTCGCAACGCCCAAATCTCAAATGACTTTGGCTAGGATTAAAGCAAGGCTTCCAATAAATCGTGCATCTCGCGGTCGATGTCGGCGGGGTCCTTGACCGTGTGGCTGATTTCATTTTTGATCACGTCACGAAGGCGGCGCCGCAGACGGTGAATGGCC
>JBKQWF010000056.1:0-106176 GCA_052139695.1 Limisphaerales bacterium
CAAGGGCTGGAAGACTATGAGAAGCGACACCAAGACCGTAAGTTGTCTGCCTTGAAGAAGGCCGCGATCGTGATGGGATTCGAACTTGTTGTCAAACAACCAATTGCGCAAGCAGTTTCTTGAGAGATTTAGCTCCTAGCGGAGCCGGAAGGGGAGAGCGACGCACCAAGAAGGCGAGATACCGCCGATCCCTCCAAGACCTCCAGATTATCCTGGACGGCGGGCATTCGATGTGTAAAATGAATGCTGAAGCTAATGAAAACCCTTTGCCGGGGGCTGCTCTTCGTTTGGCTGCTGGTTTTGGCAGCGTTAGTGGAACCGTGTTCATGCACGCGATCTTCGCCGGACGCTTGGTGGCTGCAAGAATCGCCGGAAAAAGTTCTGGCCAAGGCCCTGGCGACAAATCAAAACCTGACCTTTTTTTATGCTAAAAAAATTGGCGCGTCATACCTGCTGATTAATGATCTGTTCGCCAAAACCAATCGTAACGAGCGAACAGACTTTTTCCAACGAAGAAATTCCGACGGTTTCGTCGAGACAAAAAAAGTCTATGTGACAGAGAAGCTTCAACGGACGGTTTACAAACTGAAAAGCGGGCATTACCATTTCAGCGACGGCCAGATCATCAAATCGGAATTTGCGGACGGCGAGGATTTGGAAAAGACAATTGCCGACAAATTCAATCGTCCTTACGACTGCAAAATTCTCCAATCGAAAAGGGTCGGCACAAACGACTGCATTGTCGTCGCCCGTTCGATGACTCCAAAGTTTTTGGATGCGATCAAAGCTATTTACTACAAGGACGGCACGAAGGAACAAGAAGCATGGGCTGGCGGAGATTTTAGAAATTTCATTCAATCTGAAACGGACTATTATTTCAGGAAAAGTGACGGCGTCGCGATTGGTCAAATCACGCGAAATCATCGGGGTGAAGAATTGGAAGACTGGCTTTATGACGAAGTGGAAATTAACCAGCCCATTCCAGATCAGGAATTCATTCTGCCACAAGGCGACATCAAAATCGCCAAATCATTCGACGAGTTCATGCAGATTTCCGGCCAATTACTGGCGGCTAAACGGGCTAAGGCCCGCAAGGACCCCGCGGCCATACTCTCCGACAAGCGTGTGGCCGAACTGCCATGGGCCACCGATTTGCCGGGAGCACTGCGGCAGGCCAAGGCTGAACATAAAATCGTGCTGCTGGATTTCACCGGTTCCGATTGGTGCATGTGGTGCACTAGGTTTGACGATGACGTTTTGTCCAAGCCGGAATTTGCCAGTTACGCCAAAACCAATCTGGTGATGGTGAGGGTGGACTTCCCCATAACAAACCTCAGAGCGATTTGGTCAAGAAGGCGAACGAAGGATTACAGACGAAATTCAAAGTGGATGGTTTCCCAACCTATGTCGCTTTAAAGCCCAACGGAAAAGAAGTTGGCCGGCAGGCTGGCTATTTGTCCGGCGGACCGCGGGCTTTCATTGCCGAGCTGGAAAGGTTTCGCAAGCCGTAATCTCTCCCCGCCTTGAACCCTCCGGGCCAGCCGTATATCGTCTGGCCATGACGAAACATCGGATTGGTCTCATTGGCGGCAGCGGGCTCTATCATATCGAAGGTTTTACCAGGCAAAAATGGGTCAAGATCAAAACCCCATTTGGCGAGCCGTCCGATGACTTTTTGACGGGCCAGTTGGCCGGGCGTGAGGTCGTCTTTCTGCCCCGGCATGCCCGCGGGCATCGGCTGCTGCCCAGCGAACTGAACCATCGTGCCAACATCTATGGCATGAAAAAACTGGGGGTGGACTGGATCATCAGCGTTAGCGCGGTGGGGTCGCTCCAGGAAAAATACAAACCTTGCGACATTGTCCTGGTGGACCAGTTCGTGGACCGGACAAAACAGTCCTTGGCACACACGTTTTTTGGACGCGGGATCGTCGCGCACGTCGCGCTGGCGGAACCGATTTGCCCGGAACTGCGCGAGTTGCTCTTTCAAAGCGCCCGAGGCGAAGGAGCGCGCGTCCATAACGGCGGCACTTATGTCAATATGGAAGGCCCGGCTTTTAGCACCCGCGCCGAGTCCATGACGAACCATCAACTGGGTTATGACGTCATTGGCATGACCAATTTGGGCGAGGCCAAATGCGCCCGCGAAGCAGAGATGGCCTACGCCACGATGGCGATGATCACCGATTATGATTGTTGGAAGGCCGATGAAGCCCATGTCACGGTGGAAATGGTCATTGCCAACCTGATGAAGAACGCCAGCCGGGCCAAGGCGATCCTGGGGCGTGTGATCCCGCGAATTCCCTCCGAACCCGCCTGGCCATGCCACGAGGCCCTCAAAAATGCCATCATGACGGACAAAAAACTGTGGCCTGCCAAGACCAAGGCGCAATTGAAGCCATTACTGAGCAAATACTTATAGCCAAGGCTGGAAAAACTCTTGCGGAATTTCTTGCCTCTTCAAAGGCGTTGCGTATATTTGCGCAACTTATGGACGACAGTCCGACGGAAAATAAATGATTATGAATACATCCCGAACAAAAGAAATACTCAGTTGGTACGGCAGCGATAACCCGGGGACCTTGACAAACCTGGCCAAGTTGCTCAATCACGGCAAATTGGCCGGCACGGGCAAGTTGGTGATCCTTCCTGTGGACCAAGGCTTTGAACACGGCCCGGCGCGCAGTTTCGCCGTCAATCCACCCGGCTACGATCCGCGATACCACTTTCAATTGGCCATCGACGCGGGCTGCAATGCCTATGCCGCCCCTTTGGGTTTCATCGAGGCGGCAGCGCGCGATTTCGCGGGCGAGATTCCCCTGATTCTCAAGATCAACAACCACGATGTCCTCCTGGACGAAAAGGACCCGTTGCCGGCCTTGACCAGCGGCGTGGAAGACGCGTTGCGCTTGGGCTGCGCCGCCATTGGATTCACCATTTACCCTGGCTCGACCGAGCGGGTGAGAATGTATGAACAATTGCGCGAAGCCACCGCCCTGGCCAAGAAAAACGGTTTGGCCGTGGTGGTCTGGTCCTATCCGCGCGGTTCCTCTCTGAGCAAGAAGGGTGAGACGGCGATGGACGTTTGCGGTTATGCCGCCCACATCGCGGCGGAATTGGGCGCACACATCATCAAAGTGAAGCTGCCTTCGGCTGACCTGGAACAGGAAGCGGCCCGCAAGGTTTATGAAAAGGAAAAAGTTCCGATTTCCACCCTGACCGAGAGAGTCAAACACGTTGTGCAATGCGCCTTCAACGGACGGCGCATCGTGATCTTCTCCGGCGGCGCGGCCAACACCGATGAGGCTGTCTTCACGGAAGTTACGGCGATTCGCGACGGCGGCGGCTTCGGCTCCATCATGGGCCGCAATTCCTTCCAGCGTCAAAAAGACGCGGCGGTGCAATTCCTGGGCAAAATCATGTCCATCTACAAGGGTTAAGGCGGTTAAGGCGCGAGATACTTGCGCCCCGCGGCCCTGTCCTGCAACGGACTTCTGTTTGATTCAAGGCCTGTTAGACTTCTCGTCTAACAGGCACATAGCCAATTATTGTGTGAAGCTTGACAAAATAGGGTAGGCGAATCTTGGCCGGCACCTTTAAGGTGCCAGCATGACTCGTATCATTAAGTTATCGGTTTTTCGCCTCAACAATCGCGCGGTGGCCCTGGGCTCCGACTATTCATGCCGGAGCGTTCTGGCCAACATCCGCGTCGTCATGGACCGGATAGCCCCGCTAGGGTTTGAAGATGAAGACGGATTTCACCTTGGCGTGGAACCGCCGCCGGATTCCAGCGGCGAGCGCCTCAGCCTTCGCAAATTGCGTCCGCGCAAGCTCCTGAGCTTCCGGTCGTGGCGTCCCTCGCGCCAATTGGCTATCGCCCTCAGGCCGCTTCGGAGCGCCCCAGCGCTTTGACGGTTACGTCGTGCGTTGCAGTTAGGATGGATTGTCCCATTCATGCCGCGGTAACCGATGCAAAAACCGCTTTAAACTTCCCGCGCTGAGCCCCATATTTCGATATGGACAAAGGCCGGATTGCGGAGATTCTGTCGGAAATTGGAACGTTGCTGGAGCTAAAAGGCGAAGTCGTTTTCAAGACGCGCGCCTACGCCAACGCGGCGCGGACGCTGGAAAGCCTTACGGAGCCACTGGAAGTCATCCTGGCGGAGAACCGGCTGAGTGAAATAAAGGGCATCGGGGAAGCGCTGCAAAAAAAAATCACCGAATTGGCCACCACCGGGGCGCTGGCTTACTACGACGAACTCAAAGCATCATTCCCTCCAGGTCTGTTGGAAATGCTGCACATTCCCGGCTTGGGCCCCAAAAAGGTCAAAGCGCTTTACGAGAAGCTGGGCATTGCCACCATTGAACAGTTGGAAAAATTGTGCCTGGAGGGCAAAGTCGCGGAACTGGACGGTTTCGGCCAAAAGACCCAGGACAAAATTCTCGATGGCATCCGGTTTCGCCGCCAATACGCCTCGCAACATTTGCTTTTCGACGCCCTCTCGGCAGCGGAATCGATTCTGGAGGACTTGCGCGGGCATCCAGATGTGGTGCGGTGCAGTTCCGCCGGCAGCTTGAGGCGATTTAAGGAAGTTATCGGCGACATCGACCTGCTGGCATCATCCAGGAAGCTGGGCGCTGTTCTTGACTTTTTTACGCATTTGCCAGACGTGGTCAGCGTCAGCGCCAAAGGGGAAACGAAGGCCAGCGTGATCCTTCCGGACGGTCTCCAGGCCGATTTGCGCGTGGTGAGCGATGCGGAATTTCCCTTTGCGCTGGCCTATTTCACGGGCAGCAAGCAACACAACATCGTGATGCGCCAGCGCGCCATTCAAAGGGGCTTGCGGCTCAACGAGTACGGGTTGTTTAAATCGGAGGTGGAAACCCGCGACCCTGATCTTTTAGTCCGTTGCCAGACGGAAGAGGAGATTTTCCAGCAGCTTGGCCTGGCCTTCGTGCCGCCGGAATTGCGGGAAGATGCCGGTGAATTTACCGCCGCGGAAAAGAACCAAATACCCCGGCTCCTGGAATGGACCCAGTTGAAGGGCTCGCTCCACAATCATTCCAACTGGAGCGACGGACGGGATGCACTCGGGGAAATTGCGGATTTTATGGAAGAGCTGGGGTGCGACTATTGGGCCATCACCGATCATTCCAAGTCGTCCGTGCAGGCCAACGGACTGGCACCGGAGCGCTTGCGCCAGCAGATACAGGAGATTCAGACGCTCAACCGCAAGTTGGAGGACGACGGTGCGCATATCCGGCTGTTGACAGGGGCGGAGGTCGATATTCTCTCCAGCGGCGCGCTGGATTACGACAACGACCTTTTGGCGCAGTTGGACGTAGTCGTAGCCAGCATCCATCAGGCCTTTACGCAAACCGAGGCGGAAATAACCAAACGCCTCATCGCCGCCGCGCAAAATCCATACGTCCACATCCTGGGGCATTTGACAGGCCGGCTGCTGCTGGACCGCGAAGCCTATAAAGTCAACCAGATAGCGGTGATCGACGCCTGCGCCGCCAACGGCACCTGGATTGAGTTGAACGCCAATCCGCGCCGTTTCGACATGGATTGGCGGCTTTGGCACTACGCCAAGGAGAAAGGCGTCAAATGCGTCATCAATTGCGACGCCCACCGCCTTGAGAACGCGCAATTTCTCCGGCTCGGCGCCGGGGTGGCGCGCAAGGGATGGCTTGGAGCGGACGATGTCATCAACACCCTGCCCCTGGGCAAGCTCAAAGTCGAATTGGGGCGAAAGCGGGCGCGGGCTTGAGCCACAAATGGGGAAAACGAGTGCGCTTAAAAGTGCCGGGCAGGGCAGGGCGCGTCACTCCGCGCTCGGCGCTCCGGCGGGCAGGGGGGCTGCCAATCCATCCTGAAACTGGCCGACTGATTTAATCGCACACGGGGAAAACCGCTCCCTTGACAAGCTCTGGCGAGAAGATATTGTGCGGAACAAAGAAAGGTCAATCATTCTATGAAATTGCGGACTATCGCTCAAACTCTCTCTTTTGCGGCTGGAATAGCAATCCTGCCATTAAGTCTTGCGGCGAACCAAGCCTCTTCGCCCACGGCTCCGTCGGACCTCAGCATCGCGCCCTACCAATCGCCCTCCCTTGACCGAGTTGGTTGGGACGAGGCCAAAAGGAAGAAGCTGCGCCACGCATATTGGATTCTGGAACAGGCCGACCACGATTATGCCGGCCACCGCGTCAAGGCGATGGAAGAGATCCGCAAGGCTGGCCGGATCATGGGCATGGACCTCAAAGGGGATGGCTACGGCGGAGAACGCCCGCATTGGTCCGACGCCCTCCTGCGCGAAGCCCGGCGCAACCTGCATGACATCGTGGAAGAGAGCGGCGGCGGAGAGCACAAGCACATCCGTTTAGCGATCAAGGAAATCGACCACGCGCTGGAAGCGCATTAACTTTTCTCGGTTGCGGAAGGCTTGGTCGCCGGAGCAGGCGCCGGCGCCGAGGTTTTCGCCGCGGTCGCGCCATCGCTTTTGGTTTCCTTCTTGCTGGAAGCAGAAGCGGAGTTGGCGGCGGAATTCGCGTCTTTCTTGGCGGCCTCCTTGTAGCTCTCGCTGCGGTAATCGGTGGTGTAAAAGCCACTGCCTTTAAAAATCAGGCCGCCGCCGGCGACGATGACGCGGGAAACTTTGCCCTTGCCCCAGGGTTTGAGATGGCACAGATCCTGGGGACAGGTTTTCAGCGGTTTGGCAGTGATCCGTTGGACCGTTTCAAAATGGTGCTCGCACTTGGAGCAGACGTATTCATAAGTCGGCATCGGCTTTGCATATACCAAATGCGGCCGGATTTCAAACGAAAGAGGAGACGAGCGCTAAATCGCTTGCCAACGTCGCGCTCTGCTAATAAGTTGACTGAGGAAAACCGATGAGGAATGATGGGGAACAGTATTCCCCTTGACTGCTCGGTTGATTCGTAGGAAGAGGGCCCGCGAAAGGACCCGCGCATGTTTGTCGGCACGTCTTGGCGAAAGCGTGGCCTTGCCGTGGCTTTAGGCACTCGCCTGACAACGTTTTAGGGGAAAACCGGGACAAAACGGGGGCAAAAAGAGGCTTGACGGTGAAGGGTGCGTTAGTGTAATAGTTTGAGCTACGAGTCGATTTGGGTCAAACGGCAGAAGAAAAGTCGATATTTACAGAAAAAAACAGGTTCGCAATTTGCCGGTGAAAGCGACGAAAATGCGTGTGATGGCCAAAACCTTGTCCAGAGTCGGGCAGCGCTCATTGGGGGTGTTTGCGCCGGTTGTGCTGGCATCGCCGCCCCAGATGATCTCTTGCTAAATATGCGACAACCGCTCATCAGCGTCCCATTGTGGTATTGTGCCAGAACCAAGCCAAAGCACGAGCATATCGCGGCCGCCAACGTGAGCAAGAGGCTTGGTCTGGAGGTCTTTCATCCGCGGTTGCGCCTGGAGCGGGCCACTAAGCGCGGGATGATGCGGGTCGTAGAACCTCTCTTTCCTTGTTACATCTTCATTCATTGTGTGCTTGAAACTCGCATAGATGAGATTCGGCATGTCACGGGCATCAGCAGTCTGGTTCATTTTGGCAAGAAAATACCGGCAGTACCGGACGAAGCCATTGCTGAATTAAAGCAGTGCTTTGAGTCGGAAGCCCCTATGGTTGTGGAGGATGGAGTGGTCCCTGGAGCGGAGGCGACCATCGTAGAGGGCTCATTCATGGGCTTCTCAGGGAGAGTGGTTCGGACATTATCAGCGGGGCAAAGGGTACAAATCCTGCTCGACTTCTTAGGAAGAGTTACCTTGGCAGAGATTGACCGGAAATCGTTGAAAGTGGAGAACCGGAGCGCGGCCGACCGTCTTCCCCTCCTGGCGACACCTGGATTCCCAGATGTCACGGTGGCGGGATGGAGCAGGGCATAGCATAGCGGCGGCTGGGGTTTTATCAGGGCAACAGCAATAAATGGGTTAGAGTAAAAAAAGTTGGCGAACCAGAGACACGCCAGCAAGTGCGGAGCATTTTACTTGCATTTTTGCGATTGTCATGATATTGGTCTGTGGTTGAAGGGGAACGCAGTTTGATTCACGCAACGCTTGAGCACACTGGCTGTGGCCCATCGTGGGATTGTCAGCCGGATCGCGGATTAGTGTGAAAGCTAGCAGAGGGACGTTTCGGGGATGTCACTTTCGGACGGACTTTTCAGGCTGTCCGGCAGGGCTGTGACCCTGGGCGACCCGCATCTTATTTCAAACTGATCTTATCTAATCTTGACACTGGGCCGCGCCCCAGGGCCGACCGTCTTCAAATCCCATTTCGGAACCTTTTGTTGAGGTTCCAACCAAATCCATGCCAAAAACAGAATTGCAAATGCCACCGGGTCATGCTGGTGTCGCATCGCCCATTCCGTCCGCGGAACAGACGATTCCCAGGGTTCCAAGATGGAAACGGGTCCTCGACGTCACCTGCGTTCTGATCGCCCTCCCCTTCCTCATCCCTGTGGGGTTAATCCTGGCAGCCTTTATCAAAATCGTTTCACCTGGCCCGGCTTTTTTCCGGCAGAAGCGAGTGGGATATTACGGCAAGGAGTTCATGTGTTTGAAGTTTCGGACGATGAAAGTCAATTCTGACGTCACCGTCCATCAGATGCATCTAAAGGAGCTGATGACCTCCAACCGCCCGACACGCAAACTGGACTGCGGAGGGGATTCCCGGCTCATTCGCGGCGGGTTGCTGCTGCGTTCCATGGGGGTGGATGAGTTGCCGCAACTCTTCAATGTGTTGTGGGGAGAGATGAGCCTGGTCGGGCCGCGTCCCTGCACGCCCTACGAGTTTAACTTGCTCTCCCCGCGGCACAAACGCCGCTGCGGAGCGCCGCCGGGTTTGACCGGTTTGTGGCAGGTCAGCGGCAAGAACAAAACGACTTTCGAGGAAATGATCAATTTGGATTTGTTCTATGTCAAGCGCAAGTCGCCGTGGATGGACTTGAAAATCATCGCGCGGACGCCGATAGCGATCTTGAGGCTGGTGTGGGAAATGAAAATCCAGGGCATTTCTCCGCTCCAGCCGCCAGCAGAGAAACGTTGGAAGGAGGCTGGACAATTTACCGGAACGGTACCTGCTAACCAGTAGTTATTCGCAAAAAGGATAAACTTATGTCAAAAGAAATCAAAGTTGGCGTCGTTGGTTGCGGCTATTGGGGGCCCAATCTGGTGCGGAATTTTCGTTCCCTGCCGGACTGCCGGTTAAGGATGATGTGCGACATCAGCAAGGACCGCCTTCAACATCTGACCTCTCTCTATCCCGACGTGGAGGGCGAGGCGGATTACGATCACATGCTCAACGGCGTGGGGCTGGACGCGGTGGTCATCGCCACGGCGGTGAAATTCCATTATCCCATGGCCAAGGCGGCGCTGCTCGCCGGCAAACATGCTTTCATTGAAAAGCCCATGGCTTCGTCCGTCGAACAATGCGCGGAGCTGGTCGAGATCGCCAAAAAAAACGGCTTGGTCTTAATGATCGGGCATACCTTCCTCTATTCGCCGGCGGTGCGGAAGATCAAGGAGATTGTGGACCGGGGCGATTTGGGCGAAATCCGCTATATTTGCGCCCGCCGCCTCAACTTGGGTTTATTCCAAAAAGACATCAATGTGGCTTGGGATTTGGCGCCGCATGACATCTCGATTGTTCTGTATCTGCTGGAAGATTACCCGATCAGCGTCAACTGCCGCGGCAGCGCGCACGTGACTCCAGGAATCGAAGACGTGACTTCGATGAGCCTGACCTTCCACAAGGACCGGTCGGCGATTATTCACAGCAGCTGGCTGGACCCGCGCAAAGTGCGGGAGATGACAATCGTCGGCAGCAAGCGGATGATTGTCTATGACGACGTGGCGTTGCAGGAAAAAATCCGGGTTTTTGACGCGCGGGTCGAACGTCCGCCGCATTATGATACGTTCGCCGAATTCCACTATGCCTACCACTACGGCGACACTTACTCGCCTTACATCAAGCAGGAGGAACCGCTCAAGACCGAGTGCCAGCATTTTCTTGACTGCATTCAGCAGGGCAAGGAGCCGTTGACCAACGGGGAGCAGGGGTTGGAACTGGTCAGGATCTTGGAAGCCTCTTCCCAGTCTCTTCAGCTCGGAGGCGGCCAGGTTTCATTGCAGCAGACGAAGGGACTGCGTCCGCAGGCGGCCAACGGCGCGCCCAACGGCCGGGAAAGCAAGGAGAAGAACGGCAAGGGCCATCACGCCCCGGCCACCCTGTCCGAAACCCGCATCCCTGTCTAAGAATCATCCCCCCATGAGACACGTGCAGCCAGAGGCGCAAGCCTTTCGCCAAATCGCTCCCGACGTCAAGCTGGGCAACGGGGTGCGCATCTTTGGCTTTACCAACCTTTACGGGTGCGAGATCGGCGATGACGTTAAAATCGGAACGTTCGTCGAAATCCAAAAAGGCGCCCGGATTGGTTCCCGCTGTAAAATATCCAGCCACACTTTCATTTGCGAAGGCGTAGTGTTGGAAGACGAAGTGTTCGTGGGCCACAACGTCACTTTCATCAACGATCTTTACCCTCGCTCCACCAATGGTGAAGGACAACTCCAGACCGAAGCGGATTGGAAGTGTGTCCCCACCGTGGTCAAGAAAGGAGCCTCCATCGGCTCGGGAGCGACCCTCCTTTGCGGCATTACAATCGGCGCCCGTGCGGTCGTCGGCGCCGGCAGCGTGGTGACGCGCGACGTGCCGCCTGGCGCCATCGTGGCCGGCAACCCGGCCCGGGTTCTGCGCATGGCGAGTCCGGAAGCAACCCTGTCTAAAAACACCTATGAAAGTACCCTTCTTAGACCTTAGCGCGCATCATCAACCGATTCGCGAGCAATTAGACGCCGCGATTCGGGACGTGATCGACGCCAACGCCTTCGCGGGAGGGCCATTCGTGGCCGCTTTCGAGCGAGACTTTGCCCGCTATTGCGGAACCAGCCATGCGGTTGGCGTGGGCAACGGCACCGACGCACTCTGGCTCGCTCTCCTGGCGCTGGACGTTGGCCCGGGAGATGAAGTGCTGACGGTCCCCAGCACTTTCATGGCTACAGCCGAAGCCATCAGTTACTGCGGGGCGCGGCCCGCCTTTGTCGATATCGACGAGCAGACCTACACGATGGACCCGGCATTGTTGGAGCGCGCCATCACTCCCCGAACCAAGGCCATCCTCCCGGTCCATCTTTTTGGACAATGCGCCGATATGGATCCGATTCTGGAAATCGCCGGACGGCATGGCATCCCCGTGGTAGAAGACGCGTGCCAGGCGCACGGCGCGCTCTACAAGGGCCGCAAAGCCGGAAGCATGGGTGTGGCAGGCTGTTTCAGCTTTTATCCGGGCAAGAACCTCGGCGCCTTCGGGGAAGCAGGCGGCGTGATCACAAATGACAAGGACCTGTGTTCCGCCATCCAGGTGTTCCGCGATCACGGACAGCATAAGAGGTATCATCACTCCCGCGTGGGATGGAACGCCCGCATGGACGGCATTCAAGGAGCGGTTCTGAGTGTCAAGCTAAAGCAATTGGAAGTTTCCAATGTTCGGCGGCACGCGCACGCTCTGCTTTACGACCAGCTTTTGAGCAAGACAGAGGAGATCATCACGCCCTTGGCCGCGCCGCACAATCGCCATATTTACCACATTTACGCGGTGCGAGTGAAGGAACGCGATCAGGTTTTGCAAGCCATGGCCAACCAGGGCGTGACCTGCGCCATCCATTACCCCATTCCGGTTCATTTGCAGGAAGCCTACCGCTTTCTCGGCCACGCCAAAGGTTCTTTTCCCGTGGCAGAGCGTTGCGCGGCGGAATTCCTCTCGCTGCCCATGTTCCCGGAATTGAGCAAGGAGCAAATTCAAGCCGTGGCCGGCTCTCTTCTTTCGTGCTTAAGCAGCGGCAAACCTGTCAAGGGCTGTTTGGCATGATGCTTGCCGCCATGCCAGAAGCCAGCCGTGTCTCGGAGAATGACGGTGAGAGCACCGGCGCAAGCCTGGTCAACCCTCTCCGCCATCCTGGATGGGATTCGCTTCTGGCCGCGCATGGGCAAAGCTCAATTTTTCACGGCGCAGCCTGGGCGAGGGTCTTGTGCGAAACGTACGGCCATCAGCCGTTCTACATCGCGCAATTTGAAGGAAAACGGCTGACCGGACTTTTGCCCGTCATGGAAGTGGCGAGCCGGGTAACAGGGCGCCGCGGTGTTTCGCTTCCTTTCACGGATCATTGCGCCTCACTCCACACGGAGGGCTGCCAGGCGTCCTCTCTTTACCGCGCCGCCACGGCGTGCGGCCAGCGTCGGCAATGGAAATTCCTCGAATGCCGCGGCGCGGACGCGGCCTGGGAAGGCTCCGCCCCCTCATTGAGTTTTTACAGCCATGTGATTGACTTGGCGGTGGGCCCGGACCGCTTGGGCAAGAACCTGGACGGCTCCCTCCGCCGCGGAGTGCGCCGGGCTGAGGAGAGCGGGTTGCGGGTGAGTTTTGAAAATGGGACGGGCGCGATGCGGGCGTTTTACACGCTGCACGGTGGAACACGGCGCCGTCATGGCCTGCCGCCGCAACCGTGGCGTTTCTTTCAGAACATTCAACGGCATCTGATCGAAACGGGGCAGGGATTCATCGCCATGGTCCGGCTCGAGCAACAGCCCTTGGCGGCCGGGGTGTTTTTTTGGCAGGGGCGGAAGGCTTTCTACAAATTCGGGGCCTCGGATTACGGTTTTCAGCAGACGAGGCCGAATAACCTCATGATGTGGTCGGCCATGCGGCATTGCGCCGAACGAGGGCTGCATTCATTGAACTTGGGGAGAACTTCCTTGTCTCATGATGGTTTGCGGCGCTTCAAGCTGGCTCTGGGCGCGAGTGAAGAGAAGGTTCAATATGGAAAATACGATTTTGGTTCCAAACAATTTGTCGTGGATGTGGATGGTGTCGAAGGGTGGTTCAACCGTGTTTTTGCCGCTCTTCCCATGCCGGTGTTGCGCCTGGCAGGCTCAATCCTCTATCCCCACCTTTCTTGATGCGGCACACGTGAAATAGCGACTATTATGAATACAAAACCGTCTATGCCGCCGTCGTCGTCCCCAGGGATAACGGTGCGGGACATTTATTACATTCTCTTCCGCCATAAGTGGTTGATCCTGTTGTTGGCCCTGCTGGCTGTGGGGACCTCGGTCTCCATCCGCCATGCCTGGCCGGTACCCTATCAATCTGATGCCGAACTGCTCATCAAATGGGTGGGCACTACCCATCCCGTCGCCCAAAGCCGGGACACTTCCGACGTGCAATTCGTCAGCATGGGAAATCAAGAGGACAACATCATCAATTCTGAGATAATCATTCTCACCAGCCAGGATGTTATCACGCAAGTGGTGGATGTGATCGGCGCCTCCAGACTGTTGGGCCATTCAACACCAGATAAATCCAAAGCCCTTGCCGAACAAATGCAAGCGGCCAGCTTTTTTAAGCAGCACCTCAAAACCGCTGTGGCCAGAGACACGGATATCATTACTCTTTCCTTCACCCATCCCAGCCCGCAAATGCCGCAGCTTGTTCTCTCCACTTTGATTGATAAGTATAAAGCGCGGCACCAGGAAATCCACGAGCCGGATCAACACGAGTTTCTGCAAAGGAACATTGATGACCTCGATGGAAAGCTCCGGGAGACGCAAGCCAGTTTAAGCCTGGCCAAGAGCAATGCGAGTATCAGCTCTTTGGACGGCAACATCAGAGCGAATGTGGACGCCATTGCCGGACTGGAAAAAGAAGTGCGCGAAACCGAGGCCGCATTGGCGGAGGCAGGCAGCATTATCAAAGACCGGCAAGCCTTGATGGCAGCTTCAGGTTCTCCATCCTCCGCGTTGCCCTCGACCAATGCGCCCGCTGCCACCAACGATGCGCGCCAAATTCCGCCGGCCGTCATCGCGGAATACCAGCACAATAGCAGCTTGTTAGCCAATGGCCGCAGGACGGAAGAGCGGTTTTTGGAACAGGGGTTTACTGAAATCTCCGACATCGTAAAAGGTGTCCATGCCGAGATCGTGGAGAAGGAGGGCATCAGCAAACACCTGGAAGAGCAGTATCCCGGATTGCTGGCCGTC
Organism: Limisphaerales bacterium; assembly: GCA_052139695.1. Taxonomy (GTDB): domain Bacteria; phylum Verrucomicrobiota; class Verrucomicrobiia; order Limisphaerales; family Palsa-1400; genus PLGF01. Next base: position 14,121 of record JBKQWF010000056.1, read on the forward strand.
AAAACAACGATTAACTCCTCGACTCCAAATGGCGCTTTGACGGTTGACCCGAGAATTGCGCTGAATGAGGCAATTTTTAGAGAGCGAGCCATGGCGGTCCGCTTACAAGTTTTGACCAACGACCTGGCGCACGAACGGGCCAGATCACACGTCATTAGCAGCGCGGAGGGAAACATTATCGAGCTGCAACGGCGGCAAGAGATTTATCAGAAACAATTGGCCTATACCCAACAATGCCTGGACCAGGCCCAGGCCATTCAAGCCGCGGGCGTTTCCAGCATCAGTATGGTCGAGTCGCCCACCATGCCGCTGCGCGACATGACAAAGGTGGCCAAAGCGAGCATGGTTGCCCTGTTCGCCGGGCTGGCTCTCGCCCTGGCCTTGCCGTTCTTGATTGAACTCTATCTTGACCAATCCCTAAAGCGCGCCTCCGAGGTCCAGGCCAAGCTCCCCGTGCCCTTTTTCATTACTCTTCCCAAACTCAAAAGCAACGGCAAGCGCCGGCCGCTCAAGCAAGGCAAAAAACCGGAATTGCTGGCCAATGGTGAGCGTGGGCCGGCAAAGGATGACCCATTGTCCGTCCAACCGCTGGTCGCGGCGCCGTCCGACGGGCAAATCTTGCCTTGGGACCCGGAACACGCCTTGCATCCGTTTTTTGAAACCTTGCGTGATCGTCTCATGACTTATTTTGAAATGATCAATCTGACCCATAAGCCCAAATTAGTCGCCGTGACCAGTTGCGGCCCCAAGGCTGGCGTGACCACCACCGCCGCCGGACTGGCCTCCTCACTTTCAGAAACGGGCGAGGGCAATGTTTTATTGGTGGATATGAATGTGCGGGATGGAGAGGCCCATCACTTTTTCAAAGGCAAATTGGCTTGCCCTCTGGAGGAAGTGTTCGAAAATGGCAAGCGGGGCGACGCTCTGGGCCAGGGCAATCTTTATGTCGCCCAGGACGCCGAAGGCACAGATAAATTGCCGCGGGTCATGCCCAAGCGTTTCAGCCATTTGGTCCCCAAGATGCGGGCCAGCGATTATGACTACATTATTTTTGACATGCCTCCCATCAGCCAGATCAGCATCACGCCGCGGCTGGCCCGCTTTATGGACATGGTCTTGCTCGTGGTGGAATCGGAAAAGACCGACCAGGAGGCAGCCAAACAGGCGACCAAGATTCTGACGGAATCCAAGACCAACGTCGGCGTTGTGCTCAATAAGAGCCGGGAGTATTTGCCGCGCCGTCTGCAACAAGACTTCTGAAGCCGCTCCATGCCCCGGGCAACTGCCGGGCTGTCAGACCTACCTTTCATGGAGTTTATCGATTTGAAGGAACAATATCGGCGCTATCGGGCCGATATTGACCGGCGCATTTTTGGTGTGCTGGCGCATGGCCAGTACATCCTGGGGCCGGAGGTTGGCGAATTGGAAAAGGCCCTGGCGCAATACGTCGATGTCAGGCATTGCGTGACGGTGGCCAGCGGCACGGCCAGCCTGGAAATCGCCTTGCGGGCCCTGGAGATTGGCCCCGGCGACGAGGTCATCACCGTGCCCTTTACCTGGATCAGCACGGCCGAGGCGGTGGCATTGGTGGGAGCGCGTCCGGTCTTTGTGGACATTGATCCTGTCACATATAATATTAATCTTGACTTGGTCGAGGCCGCCATCACCCCAAGAACCAAGGCCATCCTGCCCGTCAGCCTTTTTGGACAGATGTCCGACTATGGCCGCCTCAACGCCATCGCGGCTGCAAAGAGTCTCCCGGTCATTGAGGACGGCGCGCAAAGTTTTGGCGCCACGCAGGGCGGGCGTCGCAGCTGCGGAGTGACAACGATTGGCAGCACGAGTTTCTTTCCCGCCAAACCTTTGGGCTGCTACGGCGAAGGCGGCGCGCTTTTTACCAACGACGACAGTCTGGCCGAGAAAATGAGAGCGATCAGCACTCATGGCGGGCTGCGGCGTCACCATCACCCGTTTCTCGGCACCAACGGCCGCTTCGACACTGTCCAGGCGGCCGTTTTGCTGGCCAAATTGCCGCATCTGGAGCATGAGATCCAGGAGCGCGCCCGCATTGGGCGGCGTTATTCGGCCGCACTGTGCCGCCGCTGCGTTGTGCCAGCGGAGGCGCCCGGCAACACTCACGTTTATGCGCAGTACACCATTCGCCTTCCTGACCGGGATGGCGTGGCTGGACAATTGAAGGCCAAGGGAATTCCGACGGCGGTGTACTACCCCAAGTGCCTGCACGAGCAGCCCGTCTTCGCCGGTCTCGGCTGCCACTGGGGAGACTTTCCACAAGCAGAAAAAGCCTCAAGGGAGGTGCTCAGCCTGCCGATGCACCCGTTTTTGGCGGAAGAAGAGCAGGACAGAATTGTTGGGGCGGTTGTGGATTCCTAGCCAGGCGCGTCGCTTTTCCTCCCGTGCTTCGCAACACCTTTTATTACCACGTCAAGCCGCTCGTGCCCAACGGCGCGAGGCTGAAACTGCGGAGCTGGCTGGCGCGTCGCAAACGGCCGCAAATGAACGCAGTTTGGCCCGTGTTGCCCGGCTCGGAGCGGACACCCGCGAAGTGGCCGGGGTGGCCGGGAGGCAAAACCTTTGCGCTGGTATTGACACACGATGTGGAAGGTCCGGACGGCCTGCAAAAGTGCCTTCGCTTAATGGAGATCGAAAAGAAATGGGGGTTTCGCTCCTGCTTCAATTTTATCCCGGAGGGTGATTATCGCGTGCCGGTTGAATTGCGGGACGAATTGGCGCGAAATGGTTTCGAGGTGGGAGTCCATGACCTCTACCATGATGGGATGCTTTACCGCAGCCGGGAACAATTCGCGCAAAGAGCGGCACGCATTAACCGGCACCTCCAGGCCTGGGGCGCCGTCGGATTTCGCTCCGGGTTTATGTTCCATAATCTGGAGTGGCTGGCGGACCTCAATATCCAGTACGATACCTCCACCTTCGATACGGACCCGTTTGAGCCGCAGCCGGATGGCGTCAATACCATATTTCCATTTTGGCAGGCTGGCGCGGGCGGACGCGGCTACGTTGAACTGCCTTACACGTTGCCGCAAGACTCGACCCTCTTTCTCCTTCTGGGCGAGCCGGGGCCCAACCTTTGGTTCCACAAGCTCCAGTGGATCGCCCAGCACGGCGGAATGGTCTTGTTAAACACCCATCCGGACTACATGAGTTTTCAGGGCGGGGGCACCCGATGGAAATATCCCGTCGCGCACTACGAGGATTTTCTGCGGCACGTCGCGGAGCATTACGGGAAGCTGGGATGGTCCGCCCTTCCGCGGGAAGTGGCCGTTTGGTATAAATCCACGGTTGAGCCCGTCACTTCCCTTTCCGGGGCGCCAGAGGTTTCCGCCATGACCCGCCCCCAGATTCTGCTCCGGTCCCCTCAAAACGGAACCTCCTCGGAGCAACGCTTGGCCCCTTCGTCATTAAGAGTCTGCATGATCTGCTACTCTTATTATGAGACCGACAATCGCGTCTTGCGTTACGCGGAGGAACTGGCGCGCCGCGGAGACGCGGTAGATGTGCTCGCGTTGCGCCGGGACAATAACCAGCCCAAAGTCGAAACGCTCAACGGCGTGCGCATCCTTCGCATTGAGGACCGTTTCCGCAAGGACGAACAAACCAGGGTAGCCTATCTTCTGCCGACGCTCCGTTTCTTAATGCGGGCTGCCTGGCGCGTGTCATCCCGGCAATCCAACGCCCGCTACGACCTGATTCATGTGCATAATATGCCGGACTTTCTGGTTTTTGCGGCGTCGCTTTGCAAACTCGGCCGCACCAAGATCGTCCTGGACATCCATGATCTCTTCCCGGAGTTTTATGCCAGCAAATTTGGCGCGGGCGAACGAGATCTCAACGTGCGCCTGCTCAAGTTGATGGAGCGCGCCGCCGCGCGGTTTTCGGACCACGTCATTATCTCCAACCATCTCTGGCGGGAGAGATTCGTCGCCCGCACCGGGGTGGCCGGCCGCTGCTCGGTCTTCATCAACAACGTCAATACTAATATTTTCATGGACGGGTTGCGCCGGCGCAACGGCGGCAAGTTCATCATCATCTTTCCCGGCGGATTGCAATGGCACCAGGGGGTCGATATCGCGCTGCGCGCCTTCCAAAGAGTAAGTCCCCGCATCCCGGAGGCGGAGTTTCATATTTATGGCGACGGCAACGTCAAGCAAGAACTCGTCGCCCTGGCCAGCCAGTTGGGGCTGGGCGACAAAGTGCGTTTCTTTGATCCCGTGCCCGTCCGGCAGATCGCCGCCATCATGGCGAACGCCGATCTGGGCGTGGTGCCCAAACGCGCGGATTCCTTCGGCAATGAGGCCTATAGCACCAAGATCATGGAATTCATGTCCCTGGGGGTCCCGGTCATTGTTTCCGAGACCAAGATCGATCGTTTCTATTTTAACGATTCGATTGTGCGCTTTTTCCCTTCGGGCAACGACGAAGCGTTGGCCGACGCCATGTACGAATTGATTTCTCAGCCGGAGCGCCGCCGGGGCTTAGTCGCCCGCGCCTCAGATTACGCGGCCCGAAACAATTGGGCGACCCGGAAGGACGAGTATTTACATTTGATTGATAGCCTTTGCGGGGTCGCGGAGGCCAAGAAAGCCAGCGAGCCCGTCTGCCAGGAAACCTTTCATGCGCTTTGACCGGAAATTGAGCACCGCCTTTTTCCATCCACTGCAACGGGCTGGCATTGGCCCTCATGGCACGCGCCTGCCCATTCTGATGTATCACGGCCTGTGCGAAGACCCGGAAACTGGTCTTGCTCCGTACTATAAAATAAATACGGCCCCGGCCATCTTTCGCCGGCAGATGGAAGAGCTGGCCGGCCAGGGCTTCAAAAGCGCCAGCCTGGCCCAAATCTTAGAATGGCTGCATGGCGGCTCCCCGCCGGAGAATAAGACGGTCGCGATTACCTTCGACGACGGTTTCCGTGACTTCTTGATCCACGGCTTTCCGGTCCTGCAAGCCTGCGGCTTTACCGCGACGATGTTTCTGCCCACCGCCTTTATTGGCGACCAAGCCCATTTTTTTAAGGGCCACGAAACTCTCACCTGGGCGGAAGCGCGAGAGTTGCGCCAGGCGGGAATCACCTTTGGCTCGCACACCGTCAGCCATCCGGAATTGGTCCGCCTTTCCGACCAGAAGATCGAACGCGAATTGCAAGACTCGCGGACGGAGATCGAACAGCAACTCGGGGAGGCCATCACCGCCTTCGCCTATCCCTACGCTTTCCCGCAAGGCAATCGCCGGTTCGCCCAGAAATTCCGCGACCATCTGATGAAGGCGGGCTATGCCTGCTGCGTCACCACGGAATTGGGCCGGGTCAAATTGGGCGATGATCCTTACCGCTTGAAACGCCTGCCTATCAATTCCTGGGACGATGAGGCGCTGCTGCGGGCCAAAGTCGAGGGCGGTTACGACTGGCTGGCATTGCCGCAAAAGGCGTTTAAGAAGCTCAAGGCCAGCCTTCGACAGCCTTCATTGTCTCTCAGCTCTTCTTGCATTCGTTTGAGCCAGGAACGCGTTTGAGCACTTGGAAACAGAACTTGAACTGCTGATCGTGGCGGGCGCGCGCCCTAATTTTATCAAAATCGCGCCGGTCGTCAAAGCCGCTGAGGCATACAATGCCGATCGCCGCCGGGCTGCCGTCCATCTCAAGTGGCGTCTGGTGCATACCGGGCAACATTATGACGAGAAAATGTCCCGCATTTTCTTCCAGGAATTGGGGCTCGCCGCTCCCGACATCAATCTGGCGGCGCGCTCCGGCACCCACGCCGTCCAGACGGCAGATATTATGTGCCGGTTCGAGCAGGTTTGTTTGGCGAAAAGGCCGGATTGGGTCATGGTTGTCGGGGACGTCAATTCCACCCTGGCTTGCGCCCTGGTCTGCGCCAAAATGGGAATCAAAGTCGCGCACGTGGAAGCCGGTTTGCGCAGTTTCGACCGGACGATGCCTGAGGAAGTGAACAGAATGGTGACGGACGCTTTGGCCGATCTTCTTCTCACGCCGTCCGATGATGCGGATGAAAACCTGAGACGCGAAGGAATCCCGCCGGCTAGAATCAAGTTGGTGGGGAATGTCATGATCGATGCGCTCGTGGCCAACATGGCCAGCGCGGAGAGCTGCCAGATGTTGAAAGATCTCGGATTGCAAGGCAAGTCTTTTGCTTATGTGACCCTGCACCGCCCGTCCAATGTCGATCAAAAGGAAACCCTGAGCGCCATTATGAGCCAGTTGAGCCGTTTGACGGCGCGGTTGCCGGTGGTCTTTCCGCTGCATCCGCGGACCGGCAAAATGCTCGCGCAATTTGGAATCTCGCGGCCCCGCAATGACGCCTTTCACCTTCTCGAACCGATCGGTTATCATGATTCGCTTCATTTGACAAAAAACGCCCGTTTTGTCCTGACAGACTCAGGCGGATTGCAGGAAGAAAGCACCTATTTCAGAACGCCGTGCCTGACTTTGCGCCCGAACACAGAAAGGCCCGTAACTGTTACCCTGGGCAGCAACCGATTGACTCACCTGGACCGGTTGTCCGAGGATATTCGAGACGTTCTCCATGCCGAGGAGAGGCAGGGATGCGTCCCTCCGCTTTGGGACGGAAAAGCCGCGGGCAGAATCATCGCAGCCCTGGTGGAGCGCGACCAACTCATGAGGCAGTGAGTAATTTCGCCTATGCGGTTATCAGTCCCGTGCGCAATGAAGCGGATTATTTGGGTTTTACCATTGAATCGCTGCATCGTCAGACATTGCGCCCCGCGATCTGGGTCATTGTCAATGATGGGTCCAGTGATGAAACAGCCCAGGTTGCCCGCGCCGCAGCCAAGCAATTTGACTGGATTCGCGTGGTTGACCGGCCGGACCGGGGGTATCGCAAGCCTGGCGGGGGCGTCGTCGATGCTTTTTATGACGGGTATGCCCAAATCGCCGCGGCCGAATGGCAATACGTCGTCAAATTGGACGGGGATTTAACGTTGGCGCCGGACTATTTTGAACAATGCTTCGCCCGCTTCCAAAAGGACGCCAAGCTTGGTATTGGAGGAGGAATGGTCTGCAAGAAGGTCCAGAATGAACTCCTTCCGGAATCGACCATTGATCCGCCCTTTCACGTCAGGGGTGCGACCAAGATTTACCGCCGCCAGTGCTGGGACCAGATTGGCGGCCTGATTCGGGCGCCCGGCTGGGATACGGTGGATGAGGTCAAGGCCAACATGCTGGGCTGGGTCACTTACAGCTTTCCAGAAATCAAGGTTCACCACCATCGCCCCACCGGCCAGGCGCAAGGCGCCTGGAAGGATTGGGTCAAAAACGGCCTGGCCAATTACATTTCCGGCTACCATCCGCTCTTTATGCTTTTCAAGTGCTTCACCCGTCTCTGGCAGAAGCCGTATGGGGTCGCTGCCGCGGGCCTCCTTTATGGATTCCTGAGCGGATACTTGAAGAACACGCCACAAGTGGAGGACCAGGCCATGATCCGCTACTTTCGCCAGCAGCAAATTCGGCGGTTGACCTTCCAGGATAATCTCTGGACGCGCAAAATCTGAAGATAATATGTGCGGGATTGCAGGCAAATTACTCTTTGATCCGGCTGGCAGGGTGGACCGGCCCCAAATTCAGGCGATGCTCGATCCCATGTCGCACCGGGGTCCTGACGGGCAGGGCATTTATCTGGATGGACCGGTGGGATTAGGCCATTTGCGCCTTTCTATCATTGATCTCGGCAGCGGCGCGCAGCCGATGACCAATGAAGACCGGACCGTCTGGATCGTCTTCAACGGGGAAATTTATAATTATAAGCAATTACAGGAGCGTTTGCTGGCCAAAGGGCACGTCTTCCGATCCCATTGCGATACCGAAGTCATTATCCATCTTTACGAAGAGCTGGGCCAGGAATGCGTGCGGGAACTCCGGGGCATGTTTGCTTTCGCGATCTGGGATTCCCGGAAGCGCCGCCTTTTTATCGCGCGCGATCGCGTGGGCATCAAACCGGTCTATTACTGCCAGACGGGCAACGCGTTCTATTTCGCTTCCGAATTAAAAGCGATTATGGCTGACCCCGCGATCGCGCGCGATGTTTCGCTCCCGGCGATCCGCCAGTCCCTTTCTTTTTACTATGCTCCCGGGGAAAACACCCTCTTCCAATCCGTGAAAAAGCTGCTTCCCGGGCACAGCATAACGATTGAGGATGGCCGGGTCGAGACGGGTGAGTATTGGGATTTGGAGTTTACGCGAGAACGGTGGTCGAAACCTTTCGATGAGGTGGTGGAAGAGCTTTATCTTCTCATCCAATCGACCGTGCGCGACCATATGATGGCGGACGTTCCGGTGGGGGTCCTCCTGAGTGGCGGAGTGGATTCCTCCGCGGTGCTCAATTTCGCCGTGCAGGGAACGGATAAACAAGTAAAGACATTCACCGTCGGGTTTGCCGGCGACCAGGTGGTGGACGAGCGTCCTTTCGCCAGCCTGGCGGCAAAGCAGTTTGGCACGGAGCATTATGACCTCAGCATCTCCTCCCGCGATTTTTGGGACTTTCTCCCTGCCTATGTTGCCCACATGGAGGAACCGGTCTGCGAACCTCCGGCGGTCGCTCTTTATTACATCTCCAAGCTCGCGCGCCAGCACGTCAAAGTTCTCTTGTCGGGTGAAGGGGGCGACGAAGCTTTTGGGGGCTATCCCAATTATCCGAACATGATGCGCCTGGCCCAAATCGGCGCGGCGGCGGGGCCTTTTGCCAAGGCGGCGGGAAAGGGGGCTTCGCTGGCGGGAAGATTAATGGGCGATGAACGAATTGACCGCTATGGGGAAGCGCTCGGCCAGCCATTGGCCACGCAATATTTCAGCCGCAGTTCCGGGCCATCCATGTTTTTCAACCGGCAAGTGGCGCGGTTTTGCACCCCTGATTTCTTGCGCGAGACGGCTTCGGTTTCGGCCCCGCGGTTCATTGGCAGATTGACGGACAAGACAAAAGACGAGCCGTTGCTGGACCAAATGCTTTATGTCGATACCAAGACCTGGCTGCCGGACGACTTGCTGGTCAAGGCCGACAAAATCACGATGGCCAATTCGTTGGAATTGCGAGTTCCCCTGCTTGACCACAAGGTGCTCGAATTCGCCGCGACTCTTCCGGCGGAACACAAAGTGCGAGGCCGCGAAACCAAGCGCGCCCTGAAGGCGGCGTTCGCCAAGGCGCTCCCTCGCGAAATCCTGACCCGCAAAAAGGCCGGTTTCCCGGTCCCTTACAATAGCTGGCTGCGCGAAGACCTGAGTGCCGGCGCGCGCGATATCCTCCTGTCGGACCGTGCCAGGAACCGCGGCTATTTTCAACCCAGGCAAGTGGCCCGTCTGCTTGACGCCCAAAAAGCCAATGGCCGCTGCGGCAAGGAGGTTTTCTCTTTGCTCGTTCTTGAGTTGTGGCACCGCCACTTTGCCGACTCGGCCAAGACCAGCCGTTGCTCCACGCCATGACCATCAGCGTTCTTATCCCGGCGTATAACTCAGCCAGGACGATCGAGGCCACGCTGGAGTCGGTTTTCCGGCAAACCGTCCAACCGGATGAAATCATCTTCCTATGGGATGGAGGCACGGACGATACGCTGGAGCGGATCGAACGGTTTAAGGACCGAATCACCATCGCGCGCCAGGAGAATCGCGGCGTGGCCATCGCCCGCAACCGGCTGGTGCAAATGGCCAAGGGGGAAATCCTCGCGTTCCTGGACCACGATGATCTCTGGCACCCGAAATATCTCGAAGCACAGCGAATGCTGATGCGGGACTATCCCGATGCCCTGGCTACCATTACTGGCCACGTTGATTTCACTGGCGAGGATCATGTTTGGCCGCAGGAACTCGATATGGGTGGCGCCAACGCGGAATGGATCAATCAGACGGATTTTTTCAAGAGGTACAATACCACCACCGGTCTCTTTGGATCCATGAGTTTTGCCTGTGTCAGGAAGTCCACCCTGAACCAGCTCGGGTCGGAGCCGTTTCAATTCAATGGAGTGGAGGATTCCTATCTATTTTATCAAGTGTCACTACTTGGCGGGGTGGTGTTTTTCAAGTCGCCCTTGGTGGCCTACCGACTGCATGCGACGAGCTTTTCCGCCAACCGCTTGAAGATGCTGCCGCAGTGGGTCAAGGCTTTTGAAAAACTGGAGCCGCAGTTTAGAAACTCCAAGGTCCATGACCTCCGCCAGGCATTTCCGCTTGCCTTCGCCACGAAGCGCCGGAATTACGCCAAGGTGCTCTTGGGGGCGGGCAGGCCGGCGGAAGCCAGGGATCAGTTGCTCCGCTCTGTTGGCAATTGCCACCGCCCCGCCTCCGTCGGCAAATCCCTGGGCCTCTTGGCGGCGAGCTGGCTGCCGGCCTTTCTGCAGCCCAGGTGGCCCTCATCGGCGCGGGCCAACGTCGGGGTCGATGGCGCCGCGCCGATTTCCGCTCCCCCGGCTGGCGGTGGCAAATCCTGAGGCGAATTGGCAGGCAGACCGAAGTCGTCATTTCCTGAGTCCTGAGCGCGGCAAGTTGGTCGACCGGCGAAAATAGAAAATGCAGAGAGATGCTACAAAATGAAGAATAAGGCGTTCCAGGATCCAAATGCTGAGTATTACAACACAGAGAAGCGATTTTTATTTCACCTCATTCCGGAAGGTCAGAACGTGGTGTTGGACTTGGGTTGCGCCGCCGGCGCGGTGGGAAAGGCGCTTTTGGCATCGAACATGGCCGTGGAAGTAAGCGGGGTCGAGATTTTTGAACCAGCCGCCGCGCTAGCGAGACAGCATTACAAACAGGTGCATGTTGGAGATATTGAGGAGCTGAATCTGGGTTATGAGAAGTACTTTGACCTGGTGATTTGTGGCGATGTCTTGGAGCATCTGAAGGATCCGGGCAAAGTTCTCCGGCAAATTCACGGTTGGCTTAAGGATGGGGGCCGGGTTCTGTGTTGTGTGCCCAATGTGCGTTATTGGAAAGTTTGGAAGAACCTCGTTTTCAAAGGCGATTGGGAGTACGTTTCCGAGGGCATCATGGATCAGACGCACTTGCGCTTTTTTACCACCCTGTCGTTTAAAAGGCTGCTTTCGCAGGCCTCATTTGTGGTTGAGCGCGAGGACATGCGCATAGCGGTTGGTCCGAAACAGGCCCTCTTCAACCGGCTGACTATGGGAGCCTTCAAGGACTTTCTTGGATTCCAAATGCTCTTTCTCGCTCGCAAGAAATGAGGAGTCTCGTCACTTGAGCCTGATGCCGGCGGATTAGCTCAAGCCGGCTCGAATCCGTGCAAAAAAGCAAACAACCAGTGCGAGTCTTATACAGTTTTCCTCTCAAATTGGGGGCCGGGAGAATCTGCACCACCGCCTGGTACCAAATTGACGGCTTGGCCACGGCGGGAGCTGAGATCACTGTTTTTCCAGCCTCCTTCGTCCGGCCCGCGCAACCACAGGTTAAAGTCAAACCGACTTTGGCGTGGGGCAAAGCGCGCGTTCCCAACCGCTTGCTCGGCAGGATGCGCTACGGAGCGGCCCATGACCGGTTGGTCGCGCGCCGCCTTGAGAAAATGGCCGGCCAGATTGACATCGTCCACACCTGGCCGATTGGCGCGCTTCATACACTTAAGACGGCTGCCCGGCTCGGAATTCCCACTGTTTTGGAAAGGTGCAACGCGAACACCCGCTTCGCCTACGCGGTTGTGAATGCGGAGTGCCAGCGTTTGGGAGTGCCGCTGCCTCCCGATCATGAACACGCCTACAATCCCGAAATCCTGGCAAAGGAGGAGGAGGAATACGACCTGGCCTACCGGCTTTTGTGCCCCTCGGAGTTTGTGGTGAAGACTTTTTTGGACAAGGGCTTTGCGAGGGAGAAGCTGGCGCGCCACATCTACGGGTTTGATCAGAAGATCTTTTATCCCAGCCCGCAACCGCGCGACCTCAAACGGGGGTTGACCATGATCTCTGTCGGTGTTTGCGCGGTGCGCAAAGGGCTGCATTTCGCCTTGGAGGCCTGGCTGCAATCTCCCGCTTCGCGCGACGGGACATTCTTGATCGCCGGCGAATTTCTGCCCGCTTACCGGGAGAAACTGGCGCCGATGCTGGCCCATCCGAGCGTCAAGACATTGGACCATCGCAACGATGTGCCCGAGTTGCTGCGGCAGAGCGATGTTTTGGTGCTGCCCAGCATTGAAGAGGGCTTCGGCCTGGTTTGCACGGAAGCGATGGCCAGCGGCTGCGTCCCGCTGGTCTCCGAGGCTTGCACGGAGCTTTGCCGCCACCTGGAGAATGCGATGGTGCATCCGATCGCCGACGTGAAAGCTCTTTCGCGGCACATCACCCAGTTGCACGAAGATCGCGCCTTGCTGGGAAGGCTGCGCGAGGCGGGTTTGCGTTTCGCCCCCGAAGTGACATGGGACGCCGCCGGTGTTAAGCTGCTGGATTGCTACCGCGAGGTAATCGCCCAGCATCAAGCACATTCATTTCTGAGGATGAATACTAAAACAAGAGCCGATTAAATGAATCTGGTCGGCGTCATTTTACTCGTGCCGTGTATCGCGGCAGTTCTATTCCTGCCACGGCGCCATGCGTTGCTGGGAATCTTCCTGGCGATCTGCTACATCACTCAGGGCCAGCAGATCATCGTGGGTGGTTTTAATTTTTTCGCCCACCGGATTATCCTGCTGGCCGGCCTTGCCAGGATATTAATGCGCGGGGAGCTTCGCAGCCTGAAGCTGAACAAAATCGATTGGACGCTTTTCGCCTTTGCCATTGTTCTAAATGGTGTGCCCGCCCTGCGACTCGGGGTTTGGCAGGAGCAAGTCGGAGGCATCTATAACATTCTGTTATCTTATTTTGTATTTCGCTCCCTCGTTACGAGTTGGGAAGACATTGAGGAATTATTGCCCAAATTCGCCGTTCTCATTGTTCCGTTGGCGATCTGCATGCTTTACGAGTTCAAGACCGGGACCAATGTCTTTAATGCGATGGGCGGGCAGGCGACAGAATGGATGAGGGAAGGACGCTTTCGGTGCATCGGGAGCTTCCGGGGTCCTCACACCGTCGGAATCTTTGCGGCCACCTTAATGCCACTGTTCGTTTGGTTGTATTTTAGACCCCAGCGGCGCCGGGCGGCGGTTGTGGGATTCATCGCCGCGACCGTTATGACCTACACTTCAAATTCCAGTGGACCGCTGATGGCCTATTTAAGCGGCTTGGTGGGCCTGGCCTTTTGGCCGTTGCGCATGAACATGCGGCGGGTCCGTTGGGGAATTGTTGTGGCGCTGGTCGGCTTGGCGCTCTGCATGAAGGCTCCGATCTGGTATATTTTGGCAAAAGTCAGCGATGTCACGGGCGGAGATGGCTGGTATCGATCTTATCTCATGGATCAATGTTTCAACCACATGTCCGATTGGTGGCTAATGGGAACCGATAAGACGGGGAATTGGGGAGCGACGCAAATGTCCTGGGGCGGAGCAGACTTGTGCAATTTGTATGTCTCCTGCGCGGCGGGTGCGGGTCTGGCGGGATTGATTCTCGTCATTCTGCTGCTGGTCCATTGTTTTAGTTATTTAGGTAGATCTCTGAAAGCGGCCAGCGACAACCAGCCGGAGGCTTTGGGCTTGTTCTGGTGTTGTGGGTGTGTTCTTTTCGCGCATGTTTGCGCTTTGTTCTCCAACACCTATTGGGACCAATTGTTCGTGATGTGGTGGGGTTTTCTGGCTATAATTTCCAGCGCCACCTCGGCTATTCTGGCGCAGCCGGCACCCGCCGAAGCCACGGAAAGCGCTGTGGAAACTGAGGAGGCGGAAATTCCGGTCTGAACGGAAACAATTGTCTATGAGTTGGCGTGAATGCTGCTTTACACTAATTGTGAGAATTATATCTTGTGAAGCTTGGCTCCTGCTGCAATGGCAGCTTTAATGGCCAAGTCCTTGATATGTAAGAATTTTTATGAAAAGATTTATCGTTTTCCTCCTGTGCGTTTCTGCAGTTGTCGCGCAGGCTCAGAGTATGTACGTTTCCCAAAATGGGGCAGGAAATGCCAATGGCGCCGACGTGGCTGACGCTCATCCCCTGGCTTGGCTGAACAACACCGCCAACTGGGGGGCGGGGCCAAACCTGGTCGGCCCCGGAACGACGGTCCATTTGGTGGGAACGTTCACGAGCACCATGGGAGTCTATGGCAGCGGCACGCCAGGCAATCCCATCACAATCTACTTCGAGCCAAACGCCATGTTCTCCGCGCCGACGTTGCCTGCCAATTCCATTTGGATGTACATGGCTGGACGAAGCAATCTCGTTATTGATGGCGGCGTGAATGGCCTCATTCAACTCACGGACAATGGAACTGTGGTGGCAAACGGCGGAACTTGTGATTATGGCAACAGTGTCTGGGCGATTAATGCCAACGCAATCAACAACGTTACCATTCAAAACCTGACCGTGAGCAACATGTATAATCGGCAGTCCATCTCGGAGCCCGATTCTGCCGCGGGGGACGGTTGTGCCATATACTGGAGCGGGTCAGGGATGACCGTGTCTAATTGTTTTCTTACTGGGTGTGAGAACGGCATTTCAGGTGTTTATGGAAATCCGGCCAATTCCAATCTCACGGTGGTGGGTTGCACGTTGAGCAACTACAACCATGGGATTATCGTCGGTTCCGGGGGGGTGGTGAACCCTTTATTCTATAATGTGACGATCATCCACAACACCCTGCAAGGCGGTGATATGTTTGAATCTCCCGATGGAGTGGAATTGGGATTTCATCGCAATCCGATCTTCATTTTCAACGAATCCCCTGACCGGAGCGGCTGTGTTTCTAATATTCTCATTGCCTATAATTTCATCAAGCACGGTTTTCACCCTCAGTCCCATGCCGCGGGAACCGGGGCGATGTTCTTCGACTTCTACAACAGTCAAATGGCCAATCACGTTCGCGTCTATAATAACATTTCCACCTTGGCTCCTCCGCTGGGCTGGAGTGGCGGCGGCGGATTCATTGGGGGCGGTGGCACAGATGTGCTGGTGGCCAACAACACGGCCATCGCCTGGCAAACCAACGGAGTCCTTGGTGGAACTGGTCAAATCGGCGGCGGCGGCGCCAATTTTTATGTTTATAACAACATCTGCGTTTCGGGAACCGGCATCACCCTTGCGACCTATACGAGCGCCGGCACTTCGACGGCTAACCCGCAGGCCGTAGCCGCTTGCTTTGGCAGTCTCTGGTCGGACTACAACCTCTACAATTACCAAGGTCCCAATTCATTTTATGAGATAGTTTTCGCCAACGGAGGAGCGGTCTTGCAGTCTGGACTGGTGGATTCGCTCGCGCAGTGGACGAATATGGGTTGTGGCGCATTTTGTTCACATTTTGATCCGCACAGCGTGACGGCACCCGTGCAGTTGAACGCCAACTTCGTCCCGCTCTCCTGTGATACTGCGGCCGTCGGCAAGGGCACCAACCTGACGGCCTGGGGTATTACCGATGACTTTGCCGGCAACCCGCGTCCGGCAACGGGCAACTGGACGATTGGAGCGTATCAAGCCACAGCCGGCACGACCGGCAATATTCTCTGCGGGGTCACTGCCGCGACGATTGTCGCCAGCGGATCTCGTCCCACTGCCGCGGGGATCAGCGCTTTCGTGGCCGGCGGCGGTGGCAATGACATTACCAACGGGCTGCTCGTCCAGTACAAATTCGATCAAGCCAGCGGGACCACGGCGATAGACTCCAGTGGAAACGGTTACACGGGAACCTTAACAGGAAATGCGCAATGGACGAATGGTCTGGCCGGCAACGAGGCCGTTTCTTTCCCGAGCAATAACGGGGTTTATGCAAGTGGGGACGGTGTTTGTTCCCCAGCCGTCGATTACAGCGGGGACTGGACCATGACCTTTTGGGTCTGCAATTCCTCTTTTCCTGGCTCGGCCAACTACGCGGCGACAATAGGTTCCGGCACCGGCGTTTTCGTTGGACCGAGTTCGTGGGGATTTTACGATGGCTCAACCTGTTTAAACAGCACCTCAGCTTTAGGTGCCAATGCATGGTATTTTATTGCCGTCAGCAAATCATCAGGAACGAATTACCAGCTCTACTTGAACGGCAGTGCGAATAGCGCGCGAGTTCTGGCGAACGTTAATATCTCGACCTTGACCATCGGTAATCGCGGCGGCGCCTTTCTCGGCATGAATGGCAGCGTGGGGGATTTTAGGATCTTCAATCGGGTCCTGTCGTCCAGCGAGGTTTCAACCTTGGCCGCAAACGGTCCGAACAACATCGCTTCTACCATTCTGGCGCCACCCACGAACCTCAAAGTGGTCGGAGCCGTTCCAGGCTCTTAGTTGAGCGTCAATGACATTTTTTTTGGGGTCGCGGCCGGGGATAATGGGGCTCGAATTCGGATGTAAGCCAGAGACGGTTAAGCACTTTCTTTTGTCATGCCCATCGGACCGATAGAAGCGCTTTTGCATCACTATTCGAGAGTCCGAACCCGGCTGTTTACTATCTTGCTCTCAACGCAGTTCAAGGAAGCGGGCCCTGGAGTGAGAATCTCACCCCCATTTCGGTTTTATGGTCTCAACCAAATCGTTCTCGGCCAGGGCGCTCAGATCGAGCGGGATTGCTGGATTCAGACGATTCCCGATGACCAAGAGAGCAACGAGGCCAAGCTCCTCATCGGGCCTCATGCCGGCATTGGCATGGGCGCCTCCATCTCGGCGGCGCGCAAAGTGATGATCGGTGAATATGTTCTTTTGGCCCGCAATGTCTATATCTCGGACAATTCCCACGCCTTTAAGAACATTGAATTGCCCATCATGCGCCAAGGGCTCGATCGCATTGCCCCCGTCGCCATTGGCCGGAAGACTTGGCTGGGACAGAATGTCGTCGTGCTGCCGGGCGTTAGTATCGGCGAGCACTGTGTCATCGGAGCCAACTCTGTGGTTAATTCGTCCATCCCTGACTTTTCCTTGGCGGCTGGCGCGCCCGCACGGGTGATCAAGCGGTACAACGAGCAGGGCGGCGCGTGGGAACGAGTGAATTGAGAATCCGTGATGGCGGTCTGGACGAGTCTCAGAATTAACAGGATTTATCCAAGACAGATTCTATGAACCGGCTTGAAGGCATCCCGACCCCTTCGGCGTCGAACGGCGACTCGGAATGCAGTGACCATTCGAAGCTTCCAGCGGAACCGTTGGTGAGCATTGCTATGACCACCTATCAACATGCCTCGTTCATCAAGGAGTCGATTGACAGCGTGCTGATGCAGGAGGTTGATTTTCCATACGAGATTTGTATTGGCGAAGATGGGTCAACCGACGGCACCCGCGAGATCTGCCTGGAATATGCCCGGAAGCACCCCGACAAAATCCGCCTTTTCCTGAGGGACCGTTCCAGCCCGGCCCGCAGTGCGTTTACAGTTCCTTATATGTTCAACAACGCTGCGACATTCGATGCGTGCCGGGGAAAGTATATCGCTCTGTTGGAAGGGGATGATTACTGGCTCAACCCCCATAAATTGCAAAGGCAAGCCAATCAACTTGAGGCGGATTCGAGTCTCGCTGGGTCATGTCACTATGCGGCCTGCCTGCAAGAGGAGAAGCCGTGGCTTCTCAGAGCCATTCCCTCTCACCCGCTCGCGTCGTTCAGCGTCGAGCAGGTTCTGAAAAAAGAAGTGGGAAACGTGCATACCTCCACCTGGCTCCTGCGCCGGGGAAAACCCATGCCGTGGGAAAAGTTCCGGTCCTCCCACTTTGGAGATTACCCGATGATCGTCTGGGCCTTGCTTCAGGGAACGGCGCGCGTCCACCCCGGTGTTTGGAGTGTGTATCGAATCCACGCGGGTGGCGTTTTCAGTCCGAATTCCACTGAAACCCGCTTGCAATGGAACGTGGATCTGTGGAAATGCTTTGAGTCGATTGTCCCGCCTCATCTGCAGTCCGCTTCGGCTATTGGCGCCTCCCGGGTTCTGGCCATGTTGACGAGGGCATTAAGCAAGGCTGGCAAATATGGTCCGGCTGTGAATTGCTTCAGGAAAAACCTGTCTGAAATCGCCCGCCACCTTTCCTCCGCGCCCGGGCGCGCGGGACTCCAATGGGGCGCCTTTGAAGCTCTGCTCTTCCCTCGCTTCCAGGGGATAAGAGACCGCTGGAACGCCAGGAATCATTGATTCATTATGCCCAAGCCATTCGAAAAACCGATCTATGTCACGCGGCCCTTTCTCCCGCCGTTGGCGGACTTCTCCAAACAGCTCCAGGAGATTTGGAGCAATGAATGGTTGACCAACAATGGGCCGCTGCTGCAACGTTTTCAAAAGGAGTTGTGTCACTACTTCAGGACGGACAATCTTTGCCTGTTCAACAACGGAACCCTCGCCCTGCAAATCGCGCTGCAAGGCCTGCAGGTGTCCGGCGAGGTCATTACCACCCCCTTTACCTTCGTCGCCACGACCCATGCACTCTATTGGAACAAAATCCGCCCCGTCTTTGTGGATATTGAGCCGGAACATTACACCCTCGACCCCGAACGGGTCGAAAAAGCCATTACCCCCTGGACGACCGCGATTCTCGCCGTGCATGTTTATGGTTACCCCTGCCGATTGCGGGAACTGGCCGACATTGCGCGGCGTCACCGGCTGCTCCTGCTTTACGATGCCGCGCACGCCTTCGGCGTGACGGCGGACGGACGTTCCATCGGCAGCTACGGCGATTTGAGCATGTTCAGTTTCCACGCTACCAAACTGTTTCACTCCATCGAGGGCGGCATGTTAATGTTTTCCGACCAGGGACAAATGAAGGTGTTCGATTACCTGAAGAATTTCGGCTTCGAGAACGAACTTGAGGTCGTGATGCCTGGCACCAACGCGAAAATGAACGAGTTCCAAGCATTGATGGGGTCCCAAGTACTCGGTCATGTTGAGGAAATCATTTCGCGCCGGGAGAGAATTGACGCCCTCTATCGGACACGGCTCAAAGGTGTCCCCGGCGTTCACCTGCCGGAATTGCCTTCCGCCAATGTCAAATTCAATTACGCCTATTTTCCAGTGGAGATAAACGCCGAGGAATTCGGGATGGATCGCGACCAACTTTACAATGCGCTCATGCGCTACAATGTGTTCACTCGTCGTTATTTTTATCCGTTGATAACGGATTTCGCCTGTTACCGCGGTCTCTCGGTCAAAGATCCGTTGAGGAATGCGCGGAAAATCGCCAAACGCGTTCTGACCTTGCCTATTTACGACTCCCTCGCCTTGCCAGATGTGGACCGAATCTGCGAAATGATCGCTTATTTTGCTTCGGGAGAATCCGCCGGCAAAGCTTTATCTACCTCAGGAACGACAGCAGAGAAGCTAAGTCCGGCAGCTCGTTAATGCCTTCGCGAAAACAGGATCTAATTATCATCAGCGCGGGCAAGTTCGGTCGCGAGACTTTCGCGTGGGCCGCGCAGGCTATCGCAGCGGGGGCCCCGTGGCGGATTAAGGGATTTCTTGACAACCGGGCTGAGGCCCTAAAGACGTTCGATTATGGGGTGGGGATACTTGGGGATGTGGAGAATTATGAAATTGAGGAAAATGACGTCTTTGTCGGTGCGATCGGCGCTCCCCAAGACAAAGTGAAGTATTATACGCCCATCCTCCAGCGAGGCGGCCGTTTTGTAAACGTCATTCATCCTTTGGCGAACATGGGAAAGAACGTCCAACTTGGGGTTGGAATCGTTCTGGCCCCGTTTGCCTCGGTCACCTGCGATGTCAGGATTGGCGATCATGTTTCGATCGGGCCCTTCAGCAATTCGGCGCACGACACGATCATCGGCGATTGGAGCCAAATCAGCAGCCATTGCGGCATCAATGGAAACGTCTCTCTTGGCACAGGGGTGTTTCTGGGAAGTCATGCCTGCATTATTCCAAGAATAAAAATTGGCGACTGGGCCTTTGTGGGCGCCGGCAGTGTGGTGACTAAGGACGTTGAGGCAGATCTTAAGGTGTTCGGCAATCCGGCGGCCATCATTGGCCGGAGGAGGCGGCCATGATAAATGGTGGTGTACCGGAGGAATGTCCCCTCGAGACCTCTAGCTAGTCCAGTGATTACTACAATCAAACACAAAGCCGTTAGCGCCGTCATCTGGAGCGGCGTGGAGCGGCTGGCCGGGCAATCGATTCGCTTTGTCATCGGCGTGATCCTGGCGCGATTGCTGCTGCCCGCGGAATTCGGCCTGATCGGGATGCTGGGCATTTTCATGGGAGTGGCGCAGGTGTTCGTCAATTGCGGGTTCGGCGAAGGCCTGGTGCAAAAGCAGAACACCACGCATCGTGACGAATGCTCCGTCTTCTATTTCAACATTGCCTTTGGCGCGTTTGCCTGTGTCTTGCTCTATCTCGCCTCCCCGTGGATTGCTGATTTTTACCATCAGCCCATCCTGACGAGTCTCATGCGGCTCATGGCCCTGGACGTTCTCATTAACTCTTTTGGGATCGTCCAAACCATGTTGCTGACGAAAGAAATCGACTTCAAAACACAATTGAAGGCGAGCGTCATCTCGACGATGGTATCAGGAGCCATCGCGGTGGCGCTGGCCGTCAAAGGATTTGGGGTGTTGAGCCTGGCGGCGCAGGTGCTGATCGGGGATGCGCTGCGGGTGATACTGTTATTTGTCTTTCATGCTTGGCGGCCGGGGCTCGTTTTCAGCCTCTCTTCCCTGCGCGAGCTCCTGCCTTTTGGATCAAGACTTTTTGCCTCCGGCCTGCTCAATAGCATTTTCACGGAAATTTATTCGCTGGTCATCGGCCGGATTTACGCTCCCGCCGCGCTGGGTTTGTTCACCCGGGCCAAACAAATGCAGCAGATGCCGGTGGACAACCTTTGCAGCATCGTCGGCCGGGTCTCCTTTCCGATTTTCGCCTCCGTGCAGGAGGATAAGCCGGTTTTAAAGCGCGGCGTAAGAAAGGCCGCCCGGGGACTGGTGATGATTAACTTTCCATTGATGATCGGCCTGGCCGTGGCGGCCCGGCCGCTGGTGCTGGTGTTGTTGACGAAAAAGTGGGAAGCGTGCGTTCCCTATATCCAGATGTTGTGCGTTGGCGGCGCGCTTTTTCCGTTAAGCCTCATTCATCTCAACGCGCTCGCCGCGCAGGGCCGTTCCGACCTGTTCTTGCGGCTTGAGATCATCAAAAAGGTCTTGGTGGGCGTCGCGGTGGCGCTCACCTTCCGTTACGGCGTGAAGGGTTTGCTGGCCGGTGACATTGTGGTGTCAATTATATCCTGCTATCTCAACTGCTATTACTCCGTTCGGTTGATCGGCTATGGCTGGAAAGAGCAAATCCTGGATTTGCTGCCTTATTTGGGAATCGCCGCCTTGATGGGGGCTTCTGTCTGGCTGGCCGGCGGGCTGACGCCCTGGGGGGGGAACTTCGGCCAGCTTGTGGCTGAACTGTCCACGGGCGTCATCGTCTATTACTTGGGCTGTCGCTTTTGCCGCTTGTCCGCCTTTTCTGAAGCGTGCGAGGTGGTGCGCAGCAGAATTCCCGGCTGGAAACCGGCATAGCCGCGGGTCATTTCCTGGTCATGAAGAAAATTGAGCGCGACCTGACATGGTTGGCCGTTTGATTAGACTCGTCATTAGTCTGGGCCTCGCGGTGGAGGACGCCTTGGCCGGCTGGCTGCCGGCGGGCCGCCAGTCCGCCGGAACTTGTGTGGTCATCAATTACCATTCCATTTCCGGTGAATCAAAGTCACGCTTTGGGAAGCAACTGGACATGCTTCTCCGCCTCGCCATCCCCCTCCCGGCGGGAAGAAAATCGCCGCTGGAAAAGGGGCGGCGATATGTGGCCGTGACGGTCGATGATGTTTTCCAAAGCTTCCTGGCCAACGGACTGCCTGAGTTGTGTCAGCGCAAGATACCTGTAACGCTCTTTCCCCCGACCGGTTATTTGGGTCGAAACTCATCCTGGGATGATTACGGCGGGGAAAACAAAGTGGGCGAAGCCGTGGCCTCGGCAGACGACCTCCGACAAATTGCCAAGTTCAACAACGTGGATTTCGGGTCGCATGGGGTGACACATGCCAACCTCGCGTTGCTGGCGGAAGCCGAAGCAAGGCAAGAACTCCAGAACTCCAAGAGGTCGCTGGAAAGCATCGTTGGGCGTGAAATCACCGCGCTCAGCTTTCCCTACGGGAGTTACGGCGCAAGGGAATTGCGGCTCGCCAGTGAAACCGGGTATAAGGTTTTTTTTGATTCGACTCCACAACGGTTGGTCGCAACCGTGGGTGAAGGCTTGACCGGACGGGTGGGTGTGCAACCGACCGATTGGGACATCGAATTCAGCTTGAAGATACGCGGGGCGTATCGCTGGGTGAGGATGGCATCCGCCTGGAAAAAGAAGGCTCGCGCGTGGTTCGCGGGCTCGACTCCAACGAAAGATCAAAATCATGGTTGATCAACCTTACCGGGCCGATATCGATGCCGTCACGCCTGCGGAGTGGTCGAAACTTTTGGAACGGTTCGAGGACGCGAACATCTACCAAACGCGGAGCTATGGAGCCGTTCGCTGGGGCGCGAAAAACCTCAGTCACCTGGTGCTGCGTCGTGGCGGCGAAGTCGCAGGCGTCGCGCAGGTCCGGATCGTCCGCGCCCGCTTCCTCAACCGTGGCATCGCCTACCTGAGGTGGGGGCCGGTCTGCCAGTTGCGCGGGCGCGAACTGGACGCGGAAAACGTCCGGGGGATGGCGGAGGCTTTGAGAGCGGAATATGTCGCGAAGAGGCGTCTGTTCCTGCGCATTCTGCCGGATGCGTTCGAGGACTCTCCACGAGCGAATGTTTTTAGCGCGGCATTCTCGGAGTTTCAAACGGCCCCGGCGGAGATGCCGGGAGCGAACCGGACCCTGGTGGTGAACCTGGCCCCGACGCTCGAAGAGTTGCGCAAGGCGCTGGACCAGAAATGGCGCAACCAGCTCAATCGCGCCGAAAAAAACAATCTCGCCATCCTGGAGGGCCGCGGGGCCGAACACTACGAGATGTTTTTGAAACTTTACCGGGACATGTGGGACCGCAAGAAGTTTGACACGACGGTTGATATTGAAGAATTCGGGCGCATCCTGGAGGACTTGCCGGAGGAATTCAAGTTTCGCATCCTGATTTGCCAGGACAAAGGCGTGGCGGTCAGCGGCTTGGTTTGCGCGGTCATTGGCACCATGGGGGTTTATCTGCTGGGCGCGACGAGCGAGGCCGGTCTGAAGAGCAAAGGAGCCTATCTTCTGCAGTGGAACATGATCCAGTGGCTCAAAGAAAACGGGTTCAAATCCTACGACCTGGGCGGCATCGACCCGGATCGCAACCCGGGCGTTTATCATTTCAAGAGAGGGTTCTCCGGGGATGACGTAACACGGCTGCCAGCCTTCGAATGCTGCCAGGACTCCTTAAGTTACCTGGTTATGAAAGGAGCTGACCTGACAAAAGGTGGCCTCCGCGCTCTGTGGCTCCGAGCCATCCGCAACCTCAATCACAAACCTATAACTCCGTGAACGCACCGCCCCGGCCAATGACTATCGATATCTCCGTTGTGATCCTCAGTTGGAATGACAAAGACCACCTGGTGGAACTGTTGGACAGCCTCCAATCCACCAAACGTTCCATGGAAATCATTGTCGTCGATAACGCGTCCACGGATGGTTCGCCGGAACTGGTCGAGGCAAAGTATCCCCATGTCATCTTGATCAAGAACAAAGAGAACCTCGGCTTTCCCAAGGGCAACAATATGGGCACGCGGGCCAGCCGCGGAAAATACGTTTATTTGCTCAATTCGGATATTAAAGTTCTGGAAGGCTGCATGGACGCCCTGGCGGATTTCATGGACCAAAATCCCAAGGTCGGATTTTGCGGGCCAAGAATTTTCAACAAAGATCTGACGCATCAAAGCTCGTGCCGGCGCAATCCGACGTTGTGGAATAACATTTGTTCAGCTTCGGGGCTCGCCTCAGTCTTTCGCGGTTCAAAGTTTTTTAGCGGCGAGCACATGTTCTACTTCAAGGGCGATCGCCAAATTGACGTTGATGTCCTGGTGGGTTGTTTTTGGGTCGTGCGGCGCGCGGCGATTGATGAATTTGGCTTGTTAGACGAAGGGTTCTTCATCTATGCGGAAGATGTGGACTGGTGCAAACGCTGCTGGAAAGCAGGGTGGCGCGTCGTATTTTTCCCAGGGGCCCAGGCCATCCACTACGGCGGGGCGAGCACGACCAAGAAGGACCCCGTTCGTTTTGCCCTGACGCAGCAGCGGTCTCTGTTGAGGTACTGGAAAAAGCATCATGGCAGCCTGGGTCGTTTCAGCATGGCCTGCATCATCTTCAGCCATTTGAGTTTGCGCTGGGCCGCGGCTTTTGTGAAATCGCTTCTGAGCAGCGGGAAACGTGAAGAAAGCAGGGTGAAGATGCAAGTGGCGGGAGCCTGTTTAAGCGCTCTCTTCGTGCCGCATCAGCCCGAAGGGTCAAAGTAGCAGCTCATGCCAGCTCATGGATTCGTTTGCGCGGTTTTTCCATTATGTCCGGGCCAAGGGAGTTTTGGCCGCCCTCAAACGGTTGCGCCTCTCGTGGACGCGGCTTCGCGCGGGCGGCAACCGCATGGTGCTTTTCTTCTGCAGCCTGCCAGGCTGCGATCCGGCGGCTTTGGAAGGCCCCGTGCAAGGGACGGTCGAACGCAAAAACAGCCGGGCCGAACTGGACGAGCATGACTTTTCGCAAATCATCGGTTCCTGGAATGCAACCATTGCCGGGCGCCGGCTCCAGGAGCGCTTCGGGCGAGGGGCCACGCTCTGGCTCTACAAGGTCGATGGGAAACTGGCCGGCTATGGCTGGTCTGTCCTGGCAGACCCTATGGAGCCTCATTATCATCCCCTGGGTTTCAACGATGCCCACTTGTTTGACTTTTTTGTCTTTCCGGAATATCGGGGGCGCCGCGTTAACCCACAGTTGGTCCTGGCGGTTTTGCGGCGCCTTAAGACCGAGGGACGCGATCGCGCGTTCATCGAAGCGGCGGAGTGGAACACCCCGCAGCTCCATTCGCTTGGCCGGACCCCATTTGTCGAGTTAGGCCGGGCGCTAAAATATCATTTTTTTGGAAGGCCGCTTGTTCTCTGGACACAACGGAAGCCGGCGTCCAAACCCAACTGCAACCCTCAAACGGAAAAGGAATCACCATCATGTCCACATCCCTAGTCACCGGCGGCGCCGGTTTTATTGGCTCGCACGTCGCGAGGCACTTAGTGAACGCTGGCCACAAAGTCGTTGTTCTGGACGATTTGAGCGGGGGCTTCGAGGACAACGTCCCGGCGGGATGTGTTTTTGTCAAAGGATCGATCCTGGACCACGCATTAATTGACTCCATGTTTCAACAGCGTCAATTCGACTATGTTTACCATTTGGCGGCTTACGCGGCGGAGGGATTGAGCCATTTCATTAAACGGTTCAACTACAACAACAACGTGGTCGGCACGGTCAATTTGATTAACGCCGCCATCAACCATCAGGTCAAATGCTTTGTCTTCACCTCCTCCATCGCGGTCTATGGCGCCGGCCAGACGCCGATGACGGAGGACATGACTCCTGTGCCGGAGGATTCCTATGGCATCGCGAAGTTTGCCTGCGAATTGGAACTGAAGGTGTCCAATCACATGTTCGGCCTGGATTATATCATCTTCCGTCCGCACAACGTGTATGGGGAGGGCCAGAACATCGGCGACCGCTATCGCAACGTCGTTGGGATCTTTATGAACCAATTGCTGCGCAACGAGCCCTTGACGATTTTCGGGGATGGCGAACAGGAACGGGCCTTTACTCATATCAATGACGTCGCTCCGATCATCGCCGAATCCATCCATGTTCCCGGCGCGCGCAACCAGGTTTTTAACGTTGGCGCGGAGGTGCCATTTACGGTCAACGAACTGGCGAAGGTCGTGGCCGCGGCCTTGGGACGGGAATGCCGGATCACTCACCTCCAGGCGCGCGATGAAGTGAAGTTCGCCTATTCCGACCACAGCAAAGCGGAACGGGTTTTTGGCAGGAAAAACAAGACGTCCCTGAAAGAGGGAATCGCGGCCATGGCCCAATGGGTGAAATCCCGCGGCGCCAGGGAAAGCAGCGTCTTCGAGAACATTGAGGTCATGCGGAATCTGCCCCCCAGTTGGGCCAGCGCTTCCAAGGGGAAAAAAGCTTGAGCATGGGTTCTGTTTGTTCAAAGAAAACTGCCGCGCGTTCTCAGAGCCCGCCAGGCCGTTTGGGCATGCAATCCGATGGTTGATCCTTCCCCTTCGTTGGATTGGCGGCCGCAATTGGACAACCCGACTTTTCTCGGCTGGTCAGTGGTGGCGGCGTACGTCCTCGCCGCTTTGGTTTGCGGCGGGGCTGCGCGAATTGCGTCCGCAACGCCGGGACGGAAGGAACATGTTCCCATCTGGTCGCTTTTCGCGGCCTTGCTCGTGTTCCTCGGCGTCAACAAACAACTCAATTTGCAAACACTTTTGCTTGTCCTGGGGCGGCGGGCTGCCT
The DNA here is from genome assembly GCA_052139695.1 of Limisphaerales bacterium. GTDB lineage: Bacteria > Verrucomicrobiota > Verrucomicrobiia > Limisphaerales > Palsa-1400 > PLGF01. The sequence goes on from JBKQWF010000056.1 coordinate 40,659, forward strand.
CCGCGGGCGGTTGGTACGAACGCCGGCGCCTGGCCCAAGCCGTTTTCAGCATGGCCTTTGCCCTGGCGGGAGGCGCTGCCGTCTTTCTCCTGGCCAGCCGCGCCAAGGCGTTCTTTGGCGAAAACCCTCTCGCCTGGCGCGGTTTGACCATCCTGACCGTGTTCGTGTTGTTGCGTGCCGCCACCATTAATCATGTCGATGAGTGGCTGGGGGTGAACCTATACGATGACAAATGGTGCTGGGTGCTAGAAATCTGCGGAAGTTTCTTGCTTGGGCTGTCCGCTTTCCGTTTTATTCAGTCACAGCGTCATGAGTGACTTTACGTCAAAATCTTGCCGTCCGCTTGTCTCGGCCGCCGTCTGGCTCTCTTTGGCATGCGCCGTCATGGCGCAACAACCCGCCGATACCAACGCCTCTGCCAGCCAGGTGGTTCAACCGGCTCAAACCGTTCAGTCGATCCTGTTGCCGGAGACGAACACCTATGCGGGGGTGCCTGAATTGACCAATGAACTCTCCACCGAAACTGGCCTGACCAACCCACCCATTGCCACCACCACTCCTCCTCCCGTGCTCGGGCCCAGGTACGGCGGCGGGGACCAATTGGCGCCTCCCTTGATGGGAACAGGCGTCTTCGGAGTTCCCGGCGGGGCGGCGGCCGCTGCCGGCATCCCCACCGGAACGCCCTTGGCTCATTGGGGACCGTTTGATGTGCATGCTTCGTTATCCCACTCGCTCACTTACGGCAACGGCATTGAGTCGCAACCAGGCAGCCAGGAGAAGACCCTTGTTAATACCGTTTCCCCCGGGTTGATCCTGGGTTTGGGCAAAATGTGGACACTGTCCTACAACCCAGCCTACACCGTCTATTCCAGTGCGGATCTCCGCAATACGCTTTCGCAATCCGCGTTTCTGAGCGGGCACTTCACCTATGAGGATTGGACCTTTTCCCTTTCCCAGTCTTATGCCTATAGCGACGAGCCGCTGATTGAAACAGGCACGCAAACTTCGCAAGAAGACTACTCCACGGCTCTTGGCGCCGGGTATCAAATCAACAGCACTCTTTCTCTGCAAATGTCGGCGAACCAAGACTTACGCTTTACGCCGCAATTCGACAATCTCAAGCAATGGGGCGGGTCAATTTTCCTCAACGACATAGTCTTCCCGCGACTGGTCGCGGGTCTGGGGTTCAGCGGCGGGTACGATGATCAAAGCACTGGATCGAGCATCATCTTTGAATCCCTTCAGGCCAGAATCACCTTTAATCCCAGCGCCAAATTAAGTTTGGCCCTCAGCGGCGGCGCCGAGGACACGCAATTTGTCAATCCTTCCGCGCCGTCGCTGCTTAACCCGACATTTGCCGCGTCGCTCATATACAGACCCTTGCCCAATACCTCCGTCACTCTTACGGCCAGCCGCACGGTTACGCCGAGCTTTTATGGCAATGAGATTGAAGTGGTGACCGGAGTCAATGGGGCGATTCGGCAGCAGCTCTCCAAAAAATTTGCCCTGAGCCTCAGCGCGGGCTACACGACCGAGCCATTGACGAGCATCGAGCCCGCGCCGCTGCCTCAATTCTTTTTGGGCCCTCCCCCCGTCAGGGCTCTCACCGTGGTCGAAAAGAATGATTACACGACGGTGGGCGCGACCCTCTCTTATGCCGTAATTGCCCGGGGCATTATTTCCGTGTTTTATATGTCCAGTGACAACTCTTCCGGGCAAGCCAACTTTAAGTATTCCAGCAGCCAGCTCGGGGTCTCCGCCAGTTACCGCTATTGAGCGCGTGTCAAAAATAGTTTTCCGATGAGCACGCCGCCAAACTCGTCTTGTCCTCAACCCTGCGCCGTGGTAAATCCACCCGCGAAGTAAGATAAAATCATGAAGATAGCCATTGTCGGTCTCGGATACGTCGGCCTTCCCCTGTCCCTTCAATTCGCCCGCTCGGATACCACCGTGCTGGGATTAGACATCGACAAAGCCAAGGTCAAGTCCCTCATGTCCGGGCACAGCTACATCAAACACATCGAATCCGCCGCCATTGCCGAGGCGGTTAAGGCGGGGCGGTTTTCCGCCTCCACGGATTTTTCGCGCGTCAAGGAAGTGGAGGCCGTCATCATCTGTGTGCCGACGCCCTTGAACAAGAATCGCGAACCTGACATCTCTTACATCATCGAAACGGGCAAAAGCATCGCCCCGCACATGCGCAAGGGCCTATTGGTCGTTCTGGAATCGACCACCTACCCCGGCACGACCGACGAGGATTTGCGCCGCGTCTTGGAAGCAGGTTCCGGGCTCAAGGCGGGGGCAGACTTTCATCTGGCGTTTTCCCCCGAACGCGAAGACCCAGGCAACCCCAACAGCAAAGTGGCGGTCATTCCCAAAGTCATCGGCGGCTACACCCCGGCGTGCCTTGAAAAAACCAAAGCGGTCTATGGCCGGGCCATTAAAACCCTGGTCCCGGTCAGTTCCTGCCGGGTGGCGGAAGCCACCAAGCTGACGGAGAACATCTTTCGCAGCGTGAACATCGCCCTCGTCAATGAGTTGAAGGTGGTTTATTCCGCGATGGGCATCGATATTTGGGAAGTCATCAACGCGGCCAAGACCAAGCCGTTTGGCTTCATGCCATTTTATCCAGGGCCGGGCTTGGGAGGACATTGCATCCCCATCGATCCGTTTTATCTCACTTGGAAAGCGCGCGAATACGTGCAGAGCACCCGCTTTATCGAGCTGGCAGGCGAAGTCAACTCCGCCATGCCGGAATATGTTGTCGAACGCGTCGCGGCCGCCTTGAACTCCCGCCGGAAAGCGGTCAACGGGTCGAAAATCCTAGTCCTGGGCCTCGCTTACAAGGCAGACGTGGACGACGATCGCGAGTCTCCGAGCTATGTGTTAATGACCTTGCTGAAGGAGCGCGGCGCGGTGGTTTCATACTACGACCCGTACGTTCCCGTTATAAAACTGACCCGCGAGCACCCGCAATGGGCAGGGGTCAAATCTGTTGGCTGGGATATCAAAACAATCAAGAGCTACGACCTGGTGCTCATCGCGACCAAACACGCCTCTGTGGATTATCCGGCCCTGGCGAAATGGGCTTCCTGCATCGTGGACACCCGCAATGCCATGTCCGGCATTGCCACAAAAGACGCCCAGGTGCATAAGGCTTAAATGGCCGAAATTGACAAACTAAGGCAAAGTTTGCCTGTTTCCCCCGCTGTCTGGCTCGTTACCGGCGCGGCAGGGTTCATCGGCTCCAATTTGATTGAAGATCTGCTCCGTTTGAACCAGGAAGTCGTCGGGTTGGACAATCTGGCGACGGGAAGCCTGCATAATCTCGCGCAAGTCAAAGAGATCGTGGGAGCGGAACGATGGGGCAAGTTTAAATGGATCGAAGGAGACATCAGGGACTTGGCGACATGCCAGCGGGCCGCGCGTCAAGCGGATTACATCTTGCATCAAGCCGCCCTTGGTTCAGTGCCAAAGTCTTTGGAAAACCCTATCCAGACCAACGAGAGCAACGTCAACGGCTTCGTCAATATGCTTTGGGCCGCTCGCCAAGCCGGAGTCAAGCGCTTTGTTTTCGCCTCCAGCAGCTCGGTCTATGGGGACGACAAAACCCTGCCGCAGGTTGAGCATCAAATCGGACGCTGCCTCTCGCCCTATGCGGTGTCCAAGCGCGTCGATGAACTTTACGCCGAAGTTTTCGGCCAGTGCTATGGGGTGAAAACAATCGGCCTGCGTTATTTCAACGTTTTTGGTCCGCGCCAGGACCCCAACGGCCCTTATGCGGCGGTCATTCCAAAGTGGGTGTCAGCGCTTCTCCAGAATGAATCCGTCCAGATCAATGGCGACGGCTCGACCTCACGGGATTTCTGTTATATCGCCAATGTCGTCCAGGCCAATTTGCTGGCCGCGACAACCCAGAATCCGGAAGCCATCGGACATCAATTTAATATTGCCTTGAGCGAAGAAACTACTTTGCTTGCCCTCCTGGAAATGCTCCTGCGGCGCCTGGCGCCAGACCACCCCCATTTGCGCGGCTTTCAACCGCGCCACGCCCCTTTCAGACCAGGGGATGTTCTTCATTCTCGAGCGGACATCAGCCGGGCGCAACGGTTGCTCGGATACCAACCGACCCATAGCGTCGCCCAGGGATTGACCGAGGCACTGGATTGGTACGTGGAGAATCTTTCCACTCAACATCTGCCAGCGAGCGCTACCGTATGAAAGGGATCATTCTTGCGGGAGGAGCAGGTTCGCGTCTGTATCCTCTCACTCTGGTCGCCAGCAAACAGTTGCAACCGGTTTACGACAAACCCATGGTCTATTACCCGCTGACGACCTTGATTGAAAACGGCGTGCGGGAGCTTTGCCTCATCTCCACTCCGCAAGACCTGCCGCGTTTTCGGCAACTTCTGGGAACGGGAAAAGCCTGGGGAATATCGATCGACTATCGCGAACAGGCGCGCCCGTCCGGCATCGCCCAGGCATTCTTGATTGCCGAATCATTCATCGCCGGGGACCCGGTCACGCTCATCCTGGGCGACAACGTTTTCTATGGTTCCGACAGTTTCCGGCACGCCTTCGCCGGCTTCAAAGGCGGCGCCACTATTTTTGGTTACCGGGTCAATGACCCGGAACGCTATGGGGTGGTGGAATTCGATGAGACGGGACAGGCCATGTCGATTGAGGAAAAGCCCAAAGCGCCCCGCAGCAATTACGCCGTGCCTGGACTCTACCTCTATGACAACCACGTGGTAGAAATCACCCGCGGGCTCCGCCCTTCGGCCCGCGGCGAATGGGAAATCACCGACGTCAACGTCGCCTATTTGCAGCGTGGCCAGCTGCGAGTGCAGCAATTGAGCCGGGGCTTTGCCTGGCTTGACGCCGGCACCAGCAGCAGTTTACACGAGGCCTCGGCCTACGTCCAAACCATCGAAAAGAGGCAGGGGATTAAGATCGGCTGCCCCGAAGAAGCCGCTTTCCGCAGCGGATTCCTTTCCCGCCAGGATTTGGAAAAACTGGCGGGGCAAATGCCCAAATGCGAATACCGCGACTACCTGCATCGTATCCTGGCGGAGGAAACGCTCTGATATGATTGTTCTTCTTGGCGCCAGCGGTTACATCGGCCAGCAATTCGCGGCCACTTTACGCCAGCGGTGCTGGCCGTTCGTCGCCCCTTCCCGGGCGGAGATCGACTACACACGGTTTGACCGCTTGCGGGATTTCCTGCGTGAAACGAAGCCGGAATTCCTCGTCAATGCCGCCGGTTACACGGGCAAGCCGAACGTGGACGAGTGCGAAAAGAATAAGGCAGACACCTTGCATGGCAACACGCTCTTTCCCGCCGCGGTGGCGCATGCCTGCGTCAGTTTGGATATTCCTTTCGGCCATGTATCATCAGGATGCATTTTTGCCGGCGCCAAAGTCATGGTCGAGGGACAGTGCCATGTGGAAAAGGACTTAACCCAGCCTCATCTTCAACCGCTGCTGGAGAAAACCCCCGCTGCTTTCCGCGGCTTTAACGAGGAGGACGAGCCCAATTTTACTTTCCGCCACCCGCCTTGCAGTTTTTACAGCGGCACCAAGGCGCTCGGCGAAGAGGCTCTTCAGGGCATGGGCCGGAGCTATATTTGGCGGCTGCGCATTCCATTTGATGAATTCGATAACCCGCGCAATTACCTCAGCAAACTGCAGAATTATCCCAAGGTGTATCAAAATGTGAATTCACTCTCGCATCGCGCGGATTTTACGGCTGCCTGCCTGGAATTGTGGCGCCGCCGAGCGCCTTTTGGTATCTACAACGTCACCAATCCAGGTTTCGTCTCTTCCGCGCGGGTGGTGGAGATGATTCAAAAAGTCCTTAAACTCCAACGCTCTTTCAATTTCTGGACCGACGATGCCGAGTTTTACCGAGTGGCGGCAAAGACGCCGCGCTCCAACTGCATCCTGGACGTTTCCAAGCTCCTGGCGGCAGGCATTCCCATGCGCCCGGTGGAAGAGGCCCTGACTGACGCCCTGAAAAAATGGAAACCATTGGCATGAATTTATTGGTTACTGGAGGGGCTGGGTTCATCGGTTGCAATTTAGTTCATCACATTATCGACCAGGCCGAAGTCCGCCTTTTGGTCAATGTGGATTGCCTGACCTATGCCGGGCATCTGGAAAACCTGGAAAAAATCGCCGGCCACCCAAAGTATCGCTTCGAGAAAGTGGATTTGCGCGACAAAGAGGCGTTGCGCGAGGTCGTGGCACGGCACTCGATCACGCACGTTCTTCATTTGGCGGCGGAGTCGCACGTTGACCGCTCCATCACGGGGCCGGGCGATTTTATCCAAACCAACATTGTTGGAACCTTCAATCTCTTGGAAGCGGTCCGAGCGTCATGGGACGGGCATTTCAGCGGCAAACGATTTCACCATGTCTCCACGGACGAAGTCTATGGCAGCCTCGGGCCACAAGGGTTCTTTTTGGAAACGACGCCCTATGCTCCGAATTCGCCTTATTCCGCCAGCAAAGCGGCCAGCGACTTCCTGGTACGGTCCTATCATCACACGTACGGGTTGCCTGTGGTGACCACCAATTGCTCCAATAACTATGGTCCGTACCAATTTCCGGAGAAGCTCATTCCCGTTATTATCGAAAGCATTTGCCAGAACCGGGCCATTCCTGTTTATGGGGATGGCATGAACGTGCGGGACTGGCTTTATGTCCGCGACCATGCCGAGGCCCTTTGGCAAGTCCTGACCCGGGGCCGGGACGGCGAAACTTACAATATCGGCGGTCACAACGAATGGGCCAACCTTCGCATTGTCGAATTGATTTGCGATGTGATGGATGAACTGGCCCCGCAATTGGGCGGCCACTCCCGGCGCCTCATCACTTTCGTCAAAGATCGGCCAGGTCATGACCGTCGGTACGCCATCGATGCCGGCAAGATCCAGCGCGAACTGGGCTGGACCCCCGCGCACACCTTTCCAACCGGCTTGCGTGAAACCGTTCAATGGTATTTGGGCAACCAAGACTGGGTCAATAGTGTCAAGAATAAAAAAACTTAGCGGTCTGATTCGCAAATATGCCGCCAATGTGTCGGGACCAACCGCGTTGTTTTGCATCTGGCAGTTGTCGGAAATCCTTACAGGTTTACAGATGCAAGGTCCCCTTCAAGGCAGAGCGGTCCCGAGTACATTAATTTGACTTATTTTATTAGTCCATGCTAACAAGTCACTTGCATCGCAATGAAAGCTTAGTCTGCCCCCGGACAGTGCCGCCAGAGGTTTAGGCACGATTTTTGCAGCAAAAACGCTCTGAATGTGATTCCAGCAAACTCTTACGATCATTGTCTCAGAGGTGATTAACAGGCGGGGCAGGAATCGAGTCTTACGAATGCCTTGAAAGAAGGCGATGGTTTTAGCGCGAGAAGGTTATGATCCTGCTATTAGGCGCCAGCGGATACATTGGCAGAACTTTCGCCAGCGAATTGCGGCGGCGGGGCCATTCTTTTATCCCCCTGACGCGCCGGGCTTTTGACTATACCCGGTTTGACTTTCTCTTCGATTACTTGCGCACCATGCGCCCTCAATTCCTGGTCAATGCCGCCTCTTATTCGGGAAACGGAAGCGGGCGCATGTCGGAAACGGAGCGGGAGAAAATGATGGCTGCAAATGCCATCCTGCCTCAGATGATTGCCCGTGTTTGCATGATGACGAACACACCGTGGGGGCATCTCTCTTCTGGTTCCATTTATACCGGAGCCAAAGTCCTGCGCCAAGGCGTCCTGGAAGTTGAAAAGAACCTCGGACGTCCCGACGTCATTGATCTTTTTGAAGCGCATCCGGAGCAATTTCATGGCTTTACGGAAGGCGACGAACCCAATTTCTCTTTCCGCTCGGGACTTTGCAGCTTCCAGAGCGGAACCCGGGCCCTGGCCGAAGAAGCCATCCGCGATATTGGTCAAAGCTATATCTGGCGAATTCGGCAGCCCTTCAATGAGCGCGAAGAATCGTGCAATTGGCTCTCGCGCCTGCGGCGCGAGGAGGAGGTTCAGGACTGCGTTAGTTCCTTTTCGCACTTGGAAGATTGTGTCAAAGCGTGCCTGGACCTTTGGGAAACGGAGGCCCCTTTTGGCATCTATAACTTGACCAATCCAGGCGCCATGACGATGCGGCATGTCGCCGATGAAATGCGGCGGATTTTTAAGACCGGACCCCATCTGTTTTCGGCGGAGAAAGACGAAACCGCCAGGGAGCCACAGTCCCATTGCATCCTCGACACCGCAAAACTGCTGAAAACAGGCGTTAAGGTGCGGCCTTTGACCGAAGCCTTTGCAGATTGCCTGGATCGCTTGCGCCTTACTTCGCGGCGGGCAAAACCCGTCCACTTGGTTCCCACGAACCAATCCGCGGCCTTTGTTTAGCCGATGGCCGGGGTGGCGGCCCATATTGCCACCCGTCCTCTTCAAGGCACCGCGCCCGCGCCAATCCTATCATGAAGGAATTGTCCATGTTTGACTCTGTGCCCGGCACTGAAACTCGCCGGGCTATTCGCCAAAATCTAAGAAACCTGCTGATTGTCACGTTCCTGCTGTTGCTCTGCTTCATCAGGCCTTGCTGGCAATTGATCACGTTTTCGATGCACGACGAACTCTTCTCTTACATTCCGCTCATCCCGTTCATCAGCATTTACCTTGTTTGGTCGAACAAGCAGCGCTTCGTCTTCGATGTCCGCCCCTGCTGGCTGGGCTCCGCGGTTTTCGGCTTGGCTGGGGCTGCTGTTTTGGCCGCCTATGGGATAACAAGCCAGGCAGGGCATGCGCTGGAAAAGCAGGATTATTTGTCGCTCATGACGTTTTGTTTCCTATGCTTTTTTTGGGGCGCGTGCCTGGCCGTGCTTGGAAGAAAGGTGATGGCCCAAATCGCGTTTCCCGCCGCCTTCCTGATCTTTGCCGTCCCTCTTCCAACGAGTTGGATGAGCCACATCGACACCTTCTTTCAATACACCTCCGCCGCCACCGCCGAGGGGTTTTTCCGCCTTTGCGGCACGGCGGTTTCGCGAGACGGATTGCTTCTACGCTTGCCGAACTTCGCCCTAACCGTCGCCCCCGAATGCAGCGGGATTCATTCCACCATGGTCCTGTTTATGGTTGGCTGGATCGCGGGCTACATGTTTTTGAATCGCGCCTGGCAACGCGCTGTCTTAGTTTTGATTGTGATTCCTTTGGCCATAATCCGAAATGGCTTTCGCATTTGCGTCGTGGGCGAGTTATGTGTGCGCATCAGCCACGACATGATCAATTCACCCATTCACCGAAAAGGGGGGCCATTGTTTTTTGCAATGTCCCTGGTGCCGTTTGTTTTGATTCTGGTTTTCTTGAGAAAATACAATGCACCCGCAATCCAACCCATCAAAACGCAGCCGCAACCTGGTATATGATTATGAAAATATTTCATCGTCAATGGCCCTTGTTCTTGACCTTAACGCTGTGTCTGGGGGCCGGTGGCGGATGCACAAAAGCCTCCAGGATCAAAAGCCTCTTGGCTTCCGCCGACCGCGATTTTCAAGCACAACACTATGATGCCGCGCTGGTTGAGTATGATGCCGTCCGCCATTTGTCTCCGCTTAATACAAATGCCATTCGTCAATTGGGATTGATCTACGCCGACGAAGGACGGTCGGCTTTGGCCTACGGTTTCCTGGAAAAAGCCCATGAACTGGAACCGGCTAATCCAGCCGTTGAACTCAGATTGGCCCAACTTTCTTTGTCCGCGGGCAAACCAGCCGATGCGTCCGATCTGGCCGCAAAGTACTTGCAAACTGAGCCCACCAACGAACAAGCCTTGCTCATATTAGTGGAGGCGTCCCGCTCCCCCTCAGCTTCGGGCAAGGTTCGCAGCCAGCTTCAGACCTGGATTCACCAAAACCCGAACGTCGCGGCCTATCACGCCGCACTGGGTTGGCTGGATCTGGGCCAGCAAAACGTCACCAATGCGGAAGCCGAATTGCAAACTGCCCTGCGCCTGGATTCTCACCTTCCTTCGGCCTACCTTGGCATGGCCACCGTTTATGCGGCGCGGAAAGAGACCAATGCCTTGGAAAAGGCGCTGAAAACAGCTTCCGATTTGTCGCCGATTCGTTCTGCCTCCCGGCTGAAATACGCGGAGTACAAGGCGCAAACCGGCGCTTCAGAGGAGGCCAAACAAATCTTGGAGAATATTACCAGCCAGGCCCCGGATTATATCCCGGCATGGAGCGACCTGATGAAGATCGCGTTTAGCGAACACAGATACGACGACTGTGCTGCCATTGTGGCTAAAATCCTGGCGCATGATCCCTCCAACTTCGAAGCCCAATTGCAGTCCGGCAACATTGCCATGGCCACCCACAAAACAGACGAGGCCATCAACCAATTCGAGATCTTGGAAGCCCGCAACAAAAAGTCCCCACAAGTGAAGTACCACTTGGCTCTGGCTTATTTGCAGAAAGGGGAGACTCCCAAGGCGGCGGCCGCCCTGCGTGGTGCATTGGATTTGGACCACGGTTTTGTCGCGGCGGTGCTTGCGCTGGCGGATTTGGATGTTCGGGCCGGGGAATCAACCGAAGCGGTCACGCTTCTCACACCGCTGATAAAAAGCCAACCCGGCAACGCACAGGCGCAACTCCTTCTGGCCACAGCTTATTTGGCCCAACGCAAGCCGGCCGGGGCCTTGGAAGTCTATCAGCGGATGGCCAAAGCTTTCCCTAAAAATCCCAGCATTCCGCACCTGATGGGGATCATTTACAGGTCGGAACACGATCTGCCAAATGCCCGCGCGTGCTTCACCAAGGCCCTGGAGTTGCAACCGGATTATTTGCCGGCTCTCGATGACATCACCGGCCTTGAGGTTGAGAGCAGACATTTTGATGAGGCCATCGCCCGTGTGAAAGCGGCAATCGAACGGTCGCCCAAGGCGAGCGAGCCTCAGACCATTCTGGGCGAAGTTTATCTGGCTCAAGCGCAGACCAATCTGGCTGAAACGGCCTTTTCCAAGGCCATCGAACTCAGCCCCTCCGATCCTCATCCCTATCTGGCCCTTGCCGGAATCTATGTCAGGGCGCACAAAGAGGACCAGGCCTTGGAGCGCCTCAACAGTTTGGTGGCCAAGACCAACAACATCTCCGCTTTGATGCAAATCTCGTCCATTCAGGGCCAGAAAAAGCATTACGAAGCGGCGCGCGACGCCTTGGAGAAGTTACTCACGGTTGATCCAAAGTTTTCACCGGCATTAAATGACCTTGCTTACATGTATGCGGAAAACTTGGGCAATCTCAGCCGTGCCGCCGAATTGGCCCAGCAGGCGCATGATCTTTACCCCCAAGTCCCTGCTTTTAGCGATACGCTGGGCTGGATTCTTTTCAAGCAGGGCCAATTCCCTCGCGCGCTCGCTCTATTGCAGGAGAGCCAGGAAAAACGTCCCAATGCTCCGGAAGTGACCATGCACTTGGGCATGGTCTATTACATGATGGATAACGAGGACCTGGCGCGACTTTATCTGCAGCGGGCCGTGGACAGTCCGTCCGATTATCCGGAAAAGGAAACGGCGCGTCAGTCGCTGGCATTTTTGGCCATGGATCCGGAAAAAGCAACCCCCGCCATGATTGAAGAATTGCAAAAGCGAGTGCGGGATAATCCGCACGATCCAGTGCCCATGACACGCTTGGCCGCCATTGAAGAACGCCAAGGCGAGGCGGCCAAAGCCGCTGACATCTATCATAGTCTTATTCAGCAAAACCCCAAGAATGCTCAGGCCCTTCTGAAGCTGGCACATCTCTACGCCGGACCGTTGAAAGACCCCCGGCAAGCCATGAACATGGCCAAATCAGCTCATGATTTGGCCCCCAATGATCCTCACGCGGATGCCTTGCTCGGCAAGCTGGCTTATCAAAGTGGTGATTACCCCTGGGCGCTGAGCCTTCTGCAGGAAGCGGCCAATCAATTGCCCAATCAACCCGCCCTCCTCTACGACCTTGCCTGGGCCGATTACGTCACAGGGCGTGAAGCAGAGGCGGATACTAAAATGAGCGAAGCGGCCGCCGCGGGGAGCGCTTTCCCTGACCAGCAGGAGGCCAAGCAATTCCTTGCCTTGCGCGCCGCTTGGAAAGACGCAAGCAAGGCGCCGGCGGTGGCCGCCGAAGCGCAGACGATTTTGCAAAAGCAGCCGAATTACTTGCCAGCGCTCATGATCTCGGCCCTTTTGCGCCAGCAGCAGGGTTCCCCCAAAGAGGCCGCGTCGATCTATGAGCAGATCCTCAATAGCTACCCGCAATTTGCTCCCGCCATGCGCCAGTTGGCCGTCCTCTACACTGAGACCGGGGAAAACGACGCCAAAGCTTACGACTTGGCGGAAAAAGCCCGGTCTTCACGGCCCGACGATCCGGGGTTGCGGCGCGCTTTGGGCATCCTGGCTTTTCGCCGAGGTGACGCCACCATGTCCAAAAAGTTGTTGCAAGAATCCCAGCCTCAATTCACCAACGACGGCGCGTTGCTTTATTATCTGGGCATGGACTACTACAAACTCAAGCAACGCAACGAGAGCAAGGATACTCTCCAGCGCGCGTTGCACCTGAATCTGCCCGACAAAATGGCGGGGGATGCCCGCCAGGTCCTGGCGGAGTTAAAGTAAACGATATTTCGGAGTTGCATGAGGCGCCTGGAAAGGCGCATCATCCACCAGAACCATTTGCCCGGCGTGATTGAGAGTGCCGGAAAAAAATAAAATGTTGAATTCTATATTTCAAAAAACAACCGGGATCGCCGTCGCCGCCGTCGCTCTGTGGCTGGGCTTCGTCAGCGCTCAAGCCGCGCCGTCCGATTCTTCCGCAACCACCAACCAGGCGCCGGCCAACCCGGACTCGCTCATCCTCAAAGAGGGCGATTCCATTCACATTTCCTTTCCTGGGACCCCCAGTCTCAATTCCACCCAGGTCATCCGCCGGGACGGCAAGATCACGCTGGACATGGTCGGGGAAGTCTCCGCCGCCGGCTTGACGCCTCACGCCCTGGAGGAGGAATTAATCAAGCGCTATGGCGACCAGCTCGTTGTCAAAGAAATCTTCGTCACGGTGGAGTCCTCCTCGTTTGTCGTCTATCTGACGGGGGCCGTGCTCAAACCGGGCAAGCTCGTCTCCGAGCGCCATCTTAGCCCGATGGAAGCGGTCATCGAAGCCGGCATCGACCACACTCGGGCGAATCTCAAATCGGTCGTCATCATCCGCGATCTGCCGACCGGCAAACGCGAGAAATTCAAACTCAATCTTGCCCGGCAATTAAAGGGCGAACCCACCGTCCCCTTCTCCCTGGAGCCGTTTGACATCATCTATGTCCCGGAGAGATTCTCCTGGTATTAGCGCCCACCGGCCTCAAATGACGTAGTCCAGGACCGACACCGGGGCTTTCTCCAATCGATGCGCGCGGTTGCACAGGTCCTTTAGTGTGACCCGCTCCATCACCTGCACGACCGCTTCGCGCACTTCCTTCATCACTTCTCGAATCGGGCACCGTGCCTCATCAGGGCAGGTGCAACGTTCGTAAAAGCGGTCGCTCACGCAACTAACCGGGGCGAGCGCGCCTTCCACATGCCGTACCACCGAGGCCAGGGTAATATGTTGTGGCGGCCTCGCCAAACGGTAACCTCCCGCCGCTCCTCGCCGGCTTTCCACCGCTCCCAGACCCTTTAAGTCATTGAGGATCTGTTCCAGGAACTTCTTGGGAATGTTCTGCTGGCGCGAGACCGACTCAATACTGACCACTCCGTCTCCGTAATGGAGCCCCAGCACGAGCAGGGCTCTCAAAGCGTATTCTCCGCGAACTGATAGCTTCATGACGGAAGATACCAATTCCAGTGATTTGGTCAAGATTCCGTTCTTTTTTGTGAAAAAGCCTATTGACTTGGTATGGATTGCTGCTAACATGCACCCATCATGAACCGAATATTCATTCGTTTTCTTCGCCTTTTTGGCAATAATCGAATCCCGACTCTGTTGGTCTGCTTCGCGCAGTTTGCCGCTCTTGGCCTGATGGCCGATCCGGCATCAGACCAAGCGATATCAGGCCAGACCACCAATGAAATTGAGATGCTGAAAAGGCAGATCCAAGCGCTCTCGCAGAAGGTCGAGGACTTGGAGCAGAAACAAGGACTGCAATCGGAAAAGCTCAAGACCGCCCCGCTCATCAAGGCTGGCGAGAACGGATTCTCCCTGCAGTCGGCCAACTCCAACTTCATTTTGAGTCTATCCGGCTTTGCCCAGGTGGACGGGCGCGACTACGTGACACCGGCCATCGGCGCGAAGGATACCTTTACGATTCGCCGCATGCGCGCCATCGCCAGCGGCACGGTGTATAAATACTTTGACTATTACATGCAGGTGGATTTTGCTTCAGGTATTACCGCTACGACAACAAACGATGCGCTTTTGCAAGACGCCTACGTCAATATCCATCCGTGGAAGGCCTTTCAGGTGCAGGCGGGGAAATTCAAGGAACCGGTCAGCCTCGAAGTCCTGCCGTTGGATCAATACCTGTGGTTTCTGGAACGCGGTTTCCCCACCGAGTTAGCCCCGAATCGCGATGTGGGCGTTCAAATTCACGGGGATCTTTGGCATGGCGCCCTGAGCTATTCCGCGGGCGCTTTTAACGGCGTTCCAGACGGCGGCAGCGGCGACGTGGAGGTGGCCGACAACGACAAGGACGCCGTGGCGCGCTTCATGACTTACCCGTTGCGCAACACCCAGATTACCGCGCTGCAAAACTTTGGCTTTGGCCTCGGCAGCAGCTATGGCCTTCAGGCCGGCACAACCACCCCTACTTTTGCCACAGTGGGCCGGCAGACTTTCTTCGGTTACAACAACACCGTCAGCGAAGGCGGTCAGCATCTGCGCCTGGACCCTCAAGGCGCCTATTGGTGGGGGCCCCTGTGCGCCTATTGGGAATATGCCGTCTCCGACGAAAAATTCGTCCTGCCCAGCAAAAAAAAGCAGGCCTATTTCGATAATTCAGGCTGGGACATTGACGCCTCATGGTATTTGACAGGCGAATCCAACGTCTTTGGCGTGCTGCCGACAGTCGCCAACCCCTTCCGCTTTGATGGGTCGGGCTGGGGCGCCTTCCAACTCGCCGCCCGTTTTGGCGAGCTGTCGATGGATCCCGCCGCCTTTCCGCTCTACGCCAAGTCCGGCTCCGCCCGAGGCGCCACCTCCTGGAGCGTCGCCTTGGATTGGTACCTCAACCACAACATCAAATGCATCTTTGAATATTCGCAAACCGCCTTTTCCGGAAGTCATCTCGCCGGCGTCGCCGCCCAGGACGAAAAAGCGCTGCTCGGACGGCTGCAGTTTGGCTTTTGACGACTGCTGACATGAAGCAAGGTACACGCCTGTTCCCACTCTGGCTGGCGCTGGCGATGGTCTTTACCTGCGACGCCAGCACCTCCCTGCTCAATGTCTCCTACGACCCGACCCGGGAGTTTTATCAGGAAATCAACGCCGCCTTTGTCAAAGATTGGAAGGCCAAAACCGGGGATGACATCAGCATCCGGCAATCGCACGGCGGCTCGGGCAAACAAGCGCGGGCCGTCATCGATGGTTTGCGGGCCGATGTCGTCACCCTGGCCCTGGCCTGGGACATCGACGCGCTGCGCGAGCAAGCGCAATTGCTGCCGGAAAACTGGCAGCAACAATTGCCCAATAACAGTTGTCCTTATACTTCCACCATTGTTTTTCTGGTGCGCCACGGCGGCAAGGCCGCGGTCAAAGATTGGGATGATCTGATTCGACCCGGACTGAGTGTTGTCACCCCCAATCCCAAGACCTCGGGCGGAGCTCGTTGGATTTATCTGGCGGCCTGGGGTGATGCCTTGATGAAAAATCACGGCGATGCCGCCGCCGCGCGGCGATTTGTCGAGCAGCTCTATCACAACGTTCCGGTCATGGACGAAGGAGCGCGCGGTTCGGTCACGACCTTTGCCCAGCACGACATTGGCGATGTTCTTTTGAGTTGGGAGAACGAGGCCTGGCTGGTCGTCAATCGTTTTGGTCGTGGCCGTTTCGACATTGTCTATCCGCCGCGCAGCATCCGGGCGGAGCCGCCGGTGGCGGTCGTGGAAAAATACGCCAAGGAAAACGGCACCCAGGCGGCGGCCAAGGCTTATTTGCGATTTCTTTATACGGCGCCAGCGCAGGAAATAGCGGCGCGGCATTTTTTCCGCCCGGAACTGGAAGAGGTCGCGCGCCGCCACGCGGGCGATTTTCCGCCGATGCAATTGTTCACCATCCGGGAGGTTTGCGGCAGTTGGAAGGAGGCGCAAAAAATTCATTTTGACGAGGGAGGCATTTTTGACCAAATCGCCCGCAGCCGCCGTTAAGGCGGCCCCGCCATCCAATCCGCTGCCGGGTTTTTCCCTGACGCTCGGGTTCTCAATCTTCTATTTGACTATCATGGTGCTCGCGCCCATCGCCGCCCTGGCCCTCAAGGCGTTGCGCCTGCCGCCCGCGCAACTATGGGAAATGGCCACAAATGAGCGGGCGCTGGAAGCTTATAAACTGAGCCTGGGAGCGTCGCTCGTCGCCGCGCTGATCAATGCTTTCTTTGGCAGTTTGCTGGCCTGGGTCCTGGTGCGCTATCCGTTTCCAGGCCGGCGCTTGCTCGACGGCCTGATTGATTTTCCCTTCGCCCTTCCCACAGCCGTCTCCGGGCTGACGCTGGCGAATCTTTTTTCAAATCACGGCTGGCTGGGACAGTTTTTGGTCCCGCTGGGTATTCACGGGACCTTTACCCGGTTGGGGGTGGTGATCGCGCTGACATTTGTCGGCCTGCCTTTTTCCGTGCGCACCCTCCAGCCGGTCCTCGAAACGCTTGATCCGGGAGTGGAAGAGGCGGCCGCTTGCCTCGGAGCGGGACGTTTTCGCACCTTTCTCAGCGTCATTGCTCCGACGCTGCTGCCCACCATTGTGACCGGTTTTGGTCTCTCCTTCGCGCGGGCCTTGGGAGAATACGGCTCAATCGTCTTTATCTCCGGCAACCTGCCAAAAACAGAAATCGCTCCCACCCTCATTGTCATGCGCCTGAATGAATACAATTATACCGGCGCCATCTCTGTCGCCCTGGTGCTGATGATCTTCTCCTTCGTTCTGCTCATGACCTTGAACATGTTGCAGGGATGGGCCGCTCAATTCCAGGAAGCATGAAAGCCCTCCTCTCACAAACCGGCCCCGCGGAGCAAACCACGCCGGGCGCGCCAGTGGCAAAATGGTTTCTCATCGGGATAGCCATGCTGTTCTCCGCTGTTTTTTTGCTGCTGCCATTGATCAATGTCTTCGCCCAGGCCTTCGCTTCCGGCTGGGGGGCGTATTGGAACGCGCTGATGAATCCGGACACCGCTTCGGCGATTCGTTTGACACTCTTGGTGGCCGCCATCAGCGTCCCTCTGAACATTGTCTTCGGCCTGGCCGCCTCCTGGGCCATCGCCAAATTTGAGTTTGGCGGCAAGGCCTTCTTCCTCACTTTGCTCGACTTGCCGTTTTCGATTTCGCCGGTGGTCGCCGGTTTGATGTTTGTCCTGCTCTTTGGAATGCGCGGCCTGCTCGGGCCCTGGCTGGAAGCGCATCACTTCAAAGTCATCTTCGCTTTGCCAGGCATGGTCATGGCCACGATTTTTGTCACCTTTCCTTATGTCGCGCGGGAGTTGATTCCCGTCATGCAAGCGCAAGGCCGCGAGCAGGAAGAAGCCTCCCTGACCCTGGGAGCGGGCGGATGGAAAACGTTCTGGCATGTCACGCTGCCCTCGGTCAAATGGGGGCTCTTCTATGGAATTATTCTCTGCAACGCCCGCGCCATGGGAGAGTTTGGCGCCGTCTCGGTCGTTTCCGGCCATATCGCCGGGCAAACCGATACCTTGCCCTTGCGCGTGGAAAAGTTGTACTACGAATTTGACCCGGCCGCCCCGTTCGCCGTCGCCACTCTCCTGGCCCTGCTGGCCCTGGCGACCGTCGTTTTGAAAACATTTCTGGAATGGAAGAGCCGGCGGGAGTCTGATTAGAATGGAATGTGCCAGTGCGGCGGACCGGGAAAGGCAGGGTCGCCTCGCCGAGGCGGCCGCCCCGGCGAGAAGCGCCCGCGGTCGGTTCGGCGAGCCGTCCCTGCCGTCCAAAACTGACGCATTGAATTGGAATGTGAACTCTGCTTGAGCATCGAATTAAAAAATGTCACGAAGCACTTCGGCCGGGTGACGGCGGTCGAAGACATCAACTTTGTCGTCAACGAAGGGGAATTGGTCGGTTTGCTCGGACCCAGCGGCAGCGGGAAAACCACCGTCCTGCGCATGATCGCCGGTTTGGAAAACCCGGCCAGCGGCGGGATTTTTATCCGGGGCACGCAGGTCAACGGGGTGCCGGTGCAAAAGCGCAATATCGGGTTTGTTTTTCAGAACTATGCCTTGTTCAAAAACATGTCCGGCTTCGCCAACATTGCCTTCGGCCTGAAAATCAAAAAATGGGCCAAGCCGCGCATCGCCGACCGGGTGCGTGAACTGGCCGCCTTGCTGGAACTGGACGGCCTGCTCCAACGTTATCCTCATCAGTTGTCCGGCGGGCAGCGCCAGCGTATTGCCATCGCCCGCGCCCTCGCCCCCGGTCCCAATGTCCTCCTGCTCGACGAACCCTTTGCCGCGGTCGATGCTCAAATTCGCCAGGAACTGCGCCAATGGCTCGTCCGCCTGCACCAGGACCTGAAATTGACGGCCATTTTCGTCACCCACGACCAGGAGGAGGCAATGGAAGTGGCCAACCGCATCATCGTTTTTTCCAAAGGCCGCCTGGAACAGATCGGCACCCCGCGCGAAGTGTACGAAAAGCCGCGCAACGAATTCGTGGCGCGGTTTGTCGGGGTGATGAACGTTCTGGAGCTCGAGGTGCGGGACGGGGCCGCAAGGTGTCAAGAATTGGAATTCCCTTCCCACGGACTGGCGGACGGCCAAAAAATGCGCATCGGTTTTCGCCCTTACGCCGTCCAGGTTTCCAATGACCCGGCCGCTTTCCGTTACAGAGGCATTTTGCGCCGGACTTATTTCTTGGGCATCATGCTGCGCCTGGAAATGGAATTGCCCGGCGGCTTGATCATCCGCTCGCGCATGAGCAAAGAGGAGTACGTCCAACTTGGGCTGGCCGATGGCCAGCCGGTTTCATTTCAAATCCGCGCCTACCGCGTCCTCTCCAAAGAGGGCGAACCTTTTCCCGAGGAAGTCGCCACCGCGCACCAGATGTTCCCGCAATGGGGCGAGGGAATTTGAGCTCGAGAAAGGTTAATAGGGGTCTTTCGGTCATCTCAACACACTCTCGCGGCTTCCATTCCCAGCAGGCAGCCGAGCTTTTCCACCTTGGAGGCAATGTGGCCGAGGCCAACCGCGCAATGATGGGCGGGACCGTGCGCGTTCCAGTTCTCGACAAAGTTCCGCGCGCCGATGCTGAAACGATAGCGGCTGTTGGTGTTGCCTATTTCCAGAATCGGGCCTGGCTCGGATTGTCCCTCGGCCACCAATAGCTTCAATCGCCCATCGACCGTCTGCACCACGGAGAGGAGCGTGACGGGACCGTGTTGGACGGACATTTCGACGGAGAGGCCCCGTCCCACTTTGCCGTGATAGACCTGGAGGGGCCGCACCTTCGTTTTGCCTTGGGCGATTTTGATGTGCCCCGGCCCGTCATGGCCCATGAGCACGACGTCGTCCTTGAAATCCATGGCGTAATATTCCGTGAAGGAACCGCCCGCGCCGAAGCTGTCCATGATTTTCATGGCCTGGACATTCTTGATCTCCATCTCCCCGGCGACGGGAATGCCGCGCCCTGTCAATAATGATGTGCCCAGGATGATGGAAGTGATGGCATCCTCGTTTGCCGCGTTGCCTGTGCCGGAATAAAAATACGCCAGCGAGCCGAGCTTGTGTTCCCCCGCCAGGCGGTCCAGCGCCACCGATGTGCGGGCCGCGCGCTCCAATTCCGCTTTGGCGCAATCCTTTTGCACGTCAAAGGCCTCGTAAAAATGCCGCACCCGATCGGCAACCTGCGTCTTCGTCACTTCCCCACGGAACGCGGCGAGTTCGTCCACCTCAAGAATCTCCACGTGCCCGCCAAAATAGGCGCATTGCTGGGTGAAATCGGAATAGATATCGAGCATGCCGCCGTAGAAGTGGCCCATCACCCCCATGCGGTTGTGTTCCATCACCTGGGCCACGCGGGCGGCCTGCACCCATTCATCCACCGCGCGCCAGCATTCCGGGTCGTTGTCAAGCATCCCCGTGACCTGGTGAAACGGGATGCGCGCGCGATGGAAGACGTTGGCCACCTCCGGCACGGGGCAGGCCGAGCAGTAGGCCAGCCATTCGCCCGTCATTTTGGTGCGGTCCCCCATCTTGTTGAACTTCTCGTAATCAATGGCCGCTTCCGGCTGCAGATTGAGGATGATGACCGGCACCTTGGCCCGGCGCACGACCGGCAGGACGGTGGAGGAGAGCGCGTAAGTGGTGACGTGCAGGAAAATCAGATCTACATCCGCTTCGCGAAAATTGTGACCCGCCGCCAGCGCTTTTTCCGGCGTGTCCACCAGCCCGAGGTTAACGACTTCAACACCTGGACGCTTGAGCTTGCCGGCAACCCGTCCGAGATAGCCTTTGAGGCGCTGCTCCAACCCGGCGAATTGCGGCCAGTAAGCATCCAGCCCGATGCCGAACAATCCGAGGCGAAGGTTGTTGTGGTTCGGCGCCTTCATCGGAGTTCATTTCGCCACCGGTTCGAGGCGCAGCAAGGCCGCGCCATGAGGCGGCACATCGCGCGCGAGAGATCCCGTGGCGTTGGCTGCGTCCTTTTGCGCCCACAAATCACGCACACGGCAGGGACCCGTAAAACCGAGTGCTTGCAACGGAACGGAGACCGTCGCGATTTCGTCCGCTTGGCGCGGATCTGCCGTAAAGACCAGAAAGTGAACAGTTGATCCGGCCGCTTGCTGTGTCACGCCGCCGCGGTCAAGCCCGCCGAGCGCC
Source organism: Limisphaerales bacterium (assembly GCA_052139695.1). Lineage (GTDB taxonomy): Bacteria > Verrucomicrobiota > Verrucomicrobiia > Limisphaerales > Palsa-1400 > PLGF01. Next base: position 61,715 of record JBKQWF010000056.1, read on the forward strand.
GTAAATCGCGTGTAGCCAGGCGGCAGATCGTATTCGATGACGGAGGGCGAATGAGTGCCAATGCCGTCGGCAAAGCTCTTGCCATTAACGCTCAGTTCCCCGCCGCTGACACCCTTGCCGATGGCAACAGCTCCCCAGCCGCAGGTGGCGGAAACCCAGCTCAATTCCGTCAGTTTTTTTTCGCCCGCCGGTCCCGTCAGTTTCGGCTCAATCCAATCGGCGTGGTCGCAAGCAAATCCGTCACCGCCGTCATCGACCGCGAGGTAGAGTTTTTTTGCGCCCGTGATGTCCGCGTCAATGCGGACGCTCTGGCCTGGGGTTTGGCGCGTGATCAGCGCACTTTTGAAGAGGGCGCGGGAGTCATCAAATGGCATGTCGCGGCCGCGATTGAAGAGGCCGACCGCCTTGGCGCCACCCGACAAATCCTTGACCCAAACTTCCAACCGATTCGCTTGTGAGACGCGACGGCCCTGGCGGCCCAGCGCGTCCTGGTTGACCGCAAGCACCTCATCGTTCGTGAGCAAGCTCAGCGTCCAGGCATCGTTTTGAGGAAGGTCCATTCCGAGCATGAGCGGCGACGGGGCAAGCGCCCATAAGCTCATCATGGTCACTTGCTCATCCCGCGTAAAACGGGTCGTCCGGCTTCCACCCACGCTGCGCTCCCCGATGTGGCCCAGCGGAATCATATCGGCGTCGGGCCAGTGTCCGGGGGCGGCCGCGCCATGCCACGCGGCCAGAAGATCGAAATTGTGATCAAGCGATTTCCAGTCATCCCAAAAGTCGCCGGAAATGCGCCATTGATTGGCGTTGGTCTGGACGTGCGAGGCGGAATCAACCGGGGTTTCGCCAGGCGACGTGCTGAAAACGATGGGCCGCCCGCACTTGTCAATCGCGCCGCGAACCGCTTCGATTTCTCCAGTGTAATACGGAGAGGAAAGATCATCCACCTTGATGAAATCGACGCCCCATGCCGCGTAAAGGCGCAGGAGGGAATCATACCACGCGCGTCCGGCGGGCTTGGCGGCATTGACGCCGAACATGTCCGGGCACCAGCCGCAGTTGTGGTTCGTATCCGCGGCGTCCGCCGCCCTGAAATTGCTTCCTGCAATGGGCGTATTCGCTTTCACCGCCTGGCGGGGGATGCCGCGCATGACGTGGATGCCGAATTTCATTCCCATGGCATGGACTTGATCGGCCAGCGGCTTGAAGCCTTTTCCATCCGCGGCGGAGGGAAAACGGTTCGGCGCGGGCAGGAGGCGGCCAAACTCGTCGGCGGAAAGCTGGGCGCCGGCGCGGCCATTGGGATTGTTGTCGTGCGCGCCGGGATCATACCAACGGTAGTCCACCACGACATAATTCCAGCCATGAGCGAGGAGGTGCTCTTGTTGGTAGCGGGCGTTGGCGAGGATTTCCGCTTCCGTCACGTTGTCGCCGAAGGAATCGTAGCTGTTCCAGCCCATCGGCGGGGTGGCGGCCCAGGCCCAGTACGTAGGCGTTTGCGCCTGAAGCGTTGCGTAAACCAAGTTAAGCAAGGAAATGACCATGAGGCTGGTTTTCATATAACGATCATCCGGCCGCTGCCGCCGCTTGCTGGCCGGCGCGTCCGAGCAAGAAAGCTTGGCGGTTCCCCTCGAAGAATTTCGGCTCGAAAGCGGCATTCACCGCCTCAAGCCACTCTTCTTCCGTCATCGTGAGATGAGCGCTCAAGGCGCCGAGAAGCGCGACATTGAGCGTCTTCTTATTCGGGAGGCGGCTGGCGTCCACCGCCGCCGGATCAATGGTCGCACCCTTGGCGCGCAACAAATGGCGGTTCGGTTCCACTTGCGTCGGTTCAAGCACGAGAAGGAAATCGGCCTCTCCCGCCGGCACCATCGGGCTGTGGACCTGGGCGCCAAAGCGAACGTCGCAGGCGACGGACCCCCCGCGCTGGCTCATGCCCTTGATGGCGCTCTTCTTGACATCGAAGCCGGCCCGCACGGCCGCATCCGCCAGGATATCGGCGGCGGTCAAAACCCCCTGTCCGCCCAACCCGGCGACAATGATGTTACACGGCGGCTGTGCAGGGTTCGCCAGCTTCCTGGCATTTGCAGCGTTGTTCATATTGCTTTAGTTCCTGGATGATGAGAATGCATGGGCGGCGGGCGATGATGACGAAGAGCTGGCGGCTTTGCAAGGCCTCCAGCAAAGCGCGCTCAAAAGAGTCCGAACCGACGCGCGGTTCGATGACCTGGACGTTGCGGATTCCGCAAGCGCGCGCCACATCTTCAATCACTACTTTATTGGCTGGCTCGTGCTCGAGATTTCGCCCGGTGGCTGGATGCTCCTGGTGCCCCGTCATGGCGGTGGTGGAATTGTCCAGAATGATCACGACATGGCCGTTGGGCGGCGGATTATACGCCATCTCGATCAACCCGCTGATGCCGCTGTGAATGAAGGTGCTGTCGCCAATGACACTGACGACCCGGCTGGCCTGGTCGGCGGGCAGCACGTGGCGCAAGCCCAAACCCACGCCAATGCTCGCTCCCATGCAGACACAGGAATCCATGGCTTCGAAGGGCTTCAGCGCGCCGAGGGTGTAACATCCAATATCGCCCGAAACGATGCAGTTGTGCCGGTGCAAGACGTCAAAGACAATGCGGTACGGACAGGCCTCGCACAGCAGAGGGGGCTTTCCCGGCGGCGGGGCGGGTTCAGGGCTGACGTCGTCGCGAATAATCCGCCGCGTCCGCGCGACATCCAGTTCGCCGAAACGATACATCTCCAGTTTCCCGTCAACCTTGATGCCGGCGGCGCGAATCGCGTCAGCCAGGAAAGGGTCCCCTTCTTCGATAACAACGCAACGCTCCACGCTCTCGGCGAACCGCGCGATGGCGCGCAGCGGCAGGGGGTGCGTCAGGCCCAGTTTCAGCACGCTGGCTTCCGGGGCCGCTTCGCGCGCGTGCATAAACGAGATGCCCGAGGTAATGAGGCCGAGGGGCTTGCTGCCAGGCACAATCTTGTTGAGCGGACAATCCTCATTCCACTGGGCAATCTCAAAGAGCTTCTGGCGCAAGCGCCGGTGCGCCGCGCGCGCGTGGCCTGGGACCATGACCCGACCTTTCAAATCACGCACGAAATCAGCCGCTTTGGGCGCCGGCCGCGGGCCGCGCGGCTGGACCAAAGTGCTGCTGTGACAAACCCGCGTCGTGGCGCGCAGCAGAACAGGAATTTTCCATCGCTCAGAAAGGTCCATGGCGGCAAGCAGGAAATCGTATGCTTCCTGAGAGTCGGAAGGCTCCAGCATCGGCACCCCGGCCGCCACGGCATAATGGCGGTTGTCCTGCTCGTTCTGGCTGGAATGCATCCCCGGATCATCGGCGGAGACGATGACCAGGGCGCCCGACACTCCGGTGTAGGCCACCGTGAAGAGCGGGTCGGAAGCGACGTTCAGGCCGACGTGCTTCATCGTGGCCAGAGCGCGCGCGCCGCCAAAGGCCGCGCCAATCGCGACTTCCAGCGCCACTTTTTCATTGGGAGACCATTGCGCGCGCCCGCCCAATTTGGAGAAATTCTCCAGGATTTCCGTGGAAGGTGTTCCGGGGTAGCCAACGCCCAGCGCCACACCGGCGTGGGAGGCGGCGAGGGCGATTGCTTCATCGCCGCTTAAGAGGAGCCTTTTATCATCAGCCATATTATTGGTTCAAATAATAAGTGTTGCTAACAGCGTTGGCAATGCCTATTGTCGCACCTAATCCTATGTTTTGGCATGAGAAAATGGAAACGCTGAACCGTCCAGCGTTGGAGGCATTGCAGTTAAAACGGTTGCGGAACACGGTGGAGCGGCTGGCGCGGGTCCCGTTTTACCAGAGGAAATTTGCGGAAACGGCCATGACGCCCGAGGCGATCCAGTCTCCCGAGGACATCCGCCGCCTGCCGTTTACCAACGCCGTGGACTTGCGGGAGAATTATCCCGATGGCCTGCTTGCCATTCCCCGCGAGGAGGTCCTCCGGTTGCATACCTCCAGCGGCACGACCGGCAAACCCAAGGCCGTCTTTTTTACAAAAACGGACATCGACAACGCGGCGGAACTGATCGCCCGCGCCTTTTGCATGACCGGAGTGACCCGGCATGACGTCTTCCAGAACATGATGGGCTACGGGCTTTTCACGGGCGGATTGATGATGCATTACGGGGCGGAGAAACTGGGCTGCATGGTCATTCCCGCGGGGCCGGGCCCTTCCGAGCGCCAACTGATGCTCATGCAGGATTTTGGCACGACGGTCATTCATGTCACCCCCAGTTACGCTTTCTATTTCGCGGATTTTTTGGAAAAAAAGGGCATTGAGGCGCGGCGGGACCTCCGCTTGCGCCGGGCCTTTATTGGCGCGGAGCCCTACACCGAAGAAACACGAATCAAGATTGAAACCGCGCTGGGCATCGATGTCTATAACTCCTACGGCCTGACAGAAATGAACGGCCCGGGGGTGGCGTTTGAATGCGAGGGCAAATGCGGGATGCATATTTGGGAGGACAATTTCGTCGTGGAAGTGATCAACCCGGCCACGGACAAGCCGGTCAAAGAAGGGGAAACGGGCGAATTGGTCTTGACTAGCATCAACCGCGAAGCCATGCCCCTATTGCGTTACCGCACGCACGACCTGACCTCCCTCCTCCCCGGGCCTTGCGCCTGCGGCCGCACCCATCGCCGCATCCGCCGCATCACCGGGCGGTCCGACGACATGCTGATCGTGCGCGGGGTCAATATTTTTCCGCAACAAATCGAGCGCGTGCTGATGGGAATGCCCCAGATCGGGCGCAACTACCAAATTCAATTGGAAGGCCTGGACGAATTGACGGTGAAAGTGGAATTGGCCCCCTCCAGCTTCGACGGGCAAGTGGGGCACCTGGCCCAATTGCAGAACCTCGTGGCGGAAAAATTGCGGGCGGAAATCTGGGTGCGTCCGAAGGTGGACCTGGTGGCGGCCGGCTCCCTGCCGGTGACGGAAGGCAAAGCCAAGCGTGTTATTGACAAACGATCCCTTTAACCCAACAACTATGAACACGGTCAAACTGGTGGCGGTCTTCGCCGAAAACCGGCCCGGCCAGGCTGCCCGAATTACGGAAGCCCTGGCGCGCGCCAATATCAACATCCGCTGCATTACCGTGGCCAGCAGCGGGGCTTACGGCGTGATGAAGTTACTCGTCAATGATCCCGCCCAAGCGGTGCGGGCCCTCAACGACGGCGGATTTGCCGCCACCCTGATCGACGTCGTCGCCGTGGAAATGGCGGACCGGCCAGGCGCGTTGCACTCGGTGGCGGATTGCCTCGCCACCCACGATATTAACCTGGCCAATACTTCAGGCTTCATTGCCAACAACCGCGCCATTCTGGTGCTGGAAGTTGAAGACCCCGGCCAGGCGGCGGATGTCTTGGCCAAACAGGGACTGCACGTTTTAACCCAGGAAGAAACGCTGACGGTTTAGCCGTCTGCTGGAGGACACGCATGAATGTGAGAGGCAGCCATTTCACGAACCGATGGACCGTCGTTTTCGCCGCGCTGGGCATCAATCTGATTCTCGGCGTCTTGTACGCCTGGGGAGTCATGCTCAAAGCCCTGGTCAACGATTGGCATTGGTCCAAAACCGACGCCACCCTGCCAATGTCGATCGCCACGGTTTGTTTTGCCGGCATGATGACTTTCGGAGGACGGTGGCAGGACAAATTCGGCCCCCGCCATGTGGCCACCGCCGGCGGGGCTCTTCTGGGTCTGGCCTTGATTTTATCGGCGCTGGCGCGATCTCCATTGGGCATGGCCTTGACCTTCGGAGTGGGGGCGGGATTGGGCATTGGCCTTGGTTACTCCGCGACGACGCCGCCCGCGATCAAATGGTTTCCACCCGCCCGCAAAGGATTCATCACCGGAATAGTCGTCAGCGGCGTGGGGTTGGCGGCGGTTTATATTGCGCCGCTTACCCAATATCTTTTGAAAGCAACGGGCATTTCGGCGACTTTTATCTGGCTGGGTGTGGGGACATTGGTGTTGGTGCCCTTGTTGGCGCAGTTTTTGCGAAACCCGCCGGAACAGTCGAACCCATCATCCTCGGCGTCGTCCGCGGCTCCGGTTTTCGAGTCGGGTTGGCGGGAAATGCTGCGGACCAGTTCGTTCTACAAACTCTGGCTGCTAATGGTTCTTTCCGCCTCGGCGGGCCTGATGGTCATCGCGCAGGTGGCCGTGATTGCGAAAGAACAGGCCAACTGGAATTGGGGCTTTGTGCCGATTGCCACGCTGGCCATCTTCAATACCGTGGGACGGCTGGCCGCCGGGGTCGTCTCGGACAAGATTGGCCGCACCCACACCATGACGCTGGCCTTCCTTTTGCAGGCGGCCAACATGCTGATTTTCACCAGCTACAACTCGCCCGCGCTGCTCGTCTTCGGATCGGCTTTCACGGGCCTGTGTTATGGCACCATTTTTACGCTCATGCCGGCGGCGACGGCGGATTTCTACGGCATCCGCAACCTGGGCGGGAATTATGGCCTGGTCTTCACGGCTTTCGGCGTCGCCGGGGTAATTGGACCCATCCTTGGCGCGCGGATTCATGACCATTTCGGGTCGTATCTCCACGCCTTCCAGATTTCGGCCGGAATGCTCGTCGCCGGGGCGTTTCTGGCGATGTGGACCAAGCCGCCCACCACGCGCGCGGCGCCGGCAACTCCCTTGGTTTCACCCAAACCCTTTCCCCAAGCCTCTCATTAAACCATGCACACAACCAAACTATTGACTGTCACGATCCTGGCCGGTTCGCTGGCGTTGAGCCAAGCCCAGCCAATTCTTTCCACCACCAACCAAACCTTGTCCCCGCCGCCGGCTTCGGACATGGAACAAACGATCCATGATCTGAAGAATCCCGCCTCCTGGATAAACTGGGGCGCCGATTTGCGCGTGCGCAACGAGTACTACAACAATGGGCTCAGTCTGGGAGCGCCGGCGGGAGTGGGCCTGGGCTTTGGCACGGTCCATTCCCAGGATTACCTGCGCTTCCGCGGGCGCATTGGGATGACTTTATTCCCCACCAACGACCTGACCATCAATGTTCGCCTCGCTGCCGAACCGCGCGACTTTTTGGAACACTCGACTTTTGACACCTACTACAACCAGGTGGGCATGCAATCGCGTTACGGCATCTTCGACAACTTGAATGTCCGCTGGAAAAATGCCCTCGGTCTTCCGGCCACGCTGACGGTGGGACGCCAGGACATTTTTCTGGGAGACGGCTTTCTCGTCGGCGACGGCACGCCCGAGGACGGATCGTTCACGACGTTTTTGGATTCCGCGCGGCTGACCTACAAGCTCGATAAACAGAAGACCACGCTGGATTTCATCGGCATCATCCAGGACGCGCGCCCGGACGGCTGGTTGCCCACGCTCGGCCCCTCCACCAGCTTAGGCACCGTCCCTGGCCCCGAGCCGCTCACCCTGACCGATCAGAATGAAAAGGGCGCCATTTTATGGGTCAACAACAAAAGCCTTTCCTGCGCCAACTTTGACGGCTATTTTATTTACAAGCACGACGGCATGCTCAACGCCCCCGTGCAGACCTTCGGGGACAATGCCGATCTTTACACGGTGGGCGGGCGCGTCACCGGGAGCCTGCGGGACCATTGGAAATACTCGGCCGAAGGCGCTTATCAATTCGGCCAAAAGCAAGAACCGGATCTTAATATGGGCGGCGCCAATCCCTGGTTGCCGGCCTCGGCGCAAACCACCGGCTTTCGCGACGTTGATGCCTTTGCCACCCAGGAGAAACTGACCTACCAATTCAAAGACACCTGGAATGACCAACTCTCACTTTCTTACGAGTTTCTCTCCGGCGACAATCCCAATTCCAAAAACGACGAGATGTTTGACGTCCTCTGGGGCCGCTGGCCGCAGTGGAGTGAAATCTATAACATTTACAGTTATGTGCAGGAAACGCGCGTCGGCCAGGCGGCGAACCTGCAACGGGTCGGCCCCACCTGGACCATTGACCCGACGAGCAAGCTGGAATTCAGCAGCAGTTATTTTGCCCTCTTTGCCGTCCAGGATTCGCCCACCCGGGACCTGAACGCGGTCTTCTTCGGCACACGCTCCAGTGCCGGCGAGCCGTTTTCCGGGACGGGAGATTTCCGCGGTCATTACCTGCAAGCGGTGCTCAAATACAAATTCAACCAGCACATCAGCGGACACCTCTGGAGCGAATTCCTGTTCCCGGGCGATTTCTATATCCATCGCCAGGCGATGACGTTTCTGCGCGCGGAAATTATGTTTACGCTGTAAGAGCGTGTTTTAAAAATAGGAGGGGTGCCGCGGCAAGGGATTTTGGCGCTGATCAAAGATGCCACCGTGGCCGACGCCATTCTGGACCGGCTGGTCCACAACGCCTATCGCCAGGAACTCAAGTGAGAGTCGATTCGCAAGAGTAAAGGCGAATTTGGAGATGGCAACAGCTAAGGGACGGTTTTCCAGGCCACTTGTTTTCTTGACTTTTATTGAGGAACTTGTTAAGAAGAAGCCAATGAGACGATCAGTGGCTATTGCCTGCTTGATATCCGCCATGGCGATCTCCAACCTGTCAATCCTTGCCGGAGACGCACCCACTTCAGCTGATCAGTTCCGAACCGGCGTCCTGTCTGCGCTCAAGACCAAAAACAAGCAGGCTGTCCTATCGCTTTTTAACTCGGAAGGGGTTAGCCCCGGCGGGAAGGCAGCGCTGGACGAGGACATTGACGACTGGCTTACACGGGAAGTCCAAGTCGTCAAGCTCTCACCTTTGCCCACAAACTTTCAATCATCCGGAGAACAAGGTAATGTTCGTTTTCGAATTAATGTCCAGCCCGTGGGCGTTATCGAGATAGGTTTCACTGATGGTTTCGCAGTTGGAACGCCTTACGGCAAGAAAGGAGACTTCTATTACGTAGCAGGAATTATCGAAGAGAGAATTGCCGGCGCCGAACCCGAAACAAACCAGACCGTTACGATTCAGGTCCAAACCACCGAGGGCAAGCCAGCGCCCTATGTGGGTGTGGCTGGCGTGAGCGACAATCGACAAAGCTTTCCCCTTCTTCATGCTCGTGCCCTTTACGGAGGGAGTGAGCATTTTCAGGCTGATGACGAGGGGCGATTGCACGTGCCTTTGATGGAAACCAACCTTTCCCTTGTAGCCGCCGGCAAGCAGGGATTCGCCTGGCTGCCGCGCGGTGGCGTCACGAATCAAGCGGTGATGATCTTGCGACCGTGGGGGCGCATCGAAGGCCGCCGAGTCAATCGGAACCGGAACGTGACAAATGAACATCTTCGCTTGACGCTGGATCGGGAGTTTTATGGCATCCATGAGATCGAAGTTCGAGTTGTTTCGCCGGAAGCCCAGACTGATGCACAAGGGCGATTTGTTTTTGAAAACGTTCCGCCGCTGAAATTCTTGCTTGACCGGCAGGGCGAGCAACGGGATAGATGGGTTCACTTTGCCTCGGCGGACGCCAGGGAAGGAGGCACTAACAGAATGGCTGTTGTGACGCGAGGCCGGACGGTTTTCGGCCGGGTAAAAAGAGGGCCGGAACTGGATGCCGACCTTGATCTGATTTCGTGTTCTGGATTACTTCGGTCGGAGAGTAAGAACACTCCAGGTCCACCCCTCATCATCGATTTCGCCGTTCAGGCCGACGGAGCCTTTCACGCCAATATGGTTGAGCCGGGCCAATACAAGCTCGTTGGCGAGATCCGGGGCGACAAGGGCAAAGTGGCCACGATTGATTCCATTTCCGCGCTTGTTCCTGATGACACTTCGGAGGCCGCGGATGTGCCGTTCGATATCGGCACAGTGGTTCTAAAAGCTGCGATGAACCTGAAGCCAGGGGATACAGCGCCTGATTTTGCCTGTCCGTGTCTTGACGGCAAGCAGCTTAAGCTTTCCGATCTTCGGGGCAAATATGTGCTGCTGGATTTTTGGGCTACCTGGTGCGGGCCCTGCGTTGCCGAAACGCCAAATATGAAGGCGACCTATGACGCGTTCTGCAATAACGCCCGCTTCGAGATGATTAGCTTGAGTCTCGACACTGAACAGGAAGCGCCGAAGAAGTTCGCCCGAAATCACGCCATCCCGTGGAAGCAGTGTTTTCTCGGTGACTGGTCAAAAGACAAAGTGACGCTCAGCTACGGAGTCTATGGCATTCCTTCGATTTTTCTGATCGGCCCCGACGGTAAGATTCTGGCAACCCATCTGCGTGGAGCAAAGATTAAGGATGCGGTGGCTGGCGCGCTGGCCGGTGAGCCATCACCACGGTAGCACAGTTCTTGCTGAATCGGCCCGCCCGGCTTGGCCGGTCTCTCAGCCCGCCCTGGAAAAAGAGCCAGCCGGAATCGAAAGCCCGCGTGATTCGCGGCGAAATATCCCTGGCGCCGAGGGACAAGGCAGCGCATAAAACCACCGCCGACAAGACGGTCCGGATCCATTTTGCACGCTATGTCATATCAAAAAACTAAGACGAAATTTCGAACGTCGCCGGCTCCAGCACAAAGCTATCATTGACTGTCTCCTGCCATTTCTTGAGTTCGCGGAAGAGCTCGGCGACGGTGGCGGAATTGGCTGGGTCAGCGGCGAGGTTGTTCATCTCCCACGGGTCCTTTTCAAGGTCAAACAATTGGGCTTTCTTCACCTCGGGGTAAAGGATTAGTTTGTGCCGGCCCGTCCGCGCCATGCGTTGATAACCGCGGTAGGCGCAGTAAATGGAATCAAATAAATGATCCCGCTCGCCGCGCAGCACGGGAACAAGGCTGGGAAACTGGACCGTCGCTGGAACGGAGAGACCCGCCAATTCGCACAGCGTCGGGAAAAGGGAGTGCTGGTACATCAGTGCGTCGATTCGCCGCCCGGCCGGAATGCCCGGTCCAGCCATGATGAACGGCATGCGCACCGAGCAGTCATAAAGGTTTTGTTTGCCCATCAGCCCGTGTTCTCCCACCGCCAACCCGTGGTCGCTGGTGACCACGACGCAGGTATTGTCCGCCTGTCCCGTTTTCTCCAAGGCATCAAGAATGCGGCCAAGCTGCAGGTCCATGTAAGAGAGCAAGGCGTAATATTCCTGGCGATGGACTCGCACCTCGAAGGGCGTGCGGGGAAAGGGCGCCAGTTTCTCGTCCCGCACATGGGCGTCGCCCTGGTCAAAGGGATGTTGCGGAAGAAAATTGGGCGGCACTTCAATTTTATCGGCCGGGTAAAAGTCCACCCATTCCTTTGGCGCCTGGCGCGGGTCGTGCGGGGAATTCCACGCGAGATACAAAAAGAACGGACGATCCGGGCGCGCCGCTGTTTGCCGCAGCAAGGAAATCGCGCTGTCGGCATAGAGTTCGCAGGAATGCTGCCGCCGCTCGTAGTGCGGCCCCGCTTTCGGCGGAGCCGGCCCATTCTGAGACAGCCAGTGGGCATCGTGGGCGGGATGTTCAATGTCCCAAAGGTCGTAAGGAGTCCACTGCCCCTTAAATTTTGGGTCCCATGGCGTCCATGAATCGCCAGGGCGGGGCCGGTCGTAGGCGATTCCATCTTCAGGAGTCGAGGCATAGAATCCCGGCCCGACGGTTTTGCCGTAAGCAAAACTGCGCAACGCCGTCTGGTCCCCGTTGTGCCATTTGCCGACCGCATAAGTGTCGTAACCCCCCATTTGCAGGACTTCGCCGAGCAGGGGATAAAATCCGCAGTTTTCACCGCCGCAGTTCCAGAGATAGCGGGCGGTATGCATCATGGCGCGGCTGGCGACACAAATCGCCCCCGTCCAGGAGCCTTGATGAAAGCAGTGCGTGAAAGCGGTGCCGCGCTGGACAAGGCGATCAAACGCCGGGGTCTGGACTTCTCGATTATTGAGCGCGCGTATGGTCCGGTAGCACTGGTCATCGGCCACGATCACGAGGAAATTAGGCTTCTTGCGCGTCGCAGTGGCCAGCGTTGAATCAGCCGGCTGCGCGCCCAGCTTTCCCTGCGTCAGCAACATCGAGGCCGGCAAACCCGTGGCCGTTTTCAAAAAAGCCCGCCGGTCAATCATTGCCTGGTGCCTGTCTTTCACGCAGTGCGATTGTCTGCTGACAAAGCGAGTAAAACAATCGCGAAAACGGCCAAAGGTAGGGTCGCCTCGCCGAGGCGACCACGGACGGGTGGGTGCGATCCGTCCCCACTCCAACGTGCGCATCTCACTTTTTGAAAAGGCACTCTGATTTTCAGCTCCGCTAGAGCGACATATTCCGAGCAAAGGCTTGGCAGACCCGCCTCTACGAGGCTTTACTCTTCGGGCGACGGGGATCTACATAGAGGTCGCGCCGCCGGCGCTGCTAAAAAATGAGATGTGCCCCACCCCAAGCATTTCACGAAAACCGGCTGGCGTCGGGGCTGTTTCCTCCTACAATGCGGCGGGTTGCATGAACACCGCCAATCTGAACCAGCCTCAGTCTTTCCATCTCATGGCCAAGCCGGTCGGTTCCACCTGCAACCTGGACTGCAGCTATTGTTATTACCTCAGCAAAGAACATCTGGCGAACGGCCCCGGTGCCGGACGAATGTCCGACGAAACGCTGGAGCTGTTTATCAAACAATACATTGACGGCGTCACGGGGCCGGAGGTTGTTTTTTCTTGGCAAGGCGGGGAGCCTACCCTTCTCGGCCTGGAGTTCTTTCGCAAAGTCGTTGCGTTCGAGAAGAAGCACGCCAAACCGGGGCAACGGATCGAGAACGATTTGCAAACCAACGGGACGCTGCTGGACCAGGAATGGGCCGAATTTCTCAAAACAAACCGTTTTCTGGTCGGGTTGAGCATCGATGGACCGCGGGAAATCCATGACCATTACCGGGTGACAAAGGGCGGTCGGCCCACCTTTGATAAAGTTTTTGCAGCCGCCAAACTTCTGCGGCGCTGCGGCGTTCCTTTCAACACCCTGACCTGTGTACACAGGTTCAATGGCCGGCGGCCTCTGGATGTATATCGTTTCCTGCGGCAGGAACTGGATTCAACCCGCATCCAATTTATTCCCGTTGTCGAGCACAGGAGCTTCGAGCGCCTGGCACCGCAAAGCTGGGACATGGCGCAATTGCCGAAAGACGGCGAGCCGCAAGCGCGGCCGGGCCAGCCCGATTCCATCGTCACCGATTGGTCGGTCGATCCGGAGGATTGGGGCTATTTTCTCTGCCGGGTTTTTGACCGCTGGCTCAGCCAGGACATTGGCAAGGTCATGGTCAATCAGTTTGAAACGCTCGTGGCCCAGCATCTCGGACTGCCCTCGCAGATGTGTGTCTATAGCGAAACTTGCGGCAAGGCCCTCGCGGTGGAAAGCGATGGCAGCGTTTATTCCTGCGACCACTATGTCTATCCGGAATATCGTTTGGGCTGGCTCACGACCACGCGCCTGGAACAGATGGTTTATGCGCCTGAGCAGGAGCAATTCGGCCAGGCCAAAAGCCGGAGCTTGCCGCAATATTGCCGCCGTTGCGCTTACCTCACTGATTGCTGGGGCGAATGTCCGAAAAACAGGTTCATTCGTGCCCCCGATGGCGAACCGGGGCTGAATTATCTTTGCCGGGGTTTCAAAAAATTCTTCGCCCACGCGCTGCCGGAAGTGGACCGGGTTGTCGCGCGATTGCGGAAGCCAAGCCCTGTCAATCAACTCGTCACATGAAAATTGCGTTCCGAATTCCTTGCTCCAGTGTCACCTTGTTCTCGGGGAGCGCGACCGTCTCGGTCGCCGCGGTCGGCGTCTCGCCGACCGCGTCTTGGCGGTGCCATACGATTCCTATCGAAGCATTCAGACGCAGGGCGAACGTTAGGCGAGGATTTGGGAGAACAGGAGGGAACAAAGGCAACAGAAGGTGGGGCTGAGCTGCCGCTCAGCCCCAATTTCGGCCTTTTTATTCCCGCTCCGTTCTCTCGGATTTGTGGGGTGCGATTAAGAGTGGAGGAGATTCAGCATTCATTCTCCCAACGGGAGAAAATCATTCAGCCTGGGGTTGCCCCGGCTTTCAGAGGGGCTACCCCAGGTCTGTCCATTATTTGCCCCTACCCGGAACGGGTTGAATCCACCCTCAACTCGCCCGCTTTTGACCACACCCCGGTTTGTATGTTCGGCTTTGCCTCGATTCCATAAACAGGGGTCGCAAAGTTCTTGTTCATCCTGTCGAAGCTTTGCCTTGATTCCAAAAAAAAGAGAAGGCTGACAAGAGGAATTTAGAGGCGTTCCTATTCACTATCCGCTGTATTGATAATTCCCCCTTTTCCATTTTTCGCCCAACCCGCCCAATATGGAATCCGAGAAATCAGAAACTCCCGACGGTCATTAGTTATAAGCGGCGTGGATGATAAGGCAGTTTCGATACCGCCCATTTCCAGTAGGCGGTCGGCGAGGACTGGTTTGTGACGAAACGACGGGGGGACATGGAGTGCTTTGAATTTTCCATCGCCCTGCGCTCGAACAGTAATGGCGTCACGTAAATCCTTGTCAAAGCTGAGTCTGTCATAGCTGATGAGTTCTTCGCCAATGTTCAGCAACGAGGCTCTTTGTTTCGCCAGAGCCGGGCTGTCTTCAAATTCATTTCTGCGGCCATATACCAAGACCGTATGCAATTGCATCTGCCGCTCTTTACGCATCCAATCTGGAATTCCGTAAGACATGATAAATGTCTGGACGTTCTCTGGACTAGAAAACCATGTTTTCCACTGTGCGAGTTGGTTCCTGGCTTCGGAGAATTCTGCGGTTGGAATGCCTGCTGCCGTAAAAATCTGTTTTGAAGGCTTCTCAATTTCGATCAGGGTTGGATACCACATTGTGCTATGGGTTGAAATCCACATGAAGTCAGGCCCTCGCGCTTTGAGGCCGGGAAGGAGCGGTTGGGAGATCGCCGCACAATGTAAAGGATAATGGCCCGACTTAACGCCTGGTGTCCATGCGCCGGGAAGAAAAGCGGGATTGCGCTCCAAAAATGACTGCACGTCTTTTTCGTCAGGTGACGATTCTAAAAGCCGAGTCCACTCTGATTGACTCAATTCAGCGTAATCATCAATCGAAGGCGCAACTGGGCCGGTTTGAATCTCATACGTTTTTTGAAGCACCGTTGGATTATCAGACAGCCAGAAGCAAACGTCAAGGGACGCAACCTCGTGGTAGTGTCTTAACAGCAAATCCACTTATCAAATCTAAACCTTTTTACATTGTGAGATTTATTTGGCAGTGGTTTAAGGCGGTGCGAAGCGCGCAACAGAGGGTGGGGCTGAGCTGCCGCTCAGCCCCAATTTCGGCCTTCTTAATTCCCGCTCCGTTCTCTCTGTTTTCTATAAAATCGCCATTCCCGAGCCACATGGAAAACCTCTTCAAAAACCTTCCGTAGGATTTTACTCTTGACGCATTCCTGTTACTATTGCCCCGCATGATAACAATGCTACGCTCAGGAGGGACCGCGATGACGCGCAACGGCAAAATCGCCCGGCTCCCGCTGCCCAGCCGTCAGCAACTCAACCTGCGCCTCCAAAATGGCGAGCTAGCCCAAGACTTCCTCTCCTGGCTCAACCGGTTGCCGGATTATCCAGGCCATCCTCGCCGCCCACTTCGCCGCCAAGCCGATCGACGAATCCAACCTCACCCATTGGAAGCAGGGCGGTTATCTCGACAAAAGAAACAGCAGCGCATCCGCCAAGTCCTTGGCGTCGGTCCCGAGTACGGCCCCGCCGCCGCCCCGGAAAGCCTGCTTGCCGCCGTAACCAAACCTCATTGAATCAGTTCATCCTTATGATGACCCTACACTAAATTGACCCAATTGAGGTAAATTGAGCTAAATTGAGCCCTGTTACCCCCCCCCGGGGGGGGGGCCGCGCCGCGGCGCAATGCCTTCGCTCTCTCTTTTCGAGTGCAACCATTCCGTCACGCGCCCGTCATTTCACGAAAAAAGCATTTGACGGCCACAACCAATTGTCGTTAAAAAACTAGTTTACAATACCATGCACCGGCCCCGCACCTGTTTGAAAATGGCATTCCGAGTTCTTTGCCCCAGCGTCTCCTTGTTCATGACCTCGCTGGCGTTGGCCGCGCCGCAAAAGCCCAATATCGTTCTTATCCTGGCGGACGATCTCGGCTTTGGCGACACCGGCTGTTACGGCGCGACGCGCATCCCCACGCCGAACATTGACCGGCTGGGCCGGCAGGGCCTGCGTTTCACCGATGCACACGCGACTTCCGCCACTTGCACGCCGTCGCGCTTCGCGCTCTTGACCGGCCAATATCCTTGGCGCAAGAAGGGCACTGGGATTCTGCCCGGCAACGCCGCGCTCATCATTGACCCGAACCATGCCACCCTTCCGTCCGTTTTGCGGGGCGCCGGATACCGGACGGGCGTGGTTGGCAAGTGGCATCTGGGCCTGGGCGGTCCCGGCGGGCCGGATTGGAACAACGAAATCAAACCCGGTCCGTTGGAAATCGGTTTCGATTACGCTTTCCTTCAACCGGCCACCGGCGACCGCGTGCCCTGCGTTTATATCGAGAACCATCGCGTTTTCAATCTCGACCCGAAGGACCCGATTCAAGTCAGCTATGGCAAGCCGATCGGCAACGAGCCGACGGGCAAAGATCATCCCGAGCTTCTGAAAATGCGCCTGGTGGAGGGTCACGACGGAACGATCATTGACGGTATCAGCCGCATTGGTTTTATGACCGGCGGTCATGCCGCGCGTTGGAAAGATGAGGAGAAGGCCGATGTGCTGACGAGCAAAGCCGTGGCGTTCATCAAACAAAATGCGGCCAGCCCTTTCTTCATCTATTTTGCCACGCACGATCCGCATGTGCCGCGCGTGCCCCACCCGCGTTTTGCCGGAAAAAGCGGCTGCGGTGTGCGAGGCGACGTGATTGTCGAATTCGACTGGTGCGTCGGCGAGATTCTTTCGACACTCGACAAATTGAATTTGGCCTCGAACACGATTGTCATTGTGTCCAGCGACAACGGGCCCGTGCTGATCGATGGTTACGATGACGGCGCCGTGCAAGATGCGAATGGCCACCGGCCCGCCGGGCCATTGCGCGGCGGCAAGTATTACGTCTATGAAGGCGGCACTCGGGTGCCGTTTATTTTGCGCTGGACGGGGCGGGTCAGGCCGGGCATTTCCGATGCGATGATCAGCTTGGTGGATTTCACCGCCTCATTTGCCGCGCTCACCGGACAAACCATCCCCGCTGGCGACGCGCCGGACAGTGTCAATGTCCTGCCGGCGCTGCTTGGGGAAACCAGAGAAGGCCGCGACCAACTTGTCGAGCACGACGGTTTTGGGATGCTCGGCTTTCGTGACCGGCTCTGGAAATACATCCAACCGGACCTCGTGCCCCGCCCGCGCTATTCGCCTTTGGGCGAGTTGTACGATCTCGGCCACGACCTGGGCGAAACGAACAATCTCGTCGAAAGGGAACCGGCTTCGGGAAAAAAACTGTCGAGCGAGCTCAGCAACGTGCGGCAAGCCACACCTACAACCAATTAATTACTATCCATGACAAGACGTGCCGTTTTTTTTCTGATGTTAGCCATCGCAAGCACGAGAGTTGCGGCGGAGCAACCCGCCGACGCGATCAAAGCTTATGATATTGATTTCAATTGGGGTGAGGGAGGCCCCAACGGTTTTGCGCCGCCGGGAATGTGGGCTGACGCGGACCCGGCGCAGCATGTGGCCTGGTACAAGGCAGTCGGCGCCAACGTCATTCAGACCTTCTGCGTCTCCTGCAATGGCTTCGCATGGTACAAGAACGGCATCGTGCCGCCACAACCAGGCCTGCGGCATGATTTTCTCACCGAGACCGTGCGCCTGGGGCACAAAGAGGGAATCCGTGTCATGGGTTACTTCTGCGCTGGTTCAAACACACGATGGGGCAAGGAGCACCCGGATCTCAGTTATGGAATTCCCAGTAGCCCGCATATTCCCTACACGGACGAGTATTTATCGTATTTATCCGCCGCCATCGGCGACGCGGTGCGCAAGACGGGGATCGACGGTTTTATGGTTGATTGGCTCTGGCAGCCCGACCGCTCCTCGACCGGCGGCAAATGGCTGGATTGCGAAAAAAAGCTTTACGCGGAACTCATGGGGCAAGCGTTTCCCGCCGACGGCAAGCTCACGGAAGAGCAAGACGTGGCTTACGGCCGGGCGGCTATCGCCCGTTGCTGGGACGCTATTCATAAAGCCGCAAAGGAGGCCAATCCGGATTGCATCATCTGGCTGTCGAATAACAATCCGACGCATCCCCATGTCGTCAATTCCAAGATGTACAAAGAGGTGGACTGGCTGATGAACGAGGCCGGGGACCTTGAGCGCGTCAAGGCGCTCCAGCCCATGATCGGCGCTCATACCCGGTTGATCACTTGCCTGGCCAACTGGAATGGACAAGATCCCGCCGCCATTGTTCCGGCAGCGTTAAAGGAGAATATCGGCTTATACGGTTTTACCAAGCCGCAGGCGGATTCCCTTGTGCCGCTGGAACCCTGCCTGTCCGAGCCGGTCCGCAACTTGAAGGGCGATGCTCGCAACATCGCGGTCCTGGCCCGTGCTTATCACGGCGTTCCCCTCGAGGCAGTCGAGAAAAACGGCATCTGGGTCACTCCTCAATTGTGGGAGATCGCCCAAAGCCATGCCCAGACCCACCGCTTTTCCACTTTGTTCACGGCGGACGATGTGCGCGACCGCCTTTCTTCCGAGGCCGGTTTGGACCAGGCCATCGACTGGTGCCGCAAGACCGGCGTGACCAAGGTGTACATTGAGGAGTTCCGCGGCTTCCAGGCGGATCGCGGCGCCATCCTCCACGCCAAACAGCGTTTCCAGGACGCGGGTTTTTTGGTTTCCGGCTGCGTGACCACTGTGAATATCGGCAAACCTTCGACCGGCTGGAAAGACACGATCAGTTGTTATACGGACATGCCCACCCAGGAGAAGCTGCAACGCATTTTCGAATACGCGGGCGGTCTCTTTGATGAGGTTATGATTGACGATTTTTGGTTTACCGATTGCCAATGCCCAGCCTGCGACGCCGCCCGCCAGGCCCGCACCGTGACTATTGGCCAGAAGACCTATGGGGCGCCGGGCGATTCCTGGGAGGATTACCGGTGCGCGTTAATGCTTCACCTCTCGCAAGACCGCTTGCTCGACGCGGCCAAAAAGGTTAACCCCAACACCCACCTCATTATCAAATATCCCGAATGGTACGACGCCTTCCAGGACCGCGGCTATGACGTGGCGGGCGAAACGGCGATCTTTGATCGCATTTGGGTCGGAACCGAAACGCGCGACTTTACCAATAAGCAGTGGGGCGGAAAGGCGCCCTTTGCGGGTTATTTTATTATGCGCTGGCTGGGCGGCATTGGCCGCGCCAAGTGCGGCGGCGGCTGGTATGACTGGCTTGGCACGACTCCGCCCACTTACCTTGAACAGGCGCGGCAGACCATCCTCGGCGGCGCGCGCGAATCCATGCTCTTTTGCTACGGCGGCCTGCAAAGCGACACCGGGCCGGCAGACGTGGCGGCCTTGCGCGCCAGCCTCCCTGAGTTGCTGGACACGGCGGAGCAAGTCGGCCGCCGCCAGCCGGTGGGGATTGCCGCCTACAAGCCCGCCAACAGTCATCCGCAAGGCGAGGAGAAGGTTTTTGATTTCGTCGGAATGCTCGGTCTGCCGCTGGTTCCCTGCCATCAATTCCCGACCAACGCGCCCGCTGCTTTCTTTTCCGCCCACGCGCTCAAGGATGCGGCATTTGCCAGCGATTTGGCCGCCTTCATCAAGAGTGGTAAACCCGTCCTGTTGACGGATGGCTTGGCGGAAAAGTTGAAGGACATTGATTTGTCCGCGGCGAATGTCCGCATCCTCTCCGTCAAACAAAAACCAAAATCGTTGCGCGAACTTTCGCAAAGCGAATTGGATGAGATGCGCGCGCCCTTGTTAAAACCGCTGGGGATGCGATTCAAAGCTCCCAATGGCGTGGCGCTTTATCTCTTCGCGCCCGGCGGATGGGTCATCGAGAATTTCAACGATCAGCCTGCCACGGTGCAATTCAATGATCAATCCTACACGATTGAACCTCGCGGATGGAAACAGCAGTGGTTCTGAAGGCTGAATGGCTGTCTCAATGATACCTCACGCGAAACCAGAATTTTTAGAGGGAAAGACCCTCCAGGGGGCTTGCGAGAGGCGGCTACGATCGGCCCTTCAGTGTTTTCTCAATTCTTTTCGGATCAAATCTTGCATAGAGCAGACCCGTAATGACTGCCCGGTTTTCTGCCACTCGTTAGTAAAGATTGTAGGGAGATCTTGGTAAAATAACGCGGTGAAAATGCTCGAATGCTTCAAAATGCGTCACCTTGCCGGTTTTGATTTCCTGCAACGCCGATCTAAACGCCTTCTCAAAACGCGCCCCGCCGCGACCGGGTGAAAGCGCCTCGTAGTAATCAAATCCTTCGGCAAAGTCCTTCGCCACCTCTGGCAGGAACACCAGTTCTCGACTCATTTTTTGAGCGCGTTGGCTCGTGTCCAAAACTGTTCTTGCGAGAGGACGGCGCTTGAATCTCGTTCGTACTCGGCCCACCGCCGTTGCAATTCCAAACGATGAGCCAAGGGCGCCGGAAGCGCCTCTCGATCGCGAACTGACGCGAACAACTCCTCGGCCAACGCGAGTCGCTCAAGGTCCGAGAGTTGCTCAAAGTTTGGAATGTCCGTCACGCTCATGCATCAATATTACCGTAGGATGTCACCAAGTGCAAAAGGCTAATGAAAATCTCCAGACTTGATCTGAACGGACTGCGTGGAAACGATGCGCACCGGACCGAGCAAGCCGGATTCCCGCAATGGGTCGTTGCGCTTCCACAAACGCCAACTGGAAAACGTCTCCCGGCCCGTTGGGCTCACGCCTCCATTTTGCAGCCACTCTGGCCATTGTTTCAGAGTGCCGTTGGCGTTGCGCTCGCTGTCCTCCGGCAGCAGCTCATCGCCGATCTGGCGATTGATCCACAAGTTGGCCACTTTGACAGACAGGGTGTTTTCGCCGGGCTTAAGGGCGCTCGTGATCTCCACGCGATATGGCGCCTTCCAAAGCGTCCCCAGCTTTTGGCCATTGAGAGAAACGTCGGCGATCACGGCCACCTTGCCGAGGTCGAGAAACAGCCGCCGGCCGTTGCCCAGCATTTCGCCCGGCGCGGCAAAGGTCCGGGTGTAAGTAGCGGTTCCGCTGAAGTATTTAATGGCGGGGTCAGCCTGGTCGCTCCATGAACTCAAGTTTTGAAAACTGGCCTGCGCCGGCCCGCCCATGCCTTTCGCAAACTCAACTTTCCACGGACCTTCGATGGGCAAGGGCGGCGGCAACGGCGCCACGTCGAATTGTGCTTTCTCTCCGCCGGCTGCCGAGAGCGCGTAATGGCCGGCCTGCCCAACGCAGGCGGTCAACTTGTGGCGCGAGGTCCGGTCCAACTCCGCCCAAGCCGGCGCGCCATCGCGCGTGGCGGAGACGATTTGATCCGCTTCGGCTCGGTCCCGAAAGACGACAAACACAGAGTCACATGCTTCCAGCCGAAGCGGCATTCGCGTGCCGCCGGTGCCGGCTTCATATTGAGCCGCGCGTTGAATCTCCCCGCGCTCCGGCCACAACAATTCCGGCCGCTTGCCGGAAACACGAAATGAGCACGAAACTTCCTGCGGTCGCGGCGTTTTATTGGCCACAAAATAAAGGTCCGTTTTGCCAATGCGTTTGTGGATAAAGCGCAGACAATGTTCGCCGCTTTGCGCGATGTAGCTAAAATCTTCCGGCAGACCGCGCTGGGTCAGAAGCTGGCCGAGAAACTCCAGATCAGGATACAAATTTCGTCCGGCGTCCGCTTTTCCAGGGTCTCCCCAGGGCGCCATGCCGACCGTGCCGAGTTCCAAAGCGGAGCTCCAAGTATTGACACTGTTATTATCCGCGGCGGCCTCCCATGAGGCATCCGTGGGAATGAAAACGGTTCGGCCATTTTGAAATTTGATGGTCAGCGCTCCGATAATTCCGGCTGGGTTCGGCTGCTCGCCGCCATTCACGCCTGTCACCGTCACGAGGTTCGAGCCTGCTTGTAAGAGGCGGGCCACGTCCGCGTGATAAAGCCTGTTAAAATCATCGCCTTGACCGGCTGGCTGGCCATTGATCCAGCACTGGAACGAATTGTCAGCGGTCATGATCAATTGCGCCGACTTCATGGCGCCGCCCTCGATCTTGACCTGCTTGCGGAAATAACGCGGTCCCACCGGGGCCGCGATGGCGGGATTCCCTTCGTTGAACCAGATCCATTTTGCCGTGCCCAACTCGCTTGGTCGATGCCGATTGAGCGCGCGCGCTTGGTCGAAGAGAGTGCCACACAGGACGCGCCCTTTCCCGTAAGACCGCTCCGCCACCTCCTCGGTGATTTCATTCGTGCCCCACAACTCGTCGGCCAGCGATGTCAGCTCGGTATCGCACGCAGGGTAGCCGCTTAAGCTGGGCGATTGCACCGGTCTCGCCCCGGCCACCGTCGCGCCTTCCTGGACCAACTCTTTGATTTTTCGCAACAGCGCGGGCGTCATCGTATCGCATTGTGGCAACGCCAGGAGCCGGTAGCTCATGCCGTCCGGCAGGACCAGTTTTCCGTCCCGGACGGACATGCGGTGGAGCACCACTTCGGGCGGGCAAATGTCAAAGTTATGGCCCGGCCGGTCCAGGGGCTGTCCCCCTTCGCCAGGAAGTTTTGAAATGAAACTTTCCTGGCGGTCGATCGTTTGCGGCGATCCTTCCGGGCTGAGCAGGCACAAGTCGGCGACGAATAATCCCTGCTGCAGGAGGAATTGGCAGCGCGCCAGATATTGATGCCACGCGGCGGATTGCTCCCACCATGTCTCCGTGCGTTCATAGTGCAGGCCCCACGGGCCCATGGCCATACCGGGCCGCACATTTTGCGTCCAGGGCTGCATGGCGTAACGATGGAAGACAAATCGATTGATGCCTTCGCAGAAGGCCCAATCTCCCAGGTCCTTGATGTTTCCCGGGTAGCCCTGCCATTTCTCCGAATCCATGGCAGTGAACGATTCCGCCCCCACGATTTTCTTGCCGTACACATGTCCCGCTGAGGTCATCTCCGTGCAACTGAAGGCCTCCATATATTTTGGCCATGACCAGAATTCTCCCATCGGCTCGTCGGCTTCGCCCGCGTAGGCCAGTTCCTCGGTGGGACAAGTGCTGTAAGCCTCGATCGAGAGACTGATGCCGTGCTGATGCGCCAATTTGCGGAAACAACCCGCGTAATTCTCCAGCAAAAGGTCCGACACTGTCTGGCGAACGTCCCACAGAAACCGCTCGGAAATCTCTGCGCTGCCGACGATGCGGCCGGTCAGGGCCGGGAGGAAGGGCTGCAGATCATAGCCGCGGCGGGCGCGAAACTCCTCCCGGAAGCGCGGCGTCCAGTTTTGCGAGCCGGTCTCCCAACTGTCAATATGAGTGCGAACCAGTGATTTGCCCGCGAGCGGTTTTGAATCGGCAATGACTTTTCCCATCAGGCCGTTGAACATCGCTTCTGTCGCTTTTTGGCTCAGCTTGTCTGTTTCCAGTCCCAAACCTGCCTCGGGCGCCGGATGATTTTCCACCCCAGTGCTGGTGTGGCCGAAGCGGAGAATGGTCCATTGGCCCGCGGGGGCCTGCCAATCCAGATGTCCACCGGCACCCAATTTTGAGGTCAAGTCGATAACCTTTTCGACCGGAACGGTTTGTTCTGCTGGGATTGCCGGGAATTGCGCCTGCGGAGCGACAAAGTCCGGTGTAAAAGCGGCTTTGGCCTGAGCCGCTTCCAGTCGAGCGCTTCCCGCGGGAGTGGGAAAAGCGAGCACGGCGATATCCTCGTAGTAATTGGCGGCCTTCTCGGGTTCCCGCAACGCCGCCTCAAAATGGCACGGCCCATCGACATTGGTCTCGGACCAAACAACCTTCTGCATCGAAAGCTCAGGTGTGATCCAAGGCCCGCCGCTGCCGCACCAGCCAGCGTCATTATTCATGTTGACTTGCAATCCCAGGCGGTGAGCTTCGGCGCACACATGCTGAAACAACTTGCGCCACACTGGCGAACCGAACGGAGCCTGGCCCTTGGGCGCCCCCTGGTCCACTTCCATGATCAGCACGCCGCCAATGTCGGCGCGCTGCATCGCCTCCAGGTCGGCGGTAATGCCGTTGCTGGTCAGGTTGCCGTTCAGCCAGAACCAATACACCCACGGCCGCGCCGAAGCCGGGGGATTAAGGAAGCCACTTTCCAAGCTGGAAGCGCTGCAAACGACTGCGGCGAAGGATAAGAATAGTGACAGGTACAGGAAACGGAGGAAAAAACGAGCATTCGGTTTCACCGGGAAGGAATGGGCCATTGCGTGAAAAGCTGCTCACTGGATTTTGCGAACCTATTAGCTTTTTTTGCCAGGACCAGACAACCATGTGAGGGGATCGGAAGCACTTGGCATTAAGGCACGAAAAACCAACGTTCCCGCCGCGAGGCCGTACAAAATAAAAAATGGACCAAGTTACGTCGCCTCACGTCATTGATGATTTGAGAGTTTACCTTGAGCAGATGTCCTGCGGAGGTGGGAGCCTGCTTGATTTGATCGAGGGCTTTGTCCACGTCTTCGCGAAATCGGAAGGCCAAACGGTCTGAAATCTTTCGGTATTGTCGATCAAACCGTTTAATTTGGTCGGGAAAATCAGGGTGATAAAGCACCCTCATTGGAGCGCTTTCCGAAATTCATCCTCCGTCATTCCCTTCACTTTCCCTTTAATTACTTCTTCCATCCCCAGGACTGCCTGGGCGATTTCATCCGCACTCCGCTGTTCAGCAACAACGTCGGCCACGATGCGCCTAGCCAATTCAAGACGTTCGTCTTGCGGAAGTCCAAGAACGGCTTCGGCTATGTCTCGCGCAGTCATGACTTCAACTTGATTCACTGCCAAAGAAACGCAAGGAAAACCTCTGCGCCATCTCGCAAAAAAAGGTTGGAATTCGCCAAGGAGGGTAAAGCGCTCGCTGACACTTCTGCCAAGGTTGGCCCATGAATTCACCTGTGAGCCCGGCGCTTGTCTTGCGTTCCGAGTGTTTTCATCCTGGCGCTCTTCCTCAATCGGTGAGGCGGCGCTGTCCACCCTTCGCGGTGGCTCTGCTACGGAGGACGGGCCGCACCGCCCATTCTTTCCTCACTGCGGGAAACATGAAGAGGAAAATTTGGGCGGAGCGGCAGCTCCGCCCCACCAAACACATCAGCGAAATTGAATTAGCTCCAGCCACAATGGCGTCTAAACTGCATTAGCTTTATGAAAGCCTGCCGGCTCGCGCGGCCATCATCGAATTCAATGATCAGTCAAACGAAATTATGAAAAACAATCTTGACGCCAAATCCGGCCTTAATCGAAGGGATTTTCTCCACAGGGCGGCTGGGGCGGGTTTGACGGCGGCCATTCTTCCTCAAATCATTCCCAGTTCAGCCCTGGGGGCCGACGGGGCCGCGGCTCCCAGCAATCGTGTCGAGGTCGGCGTCGTTGGTTGCGGACCGCAAGGGACCGGCGACATGACTAATTTTCTGCGCTGCAACGATTGCCGAGTCGTGGCGGTGTGCGACGTCAAAAATGAACAGGCGGAACAAGCGCGCAACATCGTCAATCAGCACTACGGCAACAATGATTGCCGCACCTACCGCGACTTTCGCGATTTGGTCGCGCGCCCCGACATTGACGCTTGCCTGATCGCGACACCCGATCATTGGCATGTGCTGACGGCGCTGGCCGCCGTCAACTCCGGCAAAGACGTTTACGTTGAGAAACCGCTGGGGTTAAGCCTGGCGGAAGATCGGGCTTTGCGGGCAGCCGTGCGCCACAAAAAGCGGATCTTTCAATTCGGCACCCAGCAGCGCTCAGGGCGATGGTTCCGGCTCGCCGCCGAATTGGCCCGCAACAGCGCCATTGGCCAGCTTAAGCATATCAACGCCTGGGCTCCGGGCAGCGCCTCCGGTGGGTCGCGCGAGGTCGTTCCGGTGCCGGAGGGATGGGACTACGAAATGTGGCTGGGACCGGCCGCCGAGCGGCCAATGACCCAGGATTTGTGCTCGGCCGACGGCAATAAAAAGACATGGTGGTTTGTTTCGGATTTTGCCGTGGGCTTCATTGCCGGCTGGGGCATCCATCCGTTGGACATCGCGGCGTGGGGCGCGGGCGACCTGATGAACGGGCCATTTACCGTCGAGGGCCGTGGCAATTATCGCTTGGCCGAGGGCATTTGCGACACGGCGACGATCTGTGAAGTGGACTATCGTTTTGCCAGCGGGTTAACCATGAAATACGTCGGCGTGCCCAACGGCGGGAATGCCGATAAGCCTACCGGCGAACCGTTCCTGCATGGCGAGGAATGGGGCAAGCGTTATCGGCGCATTACTTCACACGGCACCGCCTTTGAAGGCACGGAGGGATGGGCCCATGTGGATCGGTCAGGCATCAATTTGCAGCCGGAAAACCTCATCGACCGCAACCCGGATGATTTCAAGGTCAAGCTCATTCGCAGCCCGGACCATGCCGCTAATTTCATCGAGTGCGTCAAGAGCCGCGCTGAAACCGTGTGCCCCATCGACGCCGCGGTCAAAGCCGACATTCTTTGCCATACCGGCAATATTGCCATGCTCCTGAGGCGCAAGCTGACATTCGACTTTAACCACGAGCAATTCGTGCGCGATGACGAGGCCAACCGCCGCCTGGAAGTGCGGGCGATGCGCGCACCCTGGCATATTTGAAGAATGGCTTCCAAACTTATGAGAATAACCAAGGGCATTTTTTTATTGTTCGCCGGGGTCAGTGCCTTGGCCGCAGCGCCGAATTTGCTGGCTGTGGACGCTGCACCCGCGTTCCGAGTATTGGTTTTTTCGAAGACGACGGGCTTTCGTCACGCTTCCATTACCAATGGCATTGCCGCGATTCACCAACTCGGCGAGCAACATAACTTCGGCGTGGATGCCACCGAAGATTCCGGCGCGTTTACCAGTGCAAATTTGGCGCGCTATCAAGCGGTGGTTTTCCTGAGCGTGACGGGTGAAGTGTTGGATTCGGAGGAGAAAGAGGCATTTCGTGATTACATCCTGGGCGGCGGAGGTTTAGCCGCGATTCACGGCGCCGCCTTCGGCCCGTCAGCCTGCGAAGACAAATGGTCTTGGTATGGAGACGCATTCTGCTGCGCTTTCAAAAACCATTCCGCCGTAGTCCGGGCCGCCGTCAATATAGAAGACAGATCGAATCCATCCGTGGCCGAGTTGCCTTTGTGCTGGCGGCGCAGCGATGAATGGTACAACTTCACCGGCACGCCCCGCGGTTGCGCCCGAGTGCTGGCGACGGTGGACGAATCGACTTATTCCGGCGGAACAATGGGGGCCGATCACCCGATATCCTGGTGCCGGCGCGTCGGCAACGGCCGGATGTGGTACACAGCCATGGGTCACAATCCTGAGGCTTTCAGTGAACCGCTCTTGCTCGAGCATATCCTGGGAGGAATCCTGACCGTCGCGGGACAGGTGCCGGCGGATTTTGCTCCGAACTCCTCACGGACTTGGAGACAGAGGGACGGCACGATCAGCCTGGTACAGGATGGCCAGCCCATCTGGCAGTTCAACTTCGGGACCCATGAATCCAAGCCTTTTTTCAACCCGGTGGCTTTGCCAGACGGGCCGTCGTTGACCTGGAATAGCCCGCCGGACCATCGCTGGCACCATGCGTTGTGGTTTTCGTGGAAATACATCAATGGCCTCAATTACTGGGAGGAAGATCCCAAGACGGGCGTTGCAGAGGGAGTCACCGCCTGGCAACCACCGCGAACCCAAATAAACTGGGCGGATTACTCTGCTCGCATTGAAATGGACCTCGATTACCACCCTCCCGGCGCTTCTTCGGTGATGACAGAACACCGCGTCATTGGAGTTTCCCCGCCCGAGAGCGACGGCTCCTATCATTTGGATTGGGAACTGACCTTCACCGCGGGGGACAAAGACGTGCTTTTGGACCGCACGCCGATTCCTGGCGATCCTGGCGGCCAGGCATGGGGAGGCTATGCGGGCTTGTCGGTGCGGTTTCCGCATGAAATGGAAGACATACAAACCTGGACGAGCCAGGGACCTATTGCCTATACCAACGGCACCTATCGTGGCAGCGCCTTGGCCATGGATTACTCAGGGGTCATCGAAAAGCTGGCGGCAGGCATTGCCATTCTGGACCATCCGGCCAATCTCAACAGCCCTTCGCCCTGGTATGCGATTTACAACAGCAACATGAGCTACTTTAGCCCAGCCGTGATTTGTTATCATGCACAGGCGCTCGAAGCGCATCAAAGCCTGTCGCTGCATTACCGGGTGGTCGTGCATCCTGGGCGCTGGACGCCGGAGCAATTGCGCGCCGCTGAAGATCGTTACGCGGCGCGACCCTAACCAATGGAGAGCTGAGAATGAACAGAATAAGTCTCGGAGTAAACATGGAATTCGTCCGCCACGAGGATAAGTCCTTCGAGTGGGGAGTGATCAAAGCGGCGGAACTGGGTTATGATTATGTCGAGCCCATGGTCCATTGGGGCCGCGAATTGTTGAGCGAGGCCGGTTATTTCCACAGCGTTTCCATGCTGGATGATCCGTTGCGGCTCAAGCGCGCCTGCGAGAATCATGAGATAAAACTTTCCGGCCTTTCGGCTCACACGCCGATTACCAAGCCGGAGATCGGCGTGGAGTATCTCAAGCAAGCCATCCGTTTCGCCGCGGAGTGCGGGGCGCCTGTGGTCAACACCGACGAAGGTCCCAAGCAGCCGTGGACGACAGAAGAAGAAGACTTCACCCTCATGCGCTATACGCTCATGGAAGCGTCGAAGGTGGCGGAGCCGCGCGGCGTCCTCATTGGCTTGGAGCCGCACCAGCAGTACAGCAAACATCCAGCCGGATTGGACCGCATTTACAAGCTGGTGAAGAGTCCGGCCATCGGCATTAACTTCGACACGGGCAACAGTTACCTTTGCGGGGAAGACCCTTACCTTTGGCTGGAAAGAGTGCTCGACCGGCTTGTCCATTTGCACGCCAAAGATATTTCGGAGCGCCAATCTTCCAGCGAACGCGGCAAGGTCACCGGGACGGCGGTGGGATGCGCTTGCGGCGATGGTGTCATTGACTGGGAACGGGTCATCCGCATTTGTCAGCGGGCCAAACGCGACATTGTGCTTTCTGTGGAATGTGGAACGGTCGATCAGGCCGAACGGTCCATCGCCCATCTTAAAAAAATGTTGAAGAAGGCTGACCGCGCCGTCGTCAGCCAGCAGCACGAGAGGTTTAAAAATCATGAATAACCCACTTAACGACCGCATCCTTTCCGCGCCGCTTACCCGGCGGCAATTCCTCGCCACCTCCACCAAAGCGGCCGCAACCGCCACGCTGGCCGGCGCATTGCCGCGCCCCGGCTACACCGCGGAAGATAACACCATCAAAATCGTGCTGGTCGGCTGCGGCGGACGCGGCACTGGCGCAGCCGCGCAGGCCCTCTCGACCCAGGGACCGACCAAGCTCTGGGCCATGGCTGATTTCTTTGACAACCGCCTGCAGAACAGCCTCAGCGTGCTAAAACAACAGAAGTCGGACCAGGTGGATGTCCCGCCCGAGCGGCAGTTTGTCGGGATGGACGCTTTCAAGAAGGCGATGGACACGGTGGACAAGGGCAGCGTCGTCCTCCTGGCGACGCCACCGGCCTTCCGGCCCATTCACGTGGAATATGCCGTCTCCAAAGACCTTCACATTTTCATGGAGAAGTCTTTCGCGGTGGATGCTCCGGGCATCCGGCGCATCCTCAAATGCGGCGCGGAAGCCCAGCGGAAAAACTTAAAAGTAGCCACCGGGCTGAGATGCCGGCACGACGCGGCCATGGAGGAGGCGGTGAAGAAGATTCACGACGGAGCGATTGGCGACACCCGCATGTGCTGGGCTTACCGGATGCATGGCCCGGTCGGGGACCGGGCGCGGGAAGCGTCCTGGAATGAGCTAGCCTACCAGATCGCCAACTTCGCCGGCTTCACCTGGCTCAATGGTTCTTTCCTCGTCGATTGGGTGATTCATAACATCGACAACTGCTGCTGGATCAAGAACGACTGGCCGGTTTCCGTCCAAGGCATGGGCGGGCGGCAGGTCCGGCGCGACCCTGACCAGCTCTTCGATCATTACGGCGCCGAATACACTTTCTCCGACGGCACGCGCATGATGGCACAAGGCCGGCACTTGGAACACTGTTGGGATTACTTTGGCGTCCAAATCCATGGAACGACCGGCAGCGCCCTCCTGGGTGAAGGCGTGGACGATCCGCGGCTTTTCGCGGGTTTCAATCAAACCACCGCCAATGTGACTTGGCGTTTCAAAGGCCAGAAGAAGGACGCTTACCAATTCGAGCACGACCTGCTCTTCGACGCCATTCGCAACGACAAACCGTACAATGAGAGCGAGTGGGGCGCGAAATCCAATCTGGCGGCGATCATGGGCCGCATGGCTTGTGAGTCGGGCCAGAAGATCACGTGGGAAGAAGCGTTCAATTCAAACATCGAATTGGCGCCCGGACTGGCCTCGTTTACGAATGATTCCAATCCGCCGGTCATGCCCGATGCCAATGGCCGCTATCCCATCGCCGAACCCGGCAAGTCAATCATGTTGTGATTACGCCAGGAACGAAAGCGCCGCATTTCCGAGGCCAGACGTATTTAAGTTTTCGAGGTAGGGTCGCCTCGCCGAGGCGACCACGGACGGCTCGGCGAGCCGTCCCTACCTTTGCAGTTGGTTGCCTCTTGCTGCTCGGCATGGCGTTCAGCGTGCTGGCCCGGGAGACAACCGACCTTTCCGGGCAGTGGCAATTCTGGCGTGATGACGATAAAACCGGCATGAGCGAACAGAGGTTCGCCGCGCCGCTTCCGGGCGATGCCGCGATCAAACTGCCCGGCACGATGGATGAGGCCAGGCTGGGAATCGACAATCCGAAGAAGCCGTCGCTGGACGATCTGTGGAGGCCGAATATCTATGAAGGTGCCGCGTGGTATCAGCGGCGGATTGAGATTCCCGAATCCTGGCGCGGCCGGCGCGTGACGCTTTTTCTCGAACGCTGCCGCTGGCTTACCCAGGCATGGCTCGACGGCCAGCCGTGTGGCGGCGCACTGGACAGCCTGATCGCTCCGCATGTCCACGAACTTGGAATGGGGCTCGCGCCCGGCCAGCACACCTTGACGCTGCTGGTTGACAATACTAAAAGAATCGATCTCGGCCCTTTTGTTTCGGCCCTTTACGGCGGCACCCAGGGGAATCTCAACGGCATCGCTGGCAAAATAGAACTGCGCGCGACCAGGCCTGTATGGATCGATTCGCTGCAAGTTTATCCGCAATTGGCGAGGCGGACGCTGCTCATCCGGGCGAAAATTGGCAACGCCACCGGCCAGGCTGGAAGTGGAACCTTGAAGGTGGGAATCACGCCCGCGCTGGCGGCGCGTTCCTTCCCAGTATCATGGGCGATCGATGGCGGAGCAATTGAAACAGAATTGCCCGTTTGGGACGCCAAGAATCCGCTTCAGCTATGGGACGAGTTTTCGCCGAATCTTTACGAGTTGGAAGCTTCGCTTGACAACTCTGAAAGCGCGCGGGTGAGTTTTGGTTTCCGCGAGCTTGACAGGCGCGGCACGCAATTCACCATGAACGGACGCCCGCTCTTCTTGCGCGGCACGCTGGAATGCCAGGTCTTCCCTCTGACGGGCTGCCCACCGTGCGACGTGGCGTCCTGGCAAAGAATTTTCCAAATCGAAAAATCATACGGGCTTAATTTCATTCGCTTTCATTCGTGGTGTCCGCCAGAGGCGGCTTTCGCGGCCGCGGACATCGAAGGCGTCATGATTCAGGCCGAGGCGCCGCAGGCCAACGTCCAAGCCGGTTCTGATCCGACCCGCGACGCCTTCACCCGGGCGGAGCTTTTGCGGATGGTCCGCAGCTACGGAAATCATCCCTCGTTCTGCTTGATGACGCTGGGCAATGAATACGGCGGCAAGGACGAAGTGCTCTCCGGTTGGATCGATATGCTGGTCAAGGAAGACCCGCGGCATCTCTATTCCTCGGCTTCCGCGGGGCAAAGGACGGCCAACCGCCAATGGACGGAGGACACCTTTGGCCGCGGCGTGCGTGGTCCCGGCACCGCTCATGACGTTGGCGGCGCCGTTGAGCACGAATCTGTTCCGCCCGTCGGTCACGAGATTGGGCAATGGGTTTTCTTTCCGGATTTCAATGAGATGAAGAAATACACCGGCGTCATGCAGGCAAAGAATTTCGAGATTATTCGCGACAGCTTGCAGGCTGAAGGAATGCTTGGCCTTGCTCCGCGATTCGTCCAAGCCACCGGACGCCAGGCCGTCCTGCTTTACAAAGAGGAAATCGAGCTTTTGCTGCGCACCCGCGGCCTTGCCGGATTTTCTCTTCTTGACTTGCACGATTATCCCAGCCAGGGCACCGCCACCGTTGGACTGCTCGATCCTTTTTGGGATTCCAAGGGCTTTATCGATCCCGCCGAGCACCAGCGCTATTGCGGGCCGACCGTTCCGCTCTTGCGCATGCCCAAACGGACTTACACCGCCGACGAAATGTTTTCCGCCGCTGTGGAAGTTGCGAATTACGGCCCGCGTGATCTTGAGGGCGTCCGGCCGTTATGGAGAATTACCGGGGACCGGGGCCGCAAAATCGCCAATGGAGTGCTTGAAACACGGACCATCCCCACGGGCCAACTCACGCCTCTTGGTTCCATTCGTGCGCCGCTGGCGGACGCTTCGGCGCCGTGCAAGCTCACCGTCACCGTGGGACTGCAAGGAACGAAGTTTGCAAACTCGTGGAACATCTGGGTTTATCCTGCGGCGTCCGATGAGCCGCAACTCCCCGCTGGCGTCGTGGTCAGCGGCACGTGGGATGAGGCGGCGAAGGCGGCGCTGGCCGACGGCAAAACCGTTCTTCTCACGGCCACAAACAAGACCATCCAAAATTCTTTGGCCGGCAGTTTTCTGCCGACGTTCTGGAGTCCCGTTTGGTTTCCAACGCAGAAACCAGACACGATGAGCATTCTTTGCGATTCGCGTCACCCGCTCTTCGCGCTGTTTCCCACCGGGTTCTACTCGGACTGGCAATGGTATGACTTGATGCAGAATTCCCGCTCGCTCATTCTTGACAAGACGCCCGCCAATTTCCGTCCGCTCGTGCGGGTCATCGACAACTTCGCGCGAAACCACAAGCTCGGCAGCGTCTTCGAGGCCCGCTTTGGCCAGGGAAAGCTCCTTGTCTGTTCCATTGATCTGGCGCAAAGCAAAAACATCCCGGCCATGCGGCAATTCGCGCGCAGCCTGTATGCCTATCTCGCTTCGCCCGGATTCAAGCCAAAACAAGAACTCAGCGCGTCATTGCTGGACGATCTTTTCGCGCCTTCGCAAAAGGCCAGCGTGCTGGCCAAGCTGGGCGCAACCATCGTTCGCACCGATAGCGAAACTCCTGACCACCAAGCCGCCAATGTGCTGGACGATGACCCGGACTCGTTCTGGCATACGGCCTGGGAACCGTCCCCCAAGCCGATGCCGCACGAAATTATTATCGACATCGGCAAGCCGATCGCGCTTCGCGGCGTGACGTATCTTCCTCGCCAGGACATGGCCAACGGCCGCATCGCCGATTATGAGATCTATGCGAGCCTGAGCCTGGAGAATTGGAATGCCCCCATCGCCAAAGGAACCTGGCCGGACAGCGCGGACAAACAAACTGTCACATTGAACCACGCCGTCACCGCCCGCTACCTGCGCGTCGTGGCGAAGTCCGAAGTCCACGCCAACGCCTTCGCTTCCGCCGCCGAATTTGATATTGAATTGGCCAAGTAACCCAAACGAATAGACCTATTCTTCTGGCTTCTTGGGCGCGAAGGTGTGGGTGGCGACACCGAAATAGACTTCGGCCGCTTCCATGATGGTTTCGGAGAGCGTCGGATGCGGATGAACGGTTTCGGCCAGGTCACGGATCGTTGCGCCCATTTCAATGGCGAGAACGCCCTCGGCGATCAATTCTCCGGCCCCGTGTCCCACCATGCCGACGCCGACGACCCGCTCGGTGGCGTTATCCACCACGAGCTTGGTTAAGCCATCTGGACGGTCAAAGGTGAGTGCGCGACCGGAAGCGCCCCACGGGAATTTCGCCGCTTCCACATCCATGCCCTTGGCCCGCGCTTCCGCTTCGGTCAAGCCGCACCAGGCGAGTTCCGGGTCCGTGAAAACCACCGCGGGAATGACGACGCCGGCGGAAGTGGCCGGATGGCCGGTGACGGTCTCGACCGCGACCCGCGCTTCCTTCGAGGCCTTGTGCGCCAGCAAAACGCCCCCGGCGATGTCACCAATGGCCAGCAGCGACGGATCGGACGTTTCCTGTTGTTCGTTGACTTTGATGAAGCCGCGTTCGTCCTGCTCGACCTTGGTGTTTTCCAAGCCCAGATCGTGGCAGCGCGGCACACGGCCGACGGAAACCAGGACGCGGTCAAACAGTTCTTCCTTGTCCGCTTTGTCCGGCCCTTGCGTGACGACGCGAATCTTTTTCCCCTTGGTGGACATTTGCGTGACCTTGGTGTTAAAACGAAGTTCGCGGAAGGACTTTCGCGCGGATTGCAAAACCGGGCGAACCAAATCCGGGTCCGCTCCGGTGAGGATGCTTTGCAGCGCCTCGACCACCACCACTTTGCTGCCCAGATTGGCATAAACGGAACCGAGTTCCATGCCGATGTATCCGCCACCGACCACGAGCAAATCTTCCGGAATTTCTTCGACCTCCAGCGCCTCGGTCGAAGTCATGATGCGCGGATTGCCCAGGTCAAAAAGTTTGGGCAGGGCCGCCTTGGAACCGACGGCAATGATGCCTTTATCGAAGGAGACGAAACGTTGTCCTTCCGCGGTTTCCACGCGCAAAAGTTGCGAGTCTTCAAAATAGCCGCGGCCGTGCAGGACCTGGACGCCGCGCTTTTTGGCCAGGAAACTCACCCCGGTGGCCAGCTTGTCCACAATGGAATTCTTCCAGGCGCGGAGCTTCTCGAAATCGATTTGCGGCGCGGCAAAGGTGATGCCGCGATGGGCCGATTCGCGCGCCTCCACAATCACGTCCGCGGCGTGGAGGAGGGCCTTGGAGGGAATGCAGCCACGAATGAGGCAGACGCCGCCCAGCTTTTCTTCCTGCTCGACGAGGAGGACTTTTTTGCCAAGGTCGGCGGCGAAGAAAGCCGCCGCGTATCCGCCGGGGCCGGCGCCCAGCACCAAGATTTCAGTATGAATAGGGTCCACAGTGTTGTTCTAAGCGATTAATTTTTCGTCAAACTTTTCAAAGCCCTGCACGATGTCAAGTATAAACCGGACAGCGGCCCCGCCGTCGATCACCCGATGATCGTAGGACAGCGCCAGCGGCAGGAGCAGGCGCGGCTCGATTTTGCCCTCCCGCGCCACCGCCTTGACCGCGCCGCGCCCGATGCCGAGGATGGCCACTTCCGGGCGGTTGATGATCGGGGTGAAGTGTCCGCCGCCAATGCCGCCCTGGTTGGAAATGGTGAAGGTGCCGCCTTGCAATTCCTCCAGGCCCAGCTTGCGGTCGCGCGTCTTGGCCGCCATTTCGTTTAATTCTTTTGACAATGTCAGGATGTCCTTTTTGTCCGCGTTGCGCAAGACCGGGACGATCAGGCCCTGTTCCGTATCGACCGCGAGGCCGATGTGGTAATATTCCTTATAGATGACATCCCCGGCCGCCTCGTCCAGGCTGGCGTTGAAGACGGAGTGCTTTTTCAAGGCGTCGGCGACGATCTTGAGGGCGAATGAAGTCAGGGTCAGCCGGGCGCCTTTGGCTTCGTAGGCGGGGCCGTGCTTTTTGCGCAGGGCCTCCAAAGCCGTAATGTCCGCCTCCTCAAACTGAGTGACGCGCGGCACGGTAGTCCAGCTGTCGCTCATGTGCTCGGCAATGACTTTGCGCAGGGAGGTCACCGGGCGTTTGACGACGGGACCCCATTTGCTGAAGTCAATTTGCGGGGGCAGAGGCCGGATTCGCCCGCCGCTGGCGGCTTTTTTCGCCTCGGCGGCGGCATATTGCAGGCGGCGGACATAAGCGCGCAAGTCCTCCATTACGATTCGGCCGCCAGATTGGCTGCCATGAATTCCGCGCAGGTCGATGCCCAGTTCCCGGGCGATGCGGCGAATGCTCGGAGCCGCTGCCGGGGGTGGCGCGTTGGGGTCAACTTCCTCTTCCGCGACTGGCTCCGCGGCTTCTTCGTCTTTCACGGGGGCCGGGGGCGGACGGGCAGGCCGGGCGGCAGCCGGTTTTTGTTCGGCGGTTTTCGTCGGAGCGGGTGCGGCGTCGGCGCCATCCAGCGAAATCATGGCCTGGCCGACGGAGATTTTGTCGCCCACCGCCACAAGGATTTTTGTGACTTTTCCATTGGCGGTGGACGGGACCGGCGCGACGGCTTTGCCTGTTTCCAGTTCAATGATGCCCTGTCCTTTGGCAATTTGATCGCCTTCCTTGACCAAAATACTGACCACGCTGCCAGAGTCCACCCCTTCACCCAACGGAGGTAATTTCAAGTCCATAGTTTAATTAAAAAGCAACAATTTGAGGAAATGCTTTGTCCGGGTTGACGTCCAACTCTTTAATGGCGCGCGCCGCGACTTCGCGTTCGACGACCCCGCGTTGCGCCAGCGCCGCCAAGGTGGCCACAACCACGCATTCGGCGTCGATTTCAAAAAAGCGCCGGAGCCGCGGTCGCGTGTCGCTGCGGCCAAAGCCATCGGTCCCCAAAGTAGTCAGGCCGCCTGGCACCCATTTGGCAATTTGATCGGGAACCATTTTCATGTAATCGGACACGGCGATGAACGGGCCCGCCTCTTTGGCCAGCAATTGGGTGACGTACGGCATCTTGGGCGGAGCGGCGGGATGGAGCAGGTTCCAGCGCTCGGCGAGCAAGGCTTCGTTGCGCAAATTCTTATAGCTGGTCGCGCTCCAGACATCGGCCGAGACGTTATAACGTTCGGCCAGAATTTGCTGGGCGCGCAGGGCGGAGCGGAGAATGCTGCCGCTGCCAAAAATCTGCGCCTTATGTTTTGGACCGGCGGGACCGGTCTTGAATTTGTACAAGCCTTTGATGATGCCCTCCTCGGCGCCTTCGGGCATCGGCGGCATCGCATAGTCTTCGTTGTAAAGGCAGAGGTAGTAGAATATTTCTTCGCCTTGTTCGAACATCCGGCGCATGCCGTCGCAAACGATCACGGAGATTTCGTAGGCAAAAGCCGGATCGTAGGAGTAAAGAGTCGGAACCGTGCTGGACATCAACGGGCTATGGCCGTCCTGGTGCTGCAAACCTTCCCCGTTGAGGGTGGTTCGACCGGAAGTCGCGCCGAGCAAGAACCCTTTGGCCCGGCTGTCGGCTGCCAGCCAAATCTCATCGCCGACGCGTTGCGGGCCGAACATGGAGTAATAAATATAGAAAGGGACCATGTTAACGCCGAAGTTCGCGTAAGCCGTGCCGGCGGCAACAAAAGACGCCATCGAACCCGCTTCGGTAATGCCCTCCTCCAGAATCTGGCCGTCTTTCGCTTCGCGGTAGTAACTCATTCCCTTCCGATCGACGGGCTCGTAAAGCTGGCCTTTGCAGGAATAGATTCCCATCTCCGTGAATAGGCCGTCAATGCCGAAGGTCCGCGCTTCGTCTGGAATGATGGGGACGACATGGCGTCCGATCGTTTTGTCGCGGACCAGGCTGCTGAGGAGGCGGACAAAACTCTTGGTCGTCGAGGCTTCGGCAGCGCCCGATCCTTTTATGAACTCCGGAAAAGCAGTGGCCCGCGGTGTGCGCAGCGATTCAGCTTTGACCACCCGCTTTGGCACGAAGCCTCCCAACTTCCGCCGCCGTTCCAACAAATATTTGATCTCCGGCGAGTCCTTCGGCGGACGGTAGAAAGGCGTCTCGACCACGTCTTCCGTTTGCAGAGGAATGTCGAACCGGGCGCGGAATTCACGCAGTTCCTTTTCGTTCATTTTCTTCTGCTGGTGCGAAATGTTGCGCCCTTCGCCCGCTTCGCCCAGGCCGTAGCCCTTGACGGTTTTGGCGAGAATGACCGTAGGGCCGCCCTTGTGCTCAAGGGCTGCCTTATAGGCCGCAAAGACTTTTTTGGGGTCGTGGCCGCCGCGCACCAGGCGGGTCAAATCGTCGTCCGAATAACGATCCACCAAGCGCAGCAACTCCGGGTATTTGCCAAAAAAATGATGGCGGATATAGCTGCCGGTTTCGACGGTGTATTTTTGGAAATCACCATCCACGGCTTCGGAGAGCCGTCTGATGAGCAAC
This sequence comes from Limisphaerales bacterium, assembly GCA_052139695.1. Classification (GTDB taxonomy): domain Bacteria; phylum Verrucomicrobiota; class Verrucomicrobiia; order Limisphaerales; family Palsa-1400; genus PLGF01. The sequence goes on from JBKQWF010000056.1 coordinate 100,154, forward strand.
CCGGAAGTGTCGGCGGCAAAGAGTTCGTCCCAAACCGAGCCCCAAATCACTTTGATGACGTTCCAACCCGCGCCGCGAAAGAGGCTCTCCAATTCCTGGATGATCTTGCCGTTGCCGCGCACCGGGCCGTCGAGCCGCTGTAAATTGCAGTTGACGATCCAGACCAGATTGTCCAACTCCTCGCGCGAGGCCAGGGTAATGGAGCCGAGCGTTTCCGGCTCGTCGCTTTCGCCGTCGCCCACGTATGCCCAAACCCGCGGCTCTTCTTCCGCCTTGAGGAATCCGCGCGCGGTCAAGTAGCGCAAAAACCGCGCCTGATAGATGGACATGAGCGGCCCCAGCCCCATCGAGACGGTCGGGAATTGCCAGAAATCCGGCATCAAGTAAGGATGAGGATAAGACGAAAGCCCGCCGCCTTCGGCCAATTCGTTGCGGAAATTATGCAGATGACCTTCATCCAGCCGATATTCCAAAAAAGCGCGCGCGTAGTTGCCCGGCGTGGTGTGGCCCTGGAAATAAATCAAATCAGCCCGCCGTCCGCCTTCGCCTCCGCGAAAGAAATGATTGTAGGCCACTTCGTAGAGCGTGGCCATGGAGGCGTAACTGGAGATATGGCCGCCGACGCCGGCGTCGCCGTGATTGGCGTTGACCACCATGGCCATGGCATTCCAGCGCGCCAGGCTCTTAATGCGGCGCTCCATCTCACGGTTGCCGGGATAAGGAGGCTCTTCTTCCACTGGGATGGTGTTGACGTACGGCGTGCTGATGGCACGAGGCACATCCAGTCCGTCGGCCCTTAAGCGGTCGGCCAGATGGGCCAGCAATTGGCCGGCCTTTTCCCGGCCTTGGCTGCGGAGCATGAATTCCACCACGTCTTCCAGCGCCAGCAAAGGATCGCGCGCTTCCAGAGGTGCGCCGTCCCCTTTAGCCGGGGTGACGGCAGTTTTGTTGAGTTTTTTCGCCTTTACGGCTTCCATGTCAGCCAGTTCAGAGTTCAATTTTCAATTCCAATGTTTAAGGTGAAACCGGTCCCGACCGCAAGACCGCAATATATAGCGCAAAGGCGCGGCTGACAATGCAATACGAAATCATCTATGGAGTTTCTCCAATCCTCAGCGTCCCGCCGACGGGAAATCTTGGGCGTTGCGGCAGTAGCGCCCTACCTAAGGCGGTGGGGCGGTGCTGCTGCGCCGCCCAAATATGAGCAATGAATCCCGTGGAATATCTTGACCTTACTTTGCCGTCCGCCGCCGCCAATCTCGCCTGCGATGAATCTTTACTCGACGCTTGCGAGGAGGGGGCAGGCGGCCAGGTGTTGCGCTTTTGGGAGCCGGGCGAATGTTTTGTCGTGGCCGGCTTTTCCAATGAAGTGGCGCGCGAAGTGAACGTCAATGCCTGCCGGCAAGCGGGCGTCGGCATCTTTCGCCGGTGCAGCGGCGGCGGCACGGTGTTGCAAGGACCGGGTTGCCTGAACTACTCGTTGGTCTTGAGTTTGGAGGCGCATCCACAATGCCAAACCATTCCGGCCGCAAATCATTATATTATGGGCGCGCACCGGGAGGCCTTGACGGCTCTTCTGCGCCAGCCGGTTGAAGTCCGCGGCATTAGTGACCTGGCCATTACGGGGCGAAAATTCTCCGGCAATGCCCAGCGTCGCAAGCGCCGCGCCTTGCTTTTTCACGGCACCTTTTTGCTTTCGTTTGACCTTGCTCTGGTAGAAAGGTTTTTGACAATGCCGTCCCGGCAGCCAGATTATCGGGAGAATCGGCCTCATGGCCATTTCCTAACCAATGTGCAGGCGTCTGCTTCCGCCGTCCGAGAGGCATTGCGCTCCTGCTGGAAAGCCGGCGAGCTCGCGCGAAAGACGCCGGATTGGCAGCGGCTGGCGGCGGAAAAGTATTCACGCGACGAATGGAATTTGAAGTTTTAAATCAGGCAACCACTTATGCGCTCATTTCAAAGCCTTGACCAACGGGAAATCCTCGCCCTGGCCGTGGCCCTGGAGGAGGAACACACCCGTATTTACGATGATTATGTGGCCGCATTGAGCGATCGCTATCCGGAGCAGGCGGAGAGATTCCGCCAAATGCGCCGGGAGGAGGATGGCCACCGGCATCGTCTGCTCGACCTTTTCCGCGCTCGCTTTGGCGATCATGTTCCGCTGATCCGGCGCGAGGACGTGAAAGGCTTCGTCAAGCGCAGGCCGATTTGGCAAAAGCCCACTTTGGGGGTCCGGGCGGCACAACGGCAGGCGGAATCGATGGAATTGGAAACGCAGCGCTTTTACGAGGTCGCGGCCCGCCAGGCCACCGATGCGGGAATCCGCCAGTTGCTCGGCGATCTGGCGGAAGAAGAGCGCAACCACGCCAGCATCGCGGGGCATCTGGCGGAGTCGGCGAAACCGGATGATGATGCCGCTCGGGAAAAGAGGCTCTTTGCCTTGCAGGTTATTCAGCCTGGTTTGGCGGGATTAATGGACGGTTCGGTTTCCACCCTGGCCCCACTTTTCGCGGCGGCGTTCGCCACGCACAATAGCGGGCAAACTTTTTTGGTGGGACTGGCGGCCAGCCTCGGCGCCGGCATCAGCATGGGTTTTGCCGAAGCGCTCTCCGACGACGGCACTTTGACCGGGCGCGGCCATCCCTGGATTCGCGGCCTGGTCTGCGGCGGCATGACGGGATTAGGCGGCTTGGGGCACACCCTGCCGTATCTTATTGGAAACATCCACACCGCGACAGGTATAGCTATCGCCGTGGTCGCCGTGGAATTGGGCGTCATTTCCTGGGTGCGTCACCGTTTCATGGATACGCCCCTGACCTCCGCCCTTCTCCAAGTAGGCTTAGGCGGCGCGCTGGTCTTCCTGGTGGGAATGCTGATAGGAAAGTCCTAACGGTTCGGGTTGTCCTGGCAACGGATCTTGTATTCCTCGTGCCACAACGCAAAAGATGCGCTCTTCGCTTTGGTCGCGTAATCATGTCGCTCGGGTTGAACCTTCAATAACCACATATTTGCCGCCTGCGTCCTCAACGACAGGTGGTGTAATGATGCTCTTAACCGATCCGTCCAATTCTACTGCGGCAGGTTCAAACAAAGCCAAGTTTTGCTTTTTTAACTCTGGTATCCAATGCTCCTTTTAAACTGCCGATGGGTTACGGCAAAAGGAGGACGCGATAAAACCGCTGTGAGGAAGAGTCGATGGCAGAGGAGGCGCTCAAGGTGGAATTGGTGGCGGTGATGGCCGGGCCCAAATTGACCCAATGGGCCGGGGCCAAATTGGCGGCGGATTGCAACTGGTAGGAATAATCTGGGGCGGCGCTCCAAGTGAGAGTCAACATTCCGCCGGCTTGGATGGCGGATTGGAACAGGGGCGGCGATACTACCACGAGCATGGCGCCCGCACTGGCGACGGAACCAAGCGCGTTGCTCACGATGACGGAGTAGGTTCCGGCGTCGTTTGGAGTAATCGCGTAAACCGTCAAGATGCGCGAGGCGGAGCCGGAGATGTGTCCGTCATCGGTCAAATTGCCGCCGTTCTTCCGCCACTGGAAGTTCAGCGGCGACGCCCCGAAAGCGGCCGCCGAGAACGGCAAACTGGTCCCCGCGAATGCGGTTTGATTGGACGGTTGCAGGGTGATTTGCGGGGCCGAAGTAATAGTCAATTTGAAAATGGAGCCTTTGCCGTAGAGGCCGCCCAGGGTTGTAGTACCATATAAATTGCCGTCGGCATCCTGCACCATCGCGGCAGTAGGTTCCGCGCCATCATCGGAGCCGTCGAAGGAGAGGAGGGTGCTGAAGGACCCGGCAGGACTTATTCTGAAGACGGTGCCGTCGTTGTTTGAGCCGCCGAGCAGGGTGCTGCCATAGAAGTTGCCATCCAGTCCCTGGATCAATCCGGCAAAAGGATGGGTGCCATCGCCGGTCACCGCTGGATTGAGGGCATACAGCGTGGTCAGCGCGCCGTTGGTGGAAATCTTAAAGATCGTGCCGTAGAAGGTGAAACCGCTGATGACGTTGAGTCTCGTTACCCCGTAAAAATCGCCATCGCTGCCCTGGACCAACGCGCCGTCGGGGTTGTAGCCGTCGGCGCCGCCAGTAAACGAATAGAGATTGGTCAGCGTCCCGTCCGGAGTGACGCGGAAAACGTCACCGTGGCCGTGGGCCCCGCCATTTGTGGTCATGCCATAGAAATTGCCGTCCGTCCCGAGGGCGAGCGGGCCGACCGGAGAATTGCCGTCCAATCCTCCTGTAAATGAGTAAACAATATTCACCGTTCCGTCCGGCGTCATGGAGTAAATGGCGCCATCGCCGGGAGCGTTGCCGTTTTCCGCCACGCCATAGAAGTTGCCATTCGTTCCCTGCACGAGAGCGGTGTACGGGCTGATGTTGTTCTTGTTGCTCAGGGAAACGAGAGTGTTGAGTGAACCAGCCAGGGTCATCTTAAAAAGTGTTCCTTTGGCATCGGCTCCCCCAGCTTCCGTCGTGCCGTACAAGTTGCCGTCCGCGCCCTGGACGAGCGCGGTTTGGGGACTGGAGCCGTTTGTCTCGCCGAAGGAAGCCAGAGTATGGAAGGAGAAACCGTTGGTCGTGATGCTAAAGATTGTTCCATTACCGGAAGAGCCACCCGACTGTGTGGTGCCGTAGAGCATGCCATTGCTGGCCAGCAAAAGCCCGTTTGGCGCCCCTCCATCCGCCCCGCCCGTGAACCAGTAAAGGGACGACACGCTCGTTCCGGGCGCGCTGACGGGGATAACAAGCAGTGTGGCGTCCGCACTGGCCACGCCGGCGGCGTTGCTCACAATCACGGTGTAGGTGGCGTCGCTGTTTTGAGCGACTCCGGTCAAAGTCAGGGAACTGGTGGTGGCGCCGGAGACATTGGCGCCATCCGTCAGATTGATTTGGTTGCTTTGCCATTGGTAAGTCAAGGGCAGATCCCCCACCACAGTCACGTTGAAGACGGCAGTGCTTCCCGGCGAGAGCGTTTGGCTGGCGGGCGGCGAGGTGATTTGCGGCGGTGACACGACAACTTTCAGCAACGCGCCGTCACTGACGGCGGCGGACCCAGTCGCATTGCTGACGGTGACGGAGTAGAGCGCGGAGTCGGACACGTCAATGTTGTTCAACGTCAGGATGCGGGTGGAGGAACCCGCCACGCTGCCGCCATCGACCAAATCCGTTCCGTTTTTCAACCACCGGTAGAAAAGCGGAGCGTTGCCCAACACGGCAACACTGAACACAACGGTTCCACCGAGGAACACAGTTTGGGCGGCAGGCTGGCCGGAGATTTGGACAGATGGAGAATTGATGCTGACCCTGAAGATGACGCCGCTATCGCTGGCGCCGCCATCCTGGGTCGTTCCATAAAAACTTCCGTCGTTTGCCTGCACGAGCGGAGCCTCGGGATTGGCGCCATTGTAGCCATCGAATGAGGCCAAGGTGGCAGGCGAGCCCCCAGGCGCGATGCGGAAGACCGTGCCGTCATTGTTAGCCCCGCCATCGACCGTTGTCCCATATAAATTTCCATCGCTGGCTTGGAGCAAATCCCCGGCAGGATGACCGCCGTCGTTCCCGCCCGTGAACGAGTAAGCCGAAGTGACCGCGCCCGACGGTGAGAGCGTGAAGACCGTGCCGTAGCCGAAGGTCCCGCCCTCGTAAGTTGTTCCATAAAAGGTTCCATTGGGAATCTGAGTCAGCCCCGCGCTGGGAAGAAAACCGCCATTTGTCACAGAAAACTCAAACAAGCTGGTCAAGGCGCCGTTGGTCGCAACTTTGAAAATGGACCCGGCGCTATTGGTCCCGCCGTCGAAGGTGGTGCCGTAAAAGCTGCCGTCTATGCCCTGCGCCAGCTTGTTTGGATTAAGTCCGTCGAACGAATCGAACGAGGCCAAAACGCTCAACGTCCCATTCGGTGTCAATCGGAATACTTCACCGTCGCCGTTGGCGCCGCCCTCTGACGTGGTTCCATAGAAGTTGCCATCCGTGCCCACGGTCATGGCTTGATCGGGCACAGCCCCGTCGCCGTTGGT
>JBKQWF010000057.1:0-23421 GCA_052139695.1 Limisphaerales bacterium
GCAACATCTGCCGGGGAAGTGAGATCACCCGAATTATGCCGCGTCGGCAATCATCGGATCGTGCCGCTTTCGAAGGAACTTGAGGGTTCTAAGCTGCCGACGCGGCATAGGATCGGAAGCGGCATAATTATGTCGATGACGCGAAAAACCTTTATCCCCGCGGCACAATTACGCCGGGCGGCTGGACCGACCGTTATTTGAGCGATTACGCGAATTTCTTTGCCGATCTTTCAGCCGATTCCGGCCACAACGGGCTGACGCGCGACCCGGAATTCACCCGCCATTTTCTGCGACGCCACCAAGACAAGCTGGTCTTTGGCAGCGACTGTTCCGATAAAATCGGGCGGGGAGAGGGTTGCACCGGATGGAAGACAATCCAGACGGTGCGCGAACTCGCATCCAGTAAAAGAATTGAACGGAAACTCTTTTACGAAAACGCCCGCCGGCTTTACCGGCTATGAGGCGTGCCTAATGGGCTAAACTGGCGGCTCGGGCGACTGGGCGGCGCGAGGGTTTTTGGCGCGCTTGTTGCGCGGCAGGGGGCTTATCAGGACGTTGAGATCGCGATCGCCCACCATCTTTGGCGGTGAATCGGCCTGCCCGTACGGCGCCACCTCCGAGACAAAGCGGTTCATCACGCCAAAACCGATTTCCTTGTGCGCCTTTTGCCGCCCGTGAAAACGCAGCTTGACCCGGACTTTCGTGTCATCGCAAAGGAATTGGATGGCTTGATTTCGTTTGACCTCCAAATCATGGGGATCAATCGCGGGAGAAATTTGCAGCTCCTTCATGCGGTTGGCGGACTGGTGAGAATCCTTGTTCCGCTTGGCTTCCTCGTAAAGGAATTTGCCGTAGTCCACGATGCGGCAGACCGGCGGTGTCGCGTTGGGGGCGATCTCGATGAGGTCCAGGCCCTTGCTCCGGGCCAACTGCAAAGCATCGGCCAGCGCCATGACGCCCAGCGGTTTTTTTGAGTCGTCCATCACCCGCACTTCGCGGGCGCGAATCTTGCCATTGCGACGATGCAACGGTTCGCGGGAATGAAACGAGCGGGGGGAAAACGGCCGGCTCAATGGGGCCTCCCTGAAGGAGGGTTGTTCATGCCGGTCTTTGAGTGCCTTTGGGACGTTGCTTCGTGGGTCATGGGAGAGAGAAGCCAGGCCTGGCGAACCAGGCCTGGAACCTGTTCCAACAGAGGAATTAGTAACGATTGCGCCGCTCGCCGCCGCCGCCGCCGTATTGGCGTCGCTCGCCGCCGCCGCCGCCTGGAGGGCGCTCTTCGCGCGGCCGGGCGATGTTCACGGTGAGGGCGCGGCCGTCCACGGATTTGCCGTTCAAGCCCTCAACCGCCTTTTGTGCCTCCTCAGGCGTGCTCATGGTGACGAAACCAAACCCGCGAGGACGGCCAGTGGCCCGGTCCATCATTAGGTTGGCTTCGGTGACGGTGCCGTAGGCGGCAAAAGCGTCCTGCAAGTCGTTTTCGGTTGTGTTGAAGGAAAGGTTTCCTACAAACAGTTTATTACTCATGTGATGTTTGACTGTCCTGACTCACTGCTTTTCCAGAATGTTCCCGAACGCCGGGTTTAAAATCATCACTGAACGAGGTTCACCTGAGGATTCACCATGTCTCGAAATTAACAAGCTATCGAACAGAACGCCAATCTAACCGCTCGCCGCCAGAATGTCAATGAACCTAATTCGTCCGTTGACCCAAGCGACCATCCACCGTTAACCTTCGCTCGAACCAAGCCGCCATGAACGTTCGGACCACTGGAACCGTCTCAATCGCCGATCTCGTCTGCCCGTTGCTGGCCTGCCTGCTGCTCAGCGGGGCGGCGGCGCGGGGCGGAATCGTCATTACCGAGTTCAGCGCAACGAATTCGATCCGCATTCTGCCCGCCGGCGATTCGATCACCGACGACTGCGAGGTCGAGGGTGCGTGGCGGAGACCGCTCGAACCGCTGCTCGACAGCAATAATGTCCCCTTCACCTTCATCGGACGGAACATTTCTTCCCCGAATCTTCCCTATTTCACCAAGATCAGACACGAAGGCTACTGTGGCGCGGTCGTCGCTTCTCCGGGGGTGTACGGGCCTGTTCACTCTTACGCGGAAGCGAACAATTTTACCGAGAAGACCATTTCCGATGGGTTAAAGACCACAGCCGTTGCCAACCCCAACATCGTCCTTGTGTTGATCGGCGCCAACGACATCGGCCGCGGTCGCGATCCCTACCACACGGCCTATATCGACATGACCAACCTGCTCAACATCATCCTCACGAATGCCCCGGCTGCGAATGTTATTTTCACGAAGATTACGTCACTCAGCAACGCCAGCCTCGGCTACTCCGCCTTTTCGACCAACGTCCCAATCTACAACAATGCCCTCGAACAGATGGTCAACCAGAAGCGTTCCGAGGGCCTGAACGTCACCTTGGCTGACATGTTTTCGGTCAACCCCTATGGGACCGCTTTTTACATGAGCGATCATCTCCACGCCAACGCGGCCGGCTTGACCAATATGGCCATGGAATGGTTCACCCGCATCCAAACGCTCATCAGCGGGACCAATCGGATCACGGCCGCGCTGATCAGCGCGGGAGCGACCTGGTCGTACTCCGATACCGGGACCGATCTGGGCGCCAATTGGACGCAACCTTCTTACGACGACAGCGCTTGGGCCAGCGCGCCGGCCCGGTTGGGTTATGGCGAACCGGTTCCCGAGACGCCAATCAGCTTCGGAACCAATTCCAGCAACGTCAACCCGACGACCTATTTCCGGACAAAGTTTGTCGTGCCGAGGAACGAGAATTTCACGAACCTTAATTTCCGCCTTTCGCAAACGGGTGGCGCGGTCGTCTGGCTCAACGGCGTCGAAGCCTACCGCACCAACCTTCCGGTCGGACCCATCACCTATTCCACCCTCGCCACCACGAACATCGTCAACGAAAACGAGTACATCCTCTTCCCGACCAATCTGGCGCTGACGTTGCGGCCGGGAACCAACGTCGTCGCGGTGGAAGTCCACCAAAGCGCCCTGACCCGACAAAACCTTGGCTTCGATTTCGAGTTGCTTGGGGGCGCCTTCGTCCTTCCCAATCCCACTCTCACGGCCGCCCTCGCCAACAACAACATTTCTCTGACCTGGCCGCTGACGAATGGTGGCGCCTTCACTCTTTACTCTTCTGCTACGCTTGTTGATCCAAGTTGGCGGGCTCTCTCTCCCAGCCTTCTCCAGACCAACAATGGCCAGATCACCGCCGTAATCGCGCCGGGCTCCGGCCCCGCTTTCTTTCGCTTACAGCTTAGTCAATAACGGCGTCCCGCGCGGAATGATTTCCTTGAGGAATTCGTTTTCGCTCCTTGATTCAGGGCCGCGGCGCAGGATTGGCGCGGGGTTCTTCGAAGGCCCATTCGCCGCGGGCGCCGGTTCTGGCCAGTGTTATTCTCCGGCGGAAGGCTTTGCCGTGGTGGTGGCCTTTTCGGCCAGCCGGGCAAGCTCGGCCGCCTGAGCCTGGACTTCGGCTTCTTTCTTGCCGGCAGTAAAATAGAACAATAAAAACGCCAGGCCGATGGCGGCGGGAACAATGCCGTAGATGTAGTCATTGTCTTTGTCATTGTTTTTGTCAATATAAAGAGCAGCCATCATCGAAAGGCCGAGGGCAAGCAGAATCAAGCCGGTGAGCAGCCGGCGATGAGGCGAGCGGCGATGAGGCGAGCCAGGTCCTTTTGTTTCCTCGCTGAAAAAGGCGTCGGGCAAGGGGGGCAGTTCGACCCCTTTCTCGATGGCGGCCATGCGCTCCTGATGATAAAGGGAGAACATGTGTTTGCGTTTGAGGTAGTTTAAGGTGAAGAGCAGCATCACCATGCCAATGCTCATAACGATGGCGACGATGGGAACGAGCAGGATCAGGGCCGAGCCCGATTCACCAATACCAAGAATTCCGAGAATTTCGTGATTCATAAGATGGTTGCGTTTGTTTTTTATTTGGCCGCCCATCGGGCGGCGTCTTCAGAAGTTGCGACTAAGCGGGGCGTGAAATTGTTTCAAGAATGTTTTTGAAACAAACCGGCACGGGCCGCAGTATAAATAGAGATGGAATCCGGCGAGATGACCCAGCCCATCGCCATGGAAACCGACCTCGCGCGACACCTGGAAAACCGGCGCTGCGCGGAAGCGTTCGATCTGGCGGTCGAGCAGTACAAGGACAAGGTGTTTCGGCTGGCGTGGAGCATGTTGCGGGACGAAGCCCAAGCGGAGGACATCGCGCAGGAGGTCTTCGTCAAAATCTGGAAGGGGCTGCCAGGTTATCACGGCGGCGCTTCACTTTCGACCTGGATTTACACGATCACGCGCAATACGTGTTTGACAGAATTGGGCAGGCGCGCGGCGCGCCCGACCGTATCGTTGCACGCGCCGGAGATGGAGTCGGCGGCGGAGGCGATCCCGGCGTTGCAATGCGCCGAGGCGGAGTGCGGTTTGGAAATGGATGCGCAAACGATGCTGGAGGAACTGCCCGAGAAATACCGGCAGGTGATTACCTTGTTTTACCTGGAAGAAAAAGCTTATGAAGAGATGGCGGCGATGCTGGGAATCCCTTTGGGGACGGTGAAGACGCTGCTCTTTCGCGGGAAGAAGGAGTTGCTGCGCATCGGCGCACGGCATGCGAAACAAACAAACGCAAAGGTGATTTATGGCGTGTGAACAGTTCGAGGCGCGATTGATGGAATATGGGGAGGGGGGATTGGCGGCGGCGGATCACGCGGCGGTCGAGGCGCACTTGGCGGGGTGCGCGGCGTGCCGTAAACTTGCGGGCGAGTTGAGGGAGTTGGATGCGAAGCTGGCGCGCGCGATTCGAAGGCCGCGGCTTCCGGCGGACTTCAATTTGCGGCTGCGGCGGCGGATTCAGAACGAGGCGGTTCTGAACGAAGCGGAGCGGGAGGAACGCAAGAGGCGGCTGCAGGCGGAGTACGAGGCCGAACTGGTGCGGCTGCGGCGCCATTCGTTGGGACTGGCGAGGATTTGGGACGTATTCGAATACGTTGTCTTGGCGGCTGCGTTGCTCGGAGCGGCTTGGAAATGGACGCCGCCGGCATTTTGGCAGGCGGCGCAGAGTGGCACCGGGCTGTCCATTATTACGCTGGCTTTCCTGGCCGGGGGCATCTCGGTGGCCTTCTGGCGCCCGGCCCGGAACTTGTTCGAGGCGATTTAGCCGGGCCGCGCTGGGCGATTTGATCAAGAGAAAACGTCGGCCCAGCAAAAGCCGCTCGCTACTGGCAAAATAGGGCCGAAATTCCCCAAAAAAAGGGCAGTCGCTCTGCCGGTCTCTACTTAGATTACGAATGAAAACATGTGCATTAAACGGCTTGACGGGCCCCGGCATCGGGGACTACGCATTCTGGCCAAGGGAGTGACACCAATGAGACCCACTTGCTTCGATTTGAAAGGCATTAATGATTAACTCGCTGTATTTTACTCGTTCAGGCCGGGCAGGCCGTCTGTTTTGTTTGGTGTCTTTGCTGGTTTTGTCCGCAGGGGCGAGCATGGCGCAGACGGGGATCAGTTTCTTCGGCGATGGTGCCGATTGGACTATCAATCAAGAGGGACTAAGCTCCGCCAACATCACCGCGAACGTCTTTTACGGCACCGACGGCAACGGCGGCGAGGGCGTGACCGCTTGGTATAATAATCTGGTTTATATCGATGGCTTTACCGCGACGTTCATTTACCAGGACGTCGGCGGCTCTGCCGGTAACAACGCGGACGGAGTCTCCTTTGACCTGCAAGAAAGCGGTCCCACTTTTCTGGGCGGCGCTGGCGGCAGCCTCGCGATCAGCGGTCTCAGCCCAAGTGCCGATTGGGAAATCAATCTCTACAATCCGAACGGTATCGGAGCCATCTACCATGCCGATGGCGCCACCGGCGGTTATTTTCCCACGGGCGCGGTCAACGTCTCCAGCGGCGACCCTATCAGGGTCACAATCGTCTATACTCCCGGGGGAGAGGTGCAGGAAACTTTGTTTGACACAGTCACTGGCGCCACTTTCGTGACCAACTACAACATCGGAGACCTTATCGTGTTGCTGGGGAGCAGCTTTGCCTACGTTGGCTTTAGCTCCGCCGATGGCGGGGTCGATTCTGTCCAGACCATCAGCGACTTTAGTTTCGTGAGTTCAACCAACGGCTCTGGTCAGGGTGGGGCGGTGGTTTCCTCCTTTCCCTTGGCGGGGGCGGTCGTGCCCGCGTTGCGCAGCGTGGAAGTTCATTTCAGCCAGGGAGTGAGCGGTGTCACCGCCGGAGACCTGTTGATCAACGGAATTCCGGCCACCAATATGACAGCCTACGCGCCCTCGCTGTACGTTTTTGAGTTTCCCGAACCGCCGCAGGGCGATGTCCACGTAAGTTGGGCGACCAATGCGAACCTGGTAAGCCTGGCCAGCCAGACCAATGTTTCGCCAGGGGGCGGTTGGAGCTACACCCTGGATCGCCTGGCGCTGCCGCCGAGCCTGGAAATCTCTGAATTCATGGCCGCTAACAAAACCACGCTGCTGGACGCATTTGGCGAGAGTTCGGATTGGATCGAAATCTACAACGGCACCGGCATGGCCGTCAATCTCGCCGGCTGGCACCTCACTATCCAAGCCACGAATTTGGCCCAATGGGAGTTTCCCGATTACTTGCTGGCCTCGGGCGATTACCTGGTCGTGTTCGCTTCCGGAAGAAATCTGACGGCGGTGACCAACCAGTTGCACACTATCTTCAAGTTATCGGCTACGGGCAGCTTCCTCGCGCTGGTGAATCCGGCGAGCAATCTGGTGTCCTTCTTTGCCCCGTCCTATCCACCCCAGCAGACGGATATTTCGTACGGCGTGGACCCGGTCTTGCTCAATGAGATCGGCTATTTCACCACGCCGACGCCCGGAGATCCCAACGACACGGCTGGCCCCGGTTTCGCCCTGGAGCCAGCCTTTTCCCGAACGGGTGGAACCTTCGTCAACCCATTCTCCTTAACCATCAGCGATGGGACCTCCAACGCCGTCCTTCACTACACGCTCGACGGCAGCATGCCTACGGACGTTTCGCCCGTGCTGACCGGTCCCCTGACTATCTCCAGCACCGTCCAGGTGCGGGCCCGGGCCTTCGCCCCTGGGCTGCTGCCCGGGCTCATTCATAGCGAAAGCTACATCCAGGTCACTCCACAGATTGCCGCGACAGCATCCAGCCTGCCCGCCCTCATCATTTATAACTTTGGCGCGGGCGCGCCATCGGACAATGAGGGCGTTCCTGACCAGTTTGCCAATTTCTCCTTTTACGAGCCGTCCAATGGCACAACCTATCTTACCAATGTCCCCACTTTGAGCTCACGAGCGGGCTTCCATGTCCGCGGGTCCTCCACCCGCGGTGACGCCAAGCAAGCCTGGACAGTAAACTTCTGGGACGAATTCGATAACGGCACGGACTGCTCTCCGCTGGAATTGCCGCCGGGCAAGGACTGGGCGCTTTACGCCCCGGATAACTTTGAGCCGGTGCTCATTCACAATCCACTCATCTACCAGTTGAGCAACGAAATTGGCCGCTACGCCCCGCGCACCCGATTGCTCGAAGTCTATATCAACACGGCGGGCGGGCCGGTGACGGCGAGCGATTACAACGGCATTTACGTGCTCGAGGAAAAGATCAAGCGCGGCGCGGACCGGATCGATATCAATAAACTTCAGCCGGATGACAACACACCGCCCGCTGTCACCGGGGGCTACATGCTGCGCATTGATCGAACGGGGGACGGTGAAAACGGGTTCTATGCCGCCGGGCAAGCGATCGTCTATGGTGATCCTGAGGAATCGGACATCCTGACACCACAGAGGGCGCCCCAGGCGCAGTACATTCAGAACTATATAAACGACTTTGGAAACGCGCTTTACTCGGCCAGCTACACCAATCCGACCGTGGGCTATGCCGCCTATATCGATGTCAACTCCTGGATCGATCACCATATCCTCAATGTCGTGTCCTTCAACGTCGATGCCCTGCGCCTCAGCGCCTATTTTTATAAACCGCGCCAAGGCCAAATGATCTTCGGCCCCATCTGGGATTTTGACCGGTCACAAGGCTCGACCGATGGACGCGACTTTAATCCGTTCATTTGGCATTCCCAGATTGATGACGGCGGGACTGACTTTTTCAACTATATATGGTGGGGCAAGATGTTCACCGACATCGAGTTCTGGCAGAAATGGATCGACCGCTACGAGGATTTGCGGACGGGCGTGCTTTCCACCAATCACATCTTCGCCGATATCGATGCGCTGGTGGCCCAGGTGCGTCAAGAGGAACCGCGCGAGATCGCCCGATGGCCAGGCTGGACCACGCCCCGTTCGGGGACTTTTTCGTACGGAACGGGTTTTTCCTACACCTTCCCGGGCACCTATCAAGGGGAAGTGGTCTTCCTCAAGCAATGGTACATTGACCGGCTCCACTTCATCGACACGAATCTGTTGGCCAAGCCGGTCTTCAGTTCGGAGGGCGGGTCAATCACTTCCGGATTGACGCTTTCGATCAGCGGTCCGACTGGCGCCACAATTTACTATTGCACGGATGGCTCGGACCCGCGCCTGCCCGGTGGAGCGCTTTCGTCAAAGGCTCAAGTTTACCAATCCCCGATCCCTATCCTCAACAGCGCCGTCATCACGGCCCGGTCCCGCAATCTTAGCCACCACAATCCTACCGGGGCCAACAATCCGCCGATCTCCAGTCCCTGGTCGGGTTCCACCACGGCCACGTTTGGTCTGGTGAGCTCCACGGCTCAGATCGTCTATACATCTCCCGGCTCGGTTTATTCCCAGAACTTTGATTCCTTGCCCAATCCCGGTTCAAGTTCTGTTGACACTGGTAATCCAGTGACGATCAACGGCGTGACCTACTTTCTGGCCAATCCCTTCGACTTCGCCTCTCCGATCAACACCAGCGGCGACACCGCTTATAGTGGCGGGTTGGGCCTTTCGAGCACCATGCCCGGCTGGTACGGTCTGGCGGATCCCACGGCTAGCGTGGGCTGCCGTTTTGGCGCTACGGACGGCGACCAGACAACGGGGGGCCAAGCCAGCTTCGGTCTGCCTGGCAGTCCCAATCGCGCCCTTGGATTGCTGGCCACCAGCAGCACGGGCTACACCGCCTTTGGGGTCAAACTCGTCAACGGCACCTCGCAGATATTAAACTGCATGAATCTGAGTTTCACTGGCGAAGTCTGGCGTCAATCCGACTTGGCCAAGACTCTGGAATTCTCCTATTTCATCGACCCTGCCGCCACCAATGCCTTCTCGACCAACGTCACCGCAGTTTTGCCCGCTTTGAATGTCAGTTTTCCGACCATTCCGACCGATGCAGGCGGCGTCGCGGTCGATGGCACTGCCACGCTCAATCAGGCCAGCCTGAGCGTCTCCAATCAGGTCATCACCAACTGGGCGCCCGGCGCGGCTCTTTGGCTGGTCTGGGAAATGGCCAGTCCGGCGGGCAAATCACAGGGTCTGGCGATTGACAACCTAGGTTTCTCCGCCATCACCGTGACCGCTCCGACGAATGTCCCGGTTCTTAGTTTCCAAGGTTCAAGTCCGCAAGGCTCATCGACCAATCAATTTGTCCTCTCCTGGCCGGCTTCGGCCTCCGGTTTTCAATTATTCTCCGCGACCAATCTGGCGCCGCCGGTCATTTGGAGCCTGGTTTCCTCTCCGGCCGCCGAGAACAACGGAACGTTCTATTTGACTGTTCCGGCGACGAACGCCACCGCGCAATTCTTCCGCCTCGCGGCGCAATAAATCGCGAGCGTGCGGTTCGGGGAGCGCGACCGTCCCGGTCGCCGCGGTCGGCGTCCCGTCGGCCGCATCTTGCCGGCGCCGTATGATTCCTATCGAAGCATTTGAATTCTTAATTTCAAAATCCGGCCGCTTTTGTCTCTTACATTTGGGCGGCGCAGCAGCGCCGCCCCACGAATTTGGCAGGGCGTAGCGCGAACGCAGGCGATGATTTACGGTTGCGAAGCACCTTGAATCTCCTCCAGAACAGGGGCACCCTTTTCGGTGGTGGAAACAAGTCAAGAGATCGAAAAAGAAGGCTCGCCAGGCACACCTTCGGAGAAGCAGCTTCTTCTCTCCCGTTTGCTGGAGCGGCTGGCGCACGAAATCCGCAATCCGCTCAGCTCGCTTGATATCCATCTGCAATTGCTGGAAGAAGACCTGGGCCAGTGGCCTCCGCCCATCAAAGACCAGGCGGCGGCGAGATTGGAGATCATTCATGGCGAATTGCGCCGCCTGGAAAGCGTGGTGGAACAATTCATGCGCCTGGCCGAGCCGTCGGAATTGAACCTCGGTCCGGTCGATTTGGAAAAAACCATCCGCCACGTTTGCAATTTGCTGCAACCGGAAGCGGCCACGCGGCAAATTGAAGTTGCCGCCCAGCTTAGCAGCGACTTGCCTCTCTTGACCGCGGACGGCGGCCAGCTCATCCAGGCTTTGCTCAATTTGGTCATTAACGCGATTCAAGCTGTCGAACAGAAAGGCCGGGTGGAAATTGCGGCGCGGCAAGAAGGAGATTGGTGCGTCATCGAAGTGCGGGACACCGGTCCCGGTGTGCCGCCCGACCGGCTGGCGACCATTTTTGAGCCTTATTTTACGACGAAGCCGCAGGGCAAGGGAATCGGCCTGTGGATCGCGCAGCAGATTGTCACCGCCCATCGCGGCGCCATCCAGGCCGCCAATCTTCCTGGCGGGGGCGCGGTCCTGACGGTGCGCCTGCCTTTGCCGCCGAAAGCGGTCGAGCCATGATCAAGACGCGCGTCAATGTGCTGGTGGTGGACGATGAAAAGGGCCTCTGCTCGGGCTTGCAGGAAGCCTTGCGCCGGGAAGGCTACACCGTCGATGCCGCCAATGACGCCGCCAGCGCCTTGCGCTTGACACAATCGCGCCTTTTCAACCTGGTGATTACGGATGTGAAGATGCCCGGTCTGGATGGATTGGAATTGGTGCGTCAAGTCAAAGCAAAGAGTCCCGACACTCTTTGCATCCTCATGACCGCCTACGGCACCGTGGGCAATGCCGTGCAGGCGATGAAAGAAGGCGCCTACGATTATTTGTCCAAGCCGCTGGACATGCAACGCCTCCGCGCCCTGGTCAACAAGGCGCTCGAGTTTCAGGCGGTCGTCGCTGAGAACCATGAGCTGCGCTCGCGCCTGGAGAAACGGACGGACACGACCACGCTCTTGGGCGAGAGCGAACCGATGCGCGCGGTCCTGCGCTTGATTGATGAGGTGGCCCAGAGCGACGCGACCGTGCTCATTGAGGGCGAAAGCGGCACGGGCAAGGAATTAGTGGCGCGCGAGATTCATCTAAAGAGCGACCGGCACGACCGCGCCTTCGTCTCCGTCAATTGCGCCGCGCTGGCTGAACCTCTGCTGGAGGCGGAGTTGTTTGGCCATGCCAAAGGCTCCTTCACGGGCGCGGTGGCTGACAAAGCGGGAAGATTTCAATTAGCGGACGGGGGCACCCTTTTTCTCGATGAAATCGGCGACCTGTCACCCAAAGGCCAGGGCGACTTGCTCAGGGTCTTGGAAGACGGCGCTTTTCGGGCAGTCGGCGGCACCGAATTGATTCGCGTCAATGTCCGGGTCATCGCGGCCACCAACAAACGTCTGCAACAAGCGATGGAAGCCGGCAAATTCCGCGAAGACCTGTTTTATCGCTTGCAGATTGTGCCCATCGCGGTGCCGCCCCTGCGCGAGCGGTCGGAGGACATCCCGATGCTGATCGAGAATTTCCTGGAGCAATTCAGCCTCAAACATAAACGGCGCCGCAAGCGGTTTTCACCCGCCGCCATGGAGGTTTGCCAGCGTTTTCCCTGGCCCGGCAACGTGCGCCAGTTGCGCAACGCGGTGGAGCGCCTGGTGATTACGCTGCGTGGCTCGAAGATTGAAGCGGCGGATTTGCCCGACTTCTTACGCGACCACGACCAAAGCGCGACCACGTTTACGGTGCGTCCGGGTCTGTCCATTGCCGAAGTGGAGAAGTTGCTGATCCGGCAAACGTTGCGGCACGTCACGGATAATCGCGAAGAGGCGGCAAAGGTTTTGGGCATCAGCCGCAGGACCCTGCAATACAAGCTCAAACAATTTGGTTTGCTCAAACCTCCCTCGGAACCGGAGCCTCCAGTTGAATGACCCTTCCGCAGGTTGCACAAGCAAGGCGGCAAGCGGTGCAGAATTTACCCAAAATGGGCCGGAACCCATTTTTCTAAAAAGTCTGGTTTCATTTATAAGTTGTTCTGTAAAAAAACCTTGCAACATAAACTCAGTTTATGGCATTAACCTTGCATATAAGGTTGGCGTGCCCCTGGTGGGTCACAGAGAATTGATAAAAAGGAAATTGACTAATTAGATATGAATACTCCCACTTCTGCTCCCACAACCCCGACAGCCGCAACCGTGCCTGTGCAAGCCGCCGCTGCCACCCAACCTTGCAGTTGCACCGCTTCCGCTCCGGCGAGCGCGCCGTCCGCCCCCCAATCCGCCACCGCCACGGCAACAGCCGCGGCCAAGCCCCAGCATGTCCGTAAGAACCGCGCCCCCCGTCAACATTAAACCGCGTTGACCACGGAAGACTCCATGACCTACGAACGCCGGCGCGGTCGAGAAATCGCGCCGGCAGCAGCAAAAAGTCCAGCTCCTTTTGCAGCAACTGAAGCCCCCATCCCTTTATGATAAATATTATTGATAAACTCGTTGAATTGCAAAACCTCCGGGCCGCATCCGCCCCTCTCTCCCCGACCGCCCAATCGCTGGAATTGGCTTTTCGCGCCGAGGTGCCCAAGCCGGTTTTGGACCATTATGACCGCTTGATAGCCAGCGGCAAAACGGGCGTGGCCTTTGTGCGCCACGGTGTTTGCGGCGGCTGCCATCTCAGGCTTTGTTCCGGCACGGCCGCGGGTCTGGCGCGGCACGACGACATCTACATCTGCGACAATTGCGGGCGCTACCTTTACCTGGCTCCGAATGAGCCTATCAAACCCGTTGAGGCTGACTCCGCGACGCCAGTCGAAAAAACGCATCCGCCGAAAGCTCGCAAACCCCGGCAACCCCGCGTCAAGCAAGTCGCCATGGCTTCCTGATACTCTGAAAAGAACCGCGAGTTGGTTCTTTTCGACCGCGCCAAAACGGCTCCTCCTGACGGAGGCTTGCCGGGCGGCGGATCATGATAAGCCCGGTAAGCGCGTCCGTGCCAGCTTGTCGCGCGGGGACGCAGAGATCCCGGAGTAAAGAGAAAGAAGAAAAGTTTTCTCCACGTCCCCCGTTGTGCAACTTCAAAAAGCTCTTCATTTTCGGCAAAACTTTTTTCGCGGCGCTCTCCGCGTTTAAGCTCGACTTTCGCAGTTGGCTGGGCATCCAATGAAGGGAGGAATCATGGCCACACTTGTCACGTATGTAATGCATCCCGCGAGGTTGCTGCCTTGGCCGCGCCTCGCGAGGTCGCTGGGGGTCGTTTTTGTCATGGGAATGGTTGGGCAGGGTCAGGCGGCTCCGTTGGACAACCCGCGATCATTCGACGCGGAGTTTCATAGCGCGGTTGTGCTTCTCGGTGTCGGCAGCTTCGCTGTCATTGCCTTGTTAGCCGTGGCATTGGTCATGAGCCGGCGGCGGCAATTGGCGGAAGCTCAACGGAAGCAACTGGACGAGATTCAGAAATCCTTCCTGGAAAAACAAGCGCAAGAACGCGCGGCGGAATTGGAGCAACGCTCTCGCGCTCTCGCGCAGGAAGTCGAGCGCCGGAGCGCGGCCGAGACCATGCTTCGGCAAAGCGCGGAGCGCCTAAGCGGTTTGGCCGCCATTATCGAATCCTCCAAGGATGCCATCATTGGCACCAACACCGAGGAGATCATTACGACTTGGAACCCGGCGGCCGCCCATCTTTTTGGATACCAAGACCCTGAAGCCATCGGCCGGCCGATCGCTTTCCTTATTCCTTCTGAGCGGATGGCGGAGGAACTGGCGGTGCGCGAACGGCTGGGAAAGGGGGAGTCGGTCGATCCATTTGACACGATCCGGCGGCGGAAGGACGGGGCCACGGTGGATGTTTCCGTGGCGATTTCGCCGATCAAGGACGAAGCGGGCCGCGTCATTGGCGCCTCCAACATTATACATGACATTACTCAGCAAAAGCAAGCGTTGGCCGCGCTGGAACGGTTGCGGCAGGAATTGGAGCAACGCGTGGCGGAACGGACCGCCTCCCTCGCCCAGGCGCAAGCGATCATTGAATCCTCGGATGATGCCATTATCGGCGCGACTTCGGAAGGGCTGATCACGAGTTGGAATTCCGCCGCGACCCGCCTTCTGGGCTACACCGCGGCGGAGATTATGGGAAAATCCCTCTCCCTGCTGATTCCTCCCGACCGCGTGGAGGAGGAACTGCAGTTGTTGACCCGCATTGAACGCGGCCAGCGGGTCGCCAACCTGGAAGCGGGCCGTGTGCGCAAAGACGGGCGCCTCATCGACATGGCCATCACCATTTCGCCGATTAAAGATGTTACGGGCAAGGTCGTGGGCGTTTCCAAAATCGCGCGTGACATCACCGACCGCAAGAAAGCGGCCGAGCGCATTACGGCGTCGCTCCGGGAAAAGGACGCGCTTTTGCGGGAGATCCATCATCGCGTCAAGAATAACATGCAGGTGGTTTCCAGCTTGCTCCAATTGCAGGCCAATTACGTGCGGGACCCAAAGGCGCTGGCGTCGTTCGAGGATTGCCAGGAGCGCATCCGCACCATGGCTTTGATCCACGAGAAGCTCTATCGCACCGAGGGGTTGGCGCAAATTGACTTCAAGGACTACCTCGAAAGCCTGATCGAGATGCTGCTGCGCGCCCAGAGCAGGGGAGTCAAGATTCGCAGCGAACTGCGAGTCGAGCCGATCGCCTTGGGTATTGACACGGCCATTCCGCTGGGTTTGATTGCCAATGAATTGATTTCCAACAGTCTCAAACATGCGTTTTCAGGCCGGTCTGAGGGTTTGGTGCGCATCTCCCTCCGGCGCCTGCCAGACAATGAAATCCAGCTTTCCATTGGCGACGATGGCGGCGGCGTGGCCAGCGATTTCACCGAGTCCCGCTCTTTGGGGCTGCGCTTGGTCAAGATTTTGACTGGTCAAATCAAGGGCCGCATGGAATACAAGAATGAAAACGGTGTTAACTTCAGTATTATGTTTAAAGAAATTGCTCCCAACGGCGTATGACCAACCCGCTTTCCACCGTCCCATTGCGCCTGCTTGTCGTGGAAGATGAAGCGATTGTCGCCGCGGATATTGAGGAGCGCCTGACCAAACTAGGCTACAAGGTTGAAGCGATTGCCGATACCGGCGAAGAAGCGGTGGCCCTGGCGGCCGAGCGCAAACCCGATTTGATTCTCATGGACATCATGCTGAAAGGGGCGATGAAGGGAACGGAAGCGGCCCAGCGCGTTTCCAACGAGCTCAAGATTCCAGTAGTGTATTTGACAGCAAACGCGGACGATTCCACCTTTTTTGCCGCGTTGGACAGCGCGCCCTTCGGTTATGTGCTCAAGCCCTTTCAAAACCGCGAGCTGCAAATCGCCATTGAAATTGCCCTGTATAAACATCGGCTGGAGCGGGACCGGGAGGCCTTAATTCTGCAATTGCAGGAGGCGTTGAACAACATCCGCCAACTGCAAACCCTCCTGCCCATTTGCGCCTGGTGCAAACGCGTGCGGGACGACCAAGGCTATTGGAAAGAGGTGCAATCTTACCTGGACGAACATGCCACCCATAGCGCCTGTCCCGAATGCGCCGCCAAACTCCTGGAGGAGGCCAACGGCCTGCATTTTCCCGCCCCGCCGGAGGGGCGGCCGGAAAAACAGTAGAGCCGCCTCCCCAACCATAAGTTTAAATGCTTCTTGGAACGCGAATGTTCGCGGTGGTCCCTTGGATACAGATTTCACTCTGGGTCCACGAAAGCTGAATCTTCTCTGGCTTGGCGTCTTCATGTTTCGCCATTTCGGACAGTGGCGGGCGAATGTACCGTTCAAGAAATACAGCCATTGTCTTGCCAGCTTTTGAATCCATGTGTGTCCAAGCATCCGTACCGACGTAATGTTGGCCGCCGTTGCTATGGAACGCCGCGATAAGATCGTCAAGTCGCGGCGAAGGCGTTGGGTCAAGAACGATGAGCACTGGCGTCAAACCAGCGGCACGGGCTTCGCGTGGGAAAGAAAGTTCTTCGGCAAAGCGGCCTTGGCCGCTGGCCGCGATGGTAACGCGAAGTTTGAATTCGTAGGCGAGTTGGTTTTCCCCATCGTAGCAATCAATTTGGCGGCCTTCGCCAGTCGGTTCGTTGCGTTCGTTCAGGCGTTTGACAGGAGAGTTCTTTGAACCCACCGCTTCACCACCAAGGCAAATCGCCAATACCGGCTCAAATAAATAGCCCGTCTCCTGCGCGGCACGATTGTCCACATCGAAAATCCACTTTCGCCAAATCATCCACGACGCGAGCAATCCATGATCCGCGCCGCCGAACTCCAGCAGGCTGCGGGGGCCAACCTGGTTCATAGTCGGTTTCGGCTGGGCGGAGAGAATGCGCTGGTATTTAAGGCGCCGCTTGTGGAGCGTGGCTAGGCTTTCAAAGTAGAGGCGAAAGTCGGCTTCCTGCGCGACGCAGGCAGCCAATGATTCGACAAGCGCAGCAGCGGATGGACAGCTTGCCTGCGCGGACTGAAACCAAGCCAGCGGAAGCCGGTAATAGTCCGCATCTGGCGGCGGCGGCGAAACCAAGGGTAGTTTTGGGATTGAATGAGGTACTCCGAGATCGTTGCAACATTGCGTCAACAAACAAAACAATTCGTTCTCCGTTAGCGTGACCCGGTCATCTCCATTTCCGAGGATCCGTGCGGCACTAAACGATTTTTTGATTTCTACGGGCGTGGGCATCGTCATTGCTTTGCCCGTTCGAGCAATGCGAGTTGTTCATGCCTTCCGTTGACGAGTCCGGACAGCAACGATTCAGTCTTTAATAAAGCCGGACTCATCCCTTCTGAACGGGTGAGGCAAAAACGCAGCGACGGATAACGAGTTCCGCTATATGTCAAACCAAAACCATACTTCTCCGCAATATGCTCGCCGACCGCCCGCGCAAGCATTGGCGGGATAGCATTGCCAATTTGTTGGATGCGACTCGCCGCGCTGCCCGTGAACTCGAACCAATCTGGGAACGTCTGCAATCGGGCGCATTCACGCAACGTTAGAAGCCGGTCTTCTGTAGGATGCACAAATTCGCGCGTTGCCGCGCTCGTAATGGTAAGGCTCGGTTCGTTGCCAAAGAGGCGTTTCAAGCCAGAAGGTGCTCCGCCGCGCCTCTCCACGGCCGTCCCATCCATTACCCGGCGGAAAGCGCGCCGCTTGAATGATTCATGTTGAAGATGCACGGGCAGGTCTTTCATCGTTTGGCCAGCGCACAGATTTTGCACCCGTTCAATCTGAATTTTCGACAGAGTAGGTGAATAATGGTTGGTTACAGCCTGTGCTTCGCCGCGAAGATAGGCTTGCAACTCATTTTGGGGCTGCTTGCGAAACGCAACTGCTTCATCCGGGTTTTCCGCAGTTGGAGGCAAGTCGCCGACGGCGGTTGAAAAGGTAATCTCACCTTTGCGAAAGATTTTCCCGAAAAACCGTGTGACCGGTTCCGGAAAAATGAAGTCGTGTCCCAGCCGATTGCCGACGATGAGCACACGTTTCCGTCTCTGTGGCACGCCGTAGCCTTGCGCGCAGATTTTCTCTACGTTGACAGAGTAGCCCGCCTCCAAAAACGCTGTTACCGCTTCGTGAATATGTGAGCCGCCAGCATTTGTTAGCAAGCCCTCGACGTTCTCCATCAAGAACCATCTTGGTCGTACGCCTTTGAGTAGTCGCACGTAATGTCGCAAGAGCGAATTGCGGGGGTCTTCGCCTGCCTTGCCACCCGCGCTGCTAAATCCTTGGCAGGGCGGGCCGCCAAGCAGGATATCAAGTTCGTCCGGTTCAAGTTGGGCGCGTCGCAACAGTCTGTCGGCGCTAAACTCCCTGATATCCGCGGTCTCGCACGGTGTCTCGGTGAAATTGCGCTGGTAAGAGGCCACGGCGTCCGCATCAATATCCATGGCAAACCGAATATCGTAGCTCGCCTGCTGGAAGCCGAGAGAACAACCACCTGCACCCGAAAACAGGCTTATTGCTGTCGGATTGCACTGGTTTCTTGAAGCCTGTCTGTCGAATTGGTCAATCACCGCGACAACCATCGTAGGCGACTAAATCATTCGGGCAACTCCTTTTTATCTGTCCGATCAAAGGTGTGATCCCCAAGGCCAACGCCAATGCCGAAAGTTGTGTCGGTAAGACAGCAGCAGACCTCGCAATTTGAGTCGGCAATTAAAAAGCGGCTCCTGAACGGAAACTATATCTCGGCGCAGCTTAACTAATCCCCGCCCTTGCCGAGGGGCGGAGTGTAATTCTTGAGCATCGCCTTGCCGTACTCGCGGTTCATCTGCGCGATAAAGTCCAGGCTGATCTCCTTTGGACAAACCGCTTCGCAGGAGCCGGTCACGGTGCAGTTGCCGAAGCCGGCCTCATCCATGACCTTGACCATGCTGAGCACGCGCCGCTCCCGCTCCGTCCGCCCTTGCGGCAGGGACGCCAGGTGCGAGACTTTGGCGGAGACAAAGAGCATGGCGGAAGCATTTTTGCAGGCGGCCACGCAGGCGCCGCAACCGATGCAGGCGGCGGCGTCCATGGCCTGGTCGGCCTCTGTTTTGGCGACGGGAATGGCGTTGGCGTCAGGCGTGCCGCCTGTGTTGACGGAAACAAAGCCGCCCGCCTGGATAATGCGATCAAAGGCGCTCCGATCCGTCACCAGGTCGCGCAGGACAGGAAACGCGCGAGCCCGCCATGGTTCGATGACAATTGTGTCGCCATCCTTGAAATGCCGCATGTGCAACTGGCAGACGGTCGTGCCGCGCTGCCCGCCGTGGGCCACGCCGTTGATCATCATGGAACAAGTTCCGCAGATGCCTTCGCGGCAATCGGAATCGAAGGCGATGGGTTCTTCCCCCTTGGCAATCAATTCCTCATTGACGACGTCCAGCATTTCCAAAAAGGACATGTCGGTCAGGACATTGGCCGCCTGGTAAGTCACCAGGCGGCCTTCACTTTGCGCGTCCTTCTGCCGCCACACTTTCAAAGTCAAGTTCATGTCAAATCATTTGTAGCTGCGTGTGCTCATATGCACCTCTTCATAGACCAGCGGCTCTTTGAGCAAGCCGGGCCTCTGCCCTGGCCCGCCAAATTGCCATGCGGCCACGTAGGCGTAATGCTCGTCATCGCGTTTGGCTTCGCCGTCGTCGGTCTGATATTCCGTGCGGAAATGGCCGCCGCAAGATTCATTGCGCTCCTGGGCGTCCAAAACGAGCAATTCGGCAAATTCCAAAAAGTCGGCCACGCGTCCGGCGTGTTCCAGGTTTTGATTGAACTCCTGGTCCTGGCCGATCACTTTGACGTTTTTCCAAAACTCCTCACGCAACGCCGGGATTTTTTGGAGCAATTCCTTCAAGCCGGCCTGGTTGCGCGCCATGCCGCATTTTTCCCACAGCAACGCCCCCAGTTCCTTGTGGAATGAATTGACCGTGCGGCGGCCGTTGACCGCGAGCAATTTCTTTGTCAGCGCTTCCACTTCGGAGACGGCCTTCTTGAACTCCGGCTGGTCCGGGCGCGCCTTGCTTTGTTTTTCCGACGCGAAATAATGCCCGATGGTGTAAGGCAGAACGAAGTAGCCGTCGGCCAGTCCTTGCATCAGGGCGCTGGCGCCGAGGCGGTTGGCGCCGTGGTCGGAAAAATTCGCTTCACCCAGGACGAAGAGCCCCGGCACGTTGGACATCAAATTGTAATCGACCCATAGCCCGCCCATCGTGTAATGGACCGCCGGGTAAATGCGCATGGGCCGTTCATAGGCATTCTCGCCGGTGATCTTCTCATACATGTCGAAAAGATTTCCGTAACGCTCCCGCACGGCGCCTTCGCCGATGCGCCGAATGGCGTCGGCAAAATCCAAATAAACGCCGCGGGCGCCGGGGCCGACGCCGCGGCCTTCGTCGCAAACTTCCTTGGCGGCGCGGGAAGAAATATCGCGCGGCGCCAGGTTGCCAAAACTGGGGTACTTGCGTTCGAGATAGTAGTCGCGTTCGTCTTCGGGGATGGCGCCGGGGGCGCGTTGCTCGTTTTTCTTTTTCGGCACCCAGACCCGTCCGTCATTGCGGAGCGATTCGGACATGAGGGTAAGCTTGGATTGGTGATCGCCGCTGACCGGGATGCAGGTCGGATGAATCTGCGTATAACACGGGTTGGCAAAGGCCGCGCCCCGTTTGTAGGCCCGCCAGGTCGCGGTGACGTTGCAGCCCTTGGCGTTGGTCGAAAGATAGAAGACGTTGCCGTAGCCGCCGGTGGCCAGCACCACCGCGTCGGCCGCGTGGCTGGAGATTTTGCCCGTCACCAGGTCGCGCGCGATGATGCCTTTGGCGTGGCCGTTGACGAGCACGATGTCCAAAATCTCCGTGCGCGGAAACATCTTTACTTTGCCCAGTCCAATTTGCCGGGACAGCGCCTGGTAAGCGCCCAGCAGCAGTTGCTGGCCCGTCTGCCCCCGGGCGTAAAAAGTCCGCGACACCTGGGCGCCGCCAAAGGAGCGATTGGCCAGGAGCCCGCCGTATTCGCGGGCGAAGGGCACGCCCTGCGCCACGCATTGGTCAATAATATTAACGCTCACCTGCGCCAGCCGATAGACATTGGCCTCGCGCGCCCGGAAATCGCCCCCTTTGATGGTGTCGTAAAAAAGGCGGTAAATGCTATCGCCGTCATTCTGGTAATTCTTGGCCGCATTGATCCCGCCCTGCGCCGCGATGCTGTGGGCGCGGCGCGGGCTGTCCTGGTAGCAGAAGGCCTGGACGTTGTAGCCGAGTTCGGCGAGGGAAGAAGCGGCGGAAGCGCCGGCCAGCCCGGTGCCAACGACGATCACGTCGAATTTGCGCTTGTTGGCCGGATTGACCAACTTCATTTCGAATCTGTGCCGGTCCCATTTCTGGGCCAGCGGTCCGGCCGGGATTTTCGCGTCCAATGTCATGGTATCAACCTCAGCAAAATGGAAAGGGGAATGGAAATGTATCCCAGAAAAATCACTACGCTGCCCCAGCGGGCGGCGCGGTCCAGGCAAGGTCCGTAGGAACGGTTTTTCCAACCCAGGGACTGGAACATCGCGCTGATTCCGTGGCTCAGATGGAGGCAGAGCAGGCCGACGCCCACCATGTAGATCAAGCAAACGACCGGCTGCCGAAATCCCAGGATCAACATGCCGTAAATATCATGCCGATGCTCGGAATCCATCAGGCCTTCGAACCCTTTGCCGGTCAAATTGACCCCCTGCACCATCACGGTGAAATGGAGCAAATGATAAATAATGAACAAAGCGACTATGATGCCGCTCATCAACATCGTGCGCGAAGCGTAGTTTGCCGCCGTCGGCTCCCAGCGCGTGTAGGGCACGGGGCGGGCGGCGCGGTTTTCGCGAGTCAAGGAAGCGGCGGACCAAATGTGGAGGCAAATGATGGTCAGCAGCGTCAGGCGCACCGGCCAAAGCAGCTCGACATTGGTTTGGAGCAAATGGCCGTAGCGATTGATCGCTTCCTGCCCCAGAAAAACCTGGAGGTTGCCAGCGAGGTGGCCGATGACAAACAAGACCATAACGACGCCCGTGGCAGCCATGATATACTTCTTGCCGAGCGACGAACAAAATAATTTCCGCAGGAGAGGAATCATTAATTTTTCATCCTTAACTCTATCGAATTCAGAAAATCTAATGAGTGGGGCCTAGTCTCGTCAACAGAAGAATTGCAAATAATTGAACTTTTTGTGCCAGCGGCTACTTCACCGGAAAATATTCGTTCAAAGCGCGCTCTGGCGATCGTGGGGCGAGGCCCAGAGCTTCCATGGCCGCTCCCACAAAATGGATCGATCCCGTGATGACAACCGCCGGTTCGCCGGCCGCGCGCTGGAGCGCTTCTTCCACGCTGCCGCAGACCGCCGCCGGCGCGGCGGGGTTGGCCTCGCGGCAAAGCGCGGCCAGCATCTGCGGATCAGCGCCGCGTTCGCTGTCCATTTGCGAAAGAAAGATTTTGGCGGCGAGCGGGGCCAGAATTTCACAAATGGCGGCGTAATCCTTGTCCCGCATCGTTCCCAGGATCATGGCCGGCTTGGGGCCGCGAAAACGTTCCGCGAGGGCCGCGGCCAGCGTTTGCGCCCCGGCGGGATTGTGCGCTCCGTCCAATAAAATTGTTTGGCCACCGGGACGTTCAATGGTCTGCAAGCGGCCGGCCCACTCCGTCGTCTTCAGGCCGTTTCCGATTGCGGATTCGCTGAGGGGAATGGCCGAATTTAAAACGCGCGCCACCGCGATCGCGAGAGCGGCATTCGTCTTTTGGTGTTGTCCCGCGAGGGAAAGCTGAAATTCGCCCGCGGCCTCGGTTTCCTTTCGGCCGATGACCGTCAGCGGCGCTTGCCGGCTTTGCGCCATCTCCGCAATGACGGGCAGCGCCGCGGGGTCTTCCGCGGCTGTCAAGACGGGCACGCGGGACTTAATGATGCCCGCTTTTTCGCGCGCAATTTCAGCGACCGTATTGCCCAGCCATTGCTGATGGTCCAACTGCACGTTCGTAATGACGCTGGCGAGGGGAGTGACGATGTTGGTGGCGTCCAGGCGTCCACCCAGCCCGGTCTCCCACACGACCAGATCGCATTTTTGCCGGACAAAATAATCCAGGGCCATGATCGTGACGGCCTCGAAGAACGTCGGGTGCGCCTCGGCGCCGAGAGCCTCGATCCATTCCTGCAACTGTTCTACTCCTTGCACGACCTCGTCCTGTGTGATGGGATGGCGATTGACCTGGATGCGTTCCGTAAAAGAAACCAGGTGCGGCGAGGTGAACATTCCCACGCGCCATCCCGCGGTGCGATAGATGCTCTCCAGCATGGCGCAGACGGAGCCTTTGCCGTTGGTGCCGGCGACATGGACGAAGCGCAGTTTTCGCTGGGGGTTTCCCGCGATTTTGGCCATGCGCAACGTATTGTCCAAACCGAGCTTCATCCCAAAAAGCCGCAGATTATAAAGGAATTGAATGGCGTCTGAGTAATACATGCCGAATTATTCTATTTGACAGATCGAGCCGCTATTGTAGTGTCCCGGAAATGACTATACATATCCTCCTCATTTTCGTTTTTTCCGTTTTTTTCGCAGCGCCCAGCCCGGTTTGATTTGATCCAACTGGTTTCGCGCCCGGCTTATTTTCTCCATGATTCCTTCCA
>JBKQWF010000058.1:0-29290 GCA_052139695.1 Limisphaerales bacterium
AAGCTCGCCGCAAGCTGCATTATGAATCTTTGCTGGTCGAGTGCAGTGGACTTCTTAACCATCTTCGGGCGGCATCAGAGTGGCAGAAAAAAGTGGATGAACTCAGTGCAAGCGCGGCTCATGTCAATTCCACGGTGGTTGATGAGATTGTTGAGGAACTCGCTGATTTGCGCCGTGCGGCTACACCCGTTGATCTGCCTCCCATCCAGCAACGGCTCAATGCTGCCATCAAATCAGAAGAGGAAAGGCAATTACGGGAAGAAAAACGCCAGGCGATCATCGCCTCTTTATCAGCACTTGGATATGACCTCATTGAAGGGACAATGGAGACAGCGATGGTGCAGGGCGGTAAGATTTTAATGCACAAGCCGGGCGAATCTGAATATGCCGTCGAAGTGGCGGTGGATCGCGATTTGTCGCTGGTCCAGACTGCGCTGGTTCGCTTTGCCGGCAGCAATGAGGCAAGTGCGCAGCAAAAACTGCGAGATGTAGAAAGGGAGGTGTCATGGTGCGGGGACCATGCCCGGCTGCGAGAGGAATTGAAGCAACGAGGATTAGCATCGGATTTTAAATTGAAAATACCGGCCGGGCAGGAACCAGTTCGAGTCATCATTGCACAACCGTCTCGCCAGGCGCGAGATCAGGCTGTGGCGAGGAGCCGCTCGCAGCAGGCAAATTCTCAAACAACATGAGCGATAAAACTGATGTCCCTGCCACAGCGCCGTCACAACCGATGACGGAACTCCTGCTTACGCAAGACCCAACCACGCCACGTTGGATTAAAGATGTCTTTCGATTCCTGCCAGTCAAATCGCAGTTTGTACTTTCTGGCAATGTCCGGGACCGTTACGCCTTTCCAGCGGAGTCGGGCAAACATTTGCCTCTCACATTCCGGCAGTACCTCGTCGAGGCGCTAAAGTTGAAAGGCTATGACCGATTCATTGTGTTCAATCCTGTTGACGGTTTTGTCTTGGCCACACCACGAGGGGAGGATGAAGCGGACTGCGCCACGTTTTTCAAAGACAAATTTAAAATCAACTTTGACTCGGCAGGTCACTTCAAATGTTCGCTCGAAAAATCCCTCGAAATTTTTGAAAAAATGGCCCGGTGGAAGGAAAACTTCATCGGGATGCTGGCTGATTTTGCGTCCCGCTACACCGTTCGCGTGGATGCGCTGACTGAGAAGGAGCACGAATACTTCACGCGGGCTTTGGTGTTGAGCCATGAGGCAACCCCGCACACAACCGCCGCTCTTGCGCAAGCTCAGTTCAATCCGATCTTCTGGATTTGTGACAAAGAAAACGACCTCCCGAGCTGGCTCACGCTCGACAATCCCCGATTCCGCTCGATTGTGGTTCCAAAGCCGGACCATATTTTGCGTCGAGCGTTAATTGTCGCGTTGACACCCAGCCTTGACGGCTATGCGGCGGCAGACCCAGGGCAAACCAAGGGCTGCCATGACAGTTTTGTCGAACAAACTGAGGGCATGAGCATGACGGATGTCATCGCCATCACGCAACTGTGCCGCCGGGAAAAGTTGCCATTTCTTGAAATTGGCGAGGCCGTAAGACGCTACAAATTAGGCGTGACAGAGGACCCGTGGAAACGGCTAAACAGGGAAAGAATCGCGCGAGGCGATGAATTCATCCGAACGAGGGTCAAAGGCCAGCAAGCAGCGGTGATTAAGGCCCTGGATATTATCAAGCGTGCCGTGACCGGCCTTTCCGGCGCACAGGGGTCAAAAATTGGCGGACGGCCGCGCGGGGTGATGTTCCTTGCCGGGCCAACCGGGACTGGCAAAACGGAATTGGCCAAGACCCTGACCGAATTGCTTTTCGGCGATGAACGGGCCTACATCCGGTTCGACATGAGCGAGTTTTCCGCCGAGCATGCTGACCAGCGCCTAATCGGCGCACCCCCTGGCTATATCGGCAGTGATTTGGGCGGGGAACTTACGAACGCCATCCGGGAGAAACCATTTTCGGTTCTGCTTTTTGATGAAATTGAAAAGGCGCATCCCCGCATTCTGGATAAATTTCTCCAAATCCTCGATGACGGCGTTCTGACTTCGGGCCGTGGCGAGAGAGTCTATTTCAGTGAATCTGTAATCATCTTCACGTCTAATCTTGGTACGTACAAGCTGGATGAACAAGATCGGCGGGTTCCGAACGTCACATCCGACCAACCTTATGCCGAAGTCGAGCGCAGCATCCGAGCGGAAATTGACAGTTATTTCAAAATCCGCATCGGCAGACCGGAAATCCTCAATCGGATTGGCGAGAACATCGTTGTCTTCGATTTCATTCGCAATGACGTTGCATTGGAAATTTTCGAGAGGATGGTGGGCAACGTGCTCGCCCGTCTGGCCGACAAACAAAAAGTCAAAATTATGTTGCCTGAGAATGTCAAACAGGTCCTGCGGGAACATTGCCTTAAAGATTTGAGCAACGGCGGACGGGGCGTGGGAAATCAACTGGAAGCGTGGTTGATCAATCCGCTGGGCCGCGCTTTATTTGACTCGAACGTGTCGGAAGGCTTCACCGTGAACATTGCTGGCTTGGAAGTGCTGGACGGTGTTCCCACGGTAAAACTTAAGTTGGTTTGAATGAAAGCATCATGCCATTCCGATGGCGGCAAGGGTGGATAATAGGAATATGAATACATCAAAGCATATTAACATCGAGGCTCCTGGGCCAAAGGAGCAGTGTCTGTTTCACTACAAAGAGAATCCTGAATACTTCTTCGATATGCTCTGCAGCGGCATTTGGCCCAGGTTTTGTGAAGAGGATTTTACTTGGCTCGTTGGCACCCCGTTCTTTGTGGCATTTCCAGTGGTTTGTTTCTGCGACATCCCGCTGGAAGCCGCCGCCGATCATCGAGACACCTATGGGCACTACGCGATTTCAATATCGAAGTGTTTTGCCGAATCCTTCGACATAAATCCAATGTGGTATCTACAAGAAAAAACCAAGATAATGGAGCATGTTGCATCTCAGATAAAGAAAGGCTCCCGATTTGAACTCGATAAGGTTGACCCAACGTGGCGAACGCTCCTGCCATTTTTAAAACCCACGATTGGTTTTCAAAACGATCGGGAAAAGCAAACCAGCTTCCCGTTGTTGTCAGTCCCTGACATCCGTTTTCTTGAGGCTTTTGCAAGTAACTTGAAAGACCAGAAAAACCCCGTGTCGTTTTTTCTCTGCGAGCAAATCGACCCTGGCGTACGTAAGGTGCTGGAAAATCTCGACGCCCGCTCCGCCGATCCGACACCCCTGCAGTCTCTCCTATCTGAGATCAACAGGCTGATAGCAGGACCGACGATTTATGACCGCGCTCGCTTCAACGGGATTGAATTGCGAAAAGAAACACAGCAATTGCTTCACAGCACACTACGGGCAAAAATATGCGCTCTTAATAGATTGCTGCTAGAGGATGCTTATTCGACCGCGCTATCGCCAAGCCAACCGATGCCACGGATTTTTGAGGAAGAAATGGAATGGCGCTTCACACCTCACCAACTGGCGAAGCAATGGATTCCTTGCGTCACGGGTGGCTTTCTCACCGAGAAGGATCACGACTTCTCCCGGCCGTATCACATGAAATTGCAGCCTAATCATATCGATCAAATAATTGTACCTGCCGAAGACCGTAAAAAGACCCTCAACCGCGTTGGCATTGCTCTGAGCGCCAAAGTCAAAACCTGGGACGATCTGGAAAACGAACGTGTGGCAGTCCACGCCCAGATCAAATAAGTCATTCAAGGATATGCGTGATGATTTGAAAATATTGAACGGGGTTCCCACGGTAAAACTCAAGTTGTCCTGAATGGATCATGCCATCCGACCCAACATTGATCGAGAACTCCGGTTCCTCCCCGGATCATCGGCGCTCGAACGCAGCGGTCGAAAAAACTTTGATCGAACGACGTAACGATGGCGGGGCTGACGAGCGAACATTGTTGGAGGGACAACCGCCGCCTACACCGGGCGGAGGCGTCGGATTGAACCTTGTGCCCGGCGCACAGTTCTTGGAATACCGGCTTGTCGAACCCATAAAAGTCGCTTCGGGCGAGGCCGAACTTTGGGTCGCCGATGGGGGCGGGCGGCGCGTCGTGCTGAAATTTTATCGTTGGGGACTGCATCCGAAGGCTGGGTTGACTGAAAAACTCAGCAGAATTTCCAAAGCGCAAATTGTGGAAGTCTATGCCCGTGGGACGAGTCCAGACGGACGGGACTACGAGATTTTGGAATTCATCAAACATGGAACCTTGGCGGATTTTGGTAAGGATGGGCTTCCCGAAACTAAGGTCCGCGACGTGCTGCGTGAACTGACGGACGCTGTGGCGGCATTACACGCGGAGAACATCCTGCATCGGGACCTCAAACCGGCCAATGTGTTGGTTCGCACCATCGAACCTTTGGACTTAGTCCTCACGGATTTTGGAATTTCGAGTGTAATGGACATTTCGCTGCATGTGACAAGCGTAAGCCGCACAGCCGCATATAGCGCACCGGAGGCGATGACGGGAGTCGTGAGCAAGGCCAGCGATTGGTGGAGTGTCGGCATCATAAGCCTCGAATTATTGACTGGAAGGCATCCGTTTAGAGGCTTGGACGAACGAGCAGTCAACTTCGCACTGGTCATGAGAGGAATTACTGTGCCGAAGGAGATACCGGCAGCTTGGCAATCATTGCTCAAGGGCTTGCTAACGCGAGATCATGCAAAGCGGTGGGGTGCGGAACAAGTGCAGCAGTGGATGGCAGGGAAAAAGAACATTCCGGTGCATTATGAAGCAGAGTTGCCACATCAGGGAACGACTCAACAACGGCATCGGCCCTACAAGCTTTTGGGCAAGGATTATTTTGATCCGCAGGAGTTGGCTGTTGGTCTGGCGGAGAACTGGGACGAGGCAGTGAAGCAGTTTGGACGGCGCATGGTGACGGATTGGGTGTCGGGTCAGCTATCCGACCAGCAGTTGGCGAACGTGCTAATGGACATTGCGGAAGACAAAAACCTCAATGGGGAGCAGAAGTTGGCAGCGGGATTGGTGGCAATGAATGAGCAATTACCGTTAACGTGGCGCGGCAGTGTGTTGAACCGGGAATGGTTGATTGCGAATGCTACAGGAGCGGTGGAGATATTTGAGAGCGGCTTGATGGATTGGATGGTGCGGCTACGAAAAGACGGCCAACTCAAGGGACTGCAAAAGAGATTCTTGGAGGCGCAGCGGACATTGAAGCGATATGGGTTGTCGGTGGAAACGGGCGTAGCCGTGAGCGCGGCCTTGGCGGACGCGGCGGAGGTTCAGAAGCTGGCTGCCGATGTGCAACGGGAGTATTGCTCCAGCAGGAACAATCCTGAGCTGGGCAAACTTCTTTCCTTATCGGAATTGGAGTTTCCAGAAGCCTTGGTGTTGGCCTTGGCGCCGCCCAGCCTCTTTGAGCGGCGGGAAGCTGTGGCTACAGAGCTTCTCAAGCGATTTGAAAGTGACTTGAAAGCTCCTTCTGCCGAGTCATTGGCCGCCATCTCTAACCATCGTCAACAGGTCAGGGATATGACAGCCAAGTTGGAAATCCTTTTGAAAGAGATTTTCGGAAGTTGGCCGGTTCCTACACAAATGCTAAAACGGTGGAAGTCCGCCTCCGAGAAGGCACTCGGACGCGTTAATGCGTTGCTGGAGGAACACGCTGCGGCTGAATGGGAAGTGAATACCGAACTTCCACGACGATTGACTGAGGATTTGGACGATGTCAAGAAGCGTCTCGGGGAAATCGAACAAAAGTTCTCCGATATTGATTCCAGCCAATTGCGGAAGTCCATAGGCGAATGGGAGGCTTTCTACGGGGACATAGGAAAAGTCCTTAAGTCGTACGAACAAGCCGCATCGCAGCTTCCTCAAGTTTCCATCAGCAACGCTGGTTTTCGTTTTTGGCCAGTAAGCAAAGAAAGAAAATCCATCTCGGACGGTTTGGCCGCTCTGGAGGCGGATATTGCGAATCGGCGCGCGACGCTCGAAGAGCCTCAATATCGCCAAACTCGTTACTATGCAGTTGCCCAGGAAGCATTCGCTAAAGCTGAGGACAGGTTACGCGGGATTCAAAGTCAATTGAAGCAATCAAGGAAGAGAGACATTCGTAACTTCGTTATCATCACCACGGTGAGAATAGTAATTGCCTGCTGTTTGATAACTTGGACGGTGATTTTGAAGCACAAGCATACATCAAAAGCGCCCACAAGTCCCATCCACTCGACTGACACAGTTATGTCAGACGCCGAGATTGCTGCTAAAGCATCCGAAAAACGCATCGAGTTGACGGGCGCGGCTATGCGCCGGGCTGGATTTGGTGAGAGGCAGATTACGCGCTCGCTTTCTCAAGGCGGGTCGGTTGTGACTTGGGGACATCATTACAATACGCCTCCGAATTCGAGTGATGTGGTGGCGATTGCGGCGGGAACGGATCATTTTCTTGCCTTGAAGCAGGACGGGACAGTCGTAGCGTGGGGAGTGAATAACGACGGGCAATGCGCCATTCCGCCGGGTTTGAATGGGGTTGTGGCGGTTGCAGCGGGAGGAAATCACTCCCTCGCGTTGAAAAAGGACGGCACAGTCGTGGCAGGTGGAGCAAATTTCTTTAATCAGTTCGATGTGCCGCCCGGTTTAAACGATGTTGTAGCCATCGCGGCAGGAGCACTCTCGCTCGCTCTAAAGCAGGACGGCACTGTGGTAGCGTGGCCGATATATGCCTTTCGACAAGGCACGGTGCCTCCAGATTTGACTGGCGCCGTAGCGATTGCGGCAGGGGGTGCTCATTTCCTCGCTTTGAAGGATGATGGCACGGTCGTTGCGTGGGGAGAAAATTCGATTGGGCAATGTAATGTCCCTTCGGCTTTGAGCAATGTGGTGGCGGTTGCAGCGGGACAAAGACATTCCCTCGCCTTGAAGCAGGATGGCACAGTGGTCGCGTGGGGCTGCAATGACGATGGGCAATGCAACGTCCCGCCGGGTTTGAGTGGCGTAATTGCGATTGCGGCTGGCTGGTGGCATTCGGTTGCCTTAAGGCAGGATGGGACAGTAGCCGCTTGGGGAAAGAATGACAGCCAAGAATGCGAGGTGCCGCACGATTTGACCGGCGTGGCGGCGATCACGGCGGGAAACGGCTGCACACTGGCTTTGAAACTCACAAACTCAGTTGATGACTACCCTGAATCGGTCAAAAATATCCTTGAAGCGGCCCAACAAGGGGATGCAGAGGCACAATTCAATCTGGGCAAGAGTAATTATACAGGGAATGGGATGCTGAAAGATTATGCCGAAGCTGTAAAATGGTTTCGCAAAGCCGCCGATCAAGGCAACGCAAAAGCTCAAAACAACCTTGGCGTGTGTTACAACCACGGCGAGGGAGTTGCGCAAGATTACTCCGAAGCTATTAACTGGTTTTCCAAAGCGGCTGCACAGGGCTTTCCGCAGGCTCAGGCAAATCTTGGATCAAGCTATTTTTACGCCAGTGGCGTTGCGCAAGATTACTCGACGGCTGCACGTTGGTATCGTAAATCAGCCGAGCAAGGTTATGCCTCTGCTCAATACAGTTTAGGGACATGTTACAATGCTGGCACGGGAGTCGCGCAGGATTATTCGGAGGCCATCAAGTGGTGGAGCAAGGCTGCCGAGCAAGGCTATGCGGACGCTCAATTTAGTTTAGCCGCATTTTATTATGCTGGCAAAGATGGTAAGACAAACTATTCAGCCGCTTTGAAGTGGTATCAAAAAGCCGCAGAACAGGGGAACATCAATTCTTGTGATATACTTGGTGGTCTCTACGCGGCAGGCATCGGTGGAGTAAAGGAGGACTATAACGAAAGCGCGAAGTGGTTCCGCAAAGCTGCTGAGAATGGAGACGCCACCGCCGAAATCTACCTTGGTAAATTCTACTGGGTCGGCAAAGGTGTTGGGCAAAACTATGCGGAGGCCGTGAACTGGTTCCGCAAGGCTTCCGAGCAGGGCAGCGCTGATGGCGATTATTATTTAGGAGTCTGCTATTTAGACGGTAATGGTGTTGCAAAAAACACAACAGAAGCTTTGAAGTGGCTATTGATCGCTTTTGTGAAAGGACAAAATGACGCTCCAGATGCGCTTGACAAGATTATCAAATCGCTCCCTGAGAAGCCCCAAGCTAAGGTCCAACAGGCGCTGGAAGCTGCCAGAAAAGTAAAAATACAAATGGAGTCACTTTCTCCTGACGAACAGGAAAAGGCTAAAAGGCTTATGGATAAAGCAATTGGAAACGATTTAATCATGAGGTATTCGTTCAATCATCCATGAGACTTAACAAAATGCACTTTCCAGTTACGACGCTTGGCTATGGGCACAGGATTGGAATCTGGACTCAAGGTTGTTCGATTCGCTGTCCCGGTTGCATTAGCCGCGACACCTGGGAGTCGGAGTCGTCTAGCGAAATTCAAATCGGGGCGCTTTTGCTTGCAATTGGTCCTTGGCTGGGACTGGCCGATGGCATCACTATTTCTGGAGGTGAGCCGTTTGACCAACCCGAAGCACTAGCTGCCCTTCTGAAATTATTGCG
This sequence comes from Limisphaerales bacterium, assembly GCA_052139695.1. GTDB lineage: Bacteria > Verrucomicrobiota > Verrucomicrobiia > Limisphaerales > Palsa-1400 > PLGF01. The sequence continues at coordinate 8,580 of JBKQWF010000058.1, forward strand.
CGGAGGCTTCGCCGGTGACATTCTCGTTTACTCCGGTTTCCCACACGAGCGACTTTTCGCTCGTCACTCGGAAACCATCAAGCTCGTTGACGTTCTCATCACAGAACCATTTGATTCCTCAGCCGGTCAGACTTTGACACTGCGCGGGTCGGATAATCAAAGGATTTTTCTGCTCACAGACCTGGCCCTCGCTCGATACCCCGCAAACTTCAATCGTCAGCTTTGGGGTGATGAAAGGCGATTGGATGTAGCCGTGACCGGGAACGAAGTCTGGATGGCTGGGATTCCACGAATTGGCGACATGACGCGATTCCGAAAGCAGTTAGCCCGACGTGGATTCTCCGGCCATAGTTCAGATCAACCGCAACCGAGTATCCGCGCATGAATCTGCGAAAACAATGCCCTTCTTGTGGAAACGCTAACCCTGAGATGGAGTTTTTTTGCGGGACTTGCGGTGCTGATATTTCAGCGGTAAAGGCGTTCGATCCGACGGACACCGTAACAGAAGCACGGAAGCAGCCGCCAGCGCGGGAACTAAAGAAATGTCCAAAATGTGGCGCGGAAAGCGAAGCTTATGCCTTTATGTGCGGCGAACCCGGATGCGGGGAACGGTTGGATAATCCGGCAACCTTGGGCGAGCAAGTCCCCGACACTTTAAGCCCGCCGGTTCCGGTCAAGCCAATGGCGGCGGCACTCCCGAATCGTCATCCCAAGAAACTATTGCTGCTCGTGGGATCGAATACGTTTGAATGCCGGAGTGGAGACATTTTGGGACGCAACGGCACGCTGGCCAACCAGGTTTTTTCGGGAATTCCAACCGTCTCAGGCCATCATGTCGCGCTTGAACTACGCGGAGAACAATGGTTCCTGGTCAATCTTCCGCTTCAATCTGGCAGAACCGCGAAAAACAGTACGCTGCTCGACGGACGCGAAATCCCAGTAGGCGAATCTGTCGCCTTGACTGGCGATCATATCTTGAAAATCTCTTCCCGCTGCGAAGTTGGCATGTCCATAAAATAGCCAAACGGATCGTTCACTCATTGGCTTTCGAGTCGCCGAATTAGCGGACAAACTGCCTCGCTTGTCTCTTTGAGATGCTTACAAATAGACTGCCTAGCCTCTGACTCCCTTGCCCGAGCGTATGCAGAAGCGTCAGGTGCAAAAGGATTAGTGGCGGCGATGAGCAGATAGTAGGTATGAAGTTTGGTATTTAGATGGTCGAGTTGGTAGCGATGCCAGTTGATGTCCTTGATGATCTCACCATCTAGGACTTCGTATGAGAGCGTAAGCCAAATAATGATGCCTGTGGTGTCGAGCGGGTAGTTCGGAACCTCGACGCCGGAGCCAAACTGCCCAAGCATCTGTGTAATGCGAGTGCCGTTAAACTCAAGACGCTCCATAAGTGCTTTCTTAGCGGCAGCACGCTGATGTTTGGTTCTGCGCGTGTTATCAATGTGGGCGATAATCAGCGCAACACCGGAGCCAAGCAACGCTCCTACAAACGCATACCAAAGCTCGTAGCCGTCCCAAACCTTCGGCCAGTCAATCGTTGAGATAATCGGCATAAATCAGTGAGTCTCCGCGCAAAAGTCCCTTATTTACAACTGGCGGTTTGTGTGATAAAATGCCCGAATAAACACCGACGAAGCGGCGGTGCGCCGGCCTGCGGAATTGATTCGACCAAAACTCAACGGGTTCCTTTTTCATTTGCCACCGAAGATGTTGCCTTAAACATCGAAAATCAAGCCATCCGCGGGATTATTTGTACCATTGGACAAGCCGAACTAAATCTGTGGCAAAGCTCGAGTGCCAAAGAACACATGCCCAGCCGGATGACCGCACTAGAAAAATGGCTCAACGCCAGTGACGCTCGCAGGCCCGTTTCTGTCATACCGCTTGCGAAGGAAGGCCAAGCGTCATGCCAGCCACGCGCCTGTTTCGCTTCAATGGAACGTCAGTCGCTCCGTGGCGTCGCCCGGTCACGCGCCCGGCGACGACGGGACGAATTCCAGTCAGAATGTCGTCCCTGGCGCGTGCCCGGTCTAGTCACCGAGCGAACAGGTATTGCCGAAAACCGGCACCAGCGGCAGCCGCCGCAAACGGAGTAAACCAAACCGCATGGCACCCCGCCGCGACACCAAAACGCTTTTCCCCTTCACCGTCTAAAAAGCGTTCTCGTGTCGCGGCCCCTGGCCGGACTGTTTTCAATTCTCCACGCTCGCGCCCTCTTTCCCCTGCGCTCCGTTCCGAATTGGAAACAGACCGGCATTGGAAAAGGCGGCGCATTCAATTTCAAGCAAACCATCGGAAAAAAGCATTTTGTTTGGAAGAATTAGTCCGCTTTTCATATAATTGATATATGAAGCATTTCAATCCTAAACGCATTGCCCCAAAGGGGCAGCAACTATTCAGTTTGAAAGAGAAACCACGCCACTGTTCCATCGCCACAGGATGTCCTGTATGAGCATCATCTACCGCTATCCATGCCCAAAATGCAGCAGCACAACCGACTTATCAGCGGGCGGCGTTTGTCTCAACCTTACCAAAGATGGTGGGTATTGCGGTTATGCTTTCCCACAGGCACTTCTCGAATTCAGTGGCCACGCGCTCAAGAAGATTGAAAAGCACACACAAGCGCCAACCGGCGCATTTTCGGGGCAAATCTCTTTCAATCCTTCTACGGGGTTTTATTTGGAGAATCTCAGCCACGCTCGCGCATCAGGCGACATCTACTTGGACGTGAAGAACGGCTATTTCTGCACCTACATTACCCCGTCAGGTAACGCGGCTATCGCTACGCTCTGTTCGGACAGCGCGACCAATCAATTCGCGGTCAGCGGTTACAAAATGCCGTTAAACTCAAGGATGCAAAATATTCACGGGCACTACGACAATTGTGACTCGGAAATGTTGTTTGTGGCCACACCGATTGATGCGGTGGTGGAGTATCCATCTCCTCGACATCCCAACGAGTTTCAGGTTCTACAAAGCGGGAACGTGGTCGCTTCTTGGAACACGCTCGCCTTGAGTGGCTTTGTTGGCAGCCATGTTGCCATCCAATGAGCAAATGAAGACGACAGCGAGACGGGGCTGGTATTGGCGCGAAACATCTCCGTCCATTGTACAGCCCGTCTGCGCCTGTCAATGTATTGCTCGCCCTGTTCCCTCTGCGCTCCACATTGACAGTGCTCGACAGGCTTGGGGACTTTGCGCTTAGGATTTCGCGCCGTGAATTCTGCCAAGAACAGCAGCCAAGCCGCAGTCGGACGAATGGCGATGGCAATGGCTCGACCAACTCAAGGCATGACACGTATGCACGGGCTTGAATCGTATCAAATGACGGTTGCAGGCCGTTTGTGTGGACCATGACGCCAAGCTAAATTGGCCGGGCGCTGGTCGTCGGGGGGCGTGTCCGAACTAAAAACGCGACGGGCGCTGGTCAAAATGTGGGGAGTCCACTGGCGCGAATCGGGTCTTGGTGTTTTCCTTTTTGCATTTAGGGTGTCGTTCTGGTTGCAAATGGGCGTGAGGGCGAAAATTTCGACGTTCGGTTTGCAGGCGTGGCCGTCAGGCGCGAGTCAGGTTGCTTTTAGTGCTCTAGCGCCGCACGGCGCGGGCGATTGCTTGCCCCGTCACGACCCTCAATCAATCGCTCTTTTTCCGTTGAGTCCGGGTGTTTTCGCTCGCAGAATCGGTGTTGTGGCCGCTGGCCGCTTGCAACGCGGGCCAAGGGCGGCCAACGGCAGCAAAAGCCGGATTTGGGCTACATTCTGGCTACATACTTCTTAAGTGCCTCTGTATCAATGGAGCGGGTGAAGGGAATCGAACCCTCGTTTCGCTCGCCCCGTTTATGGTTACCTCGCGGCTTCGGCCAACGGGCAGCAGTGGCTATTCAATGGCCGCTGCCAGCATCCCGTGATAAACGGCGCGGGCGTGCTCGTAGGCCTGGCGGGCGTCTTCCATTTCAGAGTCTTGAATGAAACGCTTCTTTTGCGACCAGCATTGGTCCACGCCGCGCAGACACCATTCCACGCTCTTCCGACTTGGCGCAAGGGGCTTGCCATCGACTAAGACCCAAATCGGATTGCTATGCGATGAACCGAGGATGCGCAAGGCCACCCAACTGCTGCGCTCGATTTTTGTGTCAAAGGCGACATCCCGCAACGTCCCGTCCGCCACGAAGGGAAAATTCGTGACTGCCAGACCGTTGACGATCACTTCCAAGGGAACCGTGCGGCTGTTTCCCACCCGCGCGCGTTCCAGGCTCCAATACGGTTGCTTGTCCAGGGCAAGGTTCTGCACCTCAGGATGCGGGGTGGCGTCCAACAACGCCCCCACCTTGGCTGTCACACGAACATGTTGCGGGGCGGGAAGGTTCAGTTCGCTGCCGTTTTCTCCAACGGCGGTGTCGTTTACTCGAAACTCCAGCAAATGGCTACGGCCATCGCTGACGTAACTGCGCCCCAAGCGCAGGCCGTCGCACCAGGCGTCGAAATCCAACTTGCCGTCCAGCTTCACGTAGCTGCGGCCGCGTCCGACGCGTTCGTCCATGATGCAGGGAAAATCCGTCTCGCCGCTGGCGCGGGTGCGGAAACCGGCGTTTAAGACCTGGTACCACATGTTCAATTCCCACACCAGCGGGGTATCGCCCAGGGAATAGAAATCCACCGCGGGGACAAGCTTTCCATCGGGGCCGGGAACATCGTGCGTAACATCAACAATAAATTCCGCCGCGCCGATTCCGTCATAGGGCGGCAAACGGTCATTGGGAATCTCCCGCCCCGCCACCGCCAGCCCCCACCCGGAATGGGCCGTGCCGGTGATGGCACCTTGTTTTTTCGCCCAGCGCAAAGTGTTTAAACACAAGGTCGGCCAATGGCCGGTCGAATTGCCCCCGGGATAGTTTTCGTCTGTCAAACGCAATAAGCAAAGATGCCCCGATTGGTGGGAACCAAAGCCGGAAACCTCAATGTCATAGCGGAGCAAGTAGGGATATCGCGATACCTTGTCGATTTGTCCGCAGAAAAACTGTTTTTGATAATCGAAGCAAGGCCCCCAGGTGAGATTGCAGCCCACCTTGAGGTCTTCTCCCTGGCATTGGCGCATCATGTCCGGCGGCAGAACGCCTTCGGTGGGTTTGGCATAATGGGCGCAACCCGCCGCGTGAATATGATGGTCCCCGGACCACCAGCCCGAGGTGGAGGGATCAATCCACCGCCGCACTTGGAAGGAAAGCGTGAGTGGTTCGCCCCGCACGGCAAACGTCCGGTCTTCCGTCATGGATTCTGGCCCGCGGGAAAACTCAACCGAGTAATCCCCATCCGGCAAGGCGACGCTTTCCCCATCGCCGCGATAAACCTGCTTTTCAAAGGCGAAATCAGGGGCGAGACGCTTGGGCTGCGGGGGATAAACCCGGCCCGCCCGGTCCCGGAAAACGAAACAGCCGGTGGCTGGTTCTCCGTTTTCATCACGGACGCGCAGGAGCACTTTTTGGGCGGGATGACAGTCAAACAAAAGGGGAATGGCATTGCGGAAGCCAAGGTCTTGAGTGCCTGGGCCGGCATTAAAGGAAAGACTGGCTTCGCGTTTGCCTGCGTCACGGCTGTAGAGCTGCAGGATGCGATACTCAACTTTCAAGCCGGTCAAATTCGCTTCCAGGGGCGGTTGGGTAAACAGTTGCAGGCCCAGCCAGCGATCGGCCACTTCCGCGGCGGGCGAGCCAGCCAAAGGACGGGCGTTGGCGCTTTCCGCACCGAAAGGCGAGGTCACGCCCGCTTCGTTGATGATCTTAATCAGAAAACAGCGCCACCCTTGTTCGACCAAATCGAGAGAAGCCGCGCCGCGCTGGACTTGCACACGCGATTCCGGGTTGATTTGGACCGTCGCGAGACAGAGAGGGTCGAGGGCGTTTTGCAATTGCAGGGCAGCGGATTCGCCGTCGGGTTCCAGGCGGGCCTTTTTCACTAGGGCTGCCACTTCCGGACTGACCGGCGCGCCAAGATAATCCAGGGCCGCGAGGACCCGGCTGGCTTGGGCAAGGAGCGGCTGCGCATCGACCTTGCGAACGGCTTGGCCGGCCTCTTGGGCCAGGACGGACCCTGCCAGGCCAAGGAAAAGCAAACAACGGTTAAACAGGGAATGGTACACACAGGAAAGTTACCGATTTTTCGCGCGGTGTCAAAATGGGAAAGCGTGGCCCAAATCCTCGCCTAACCTTAGCGCTACGTCTGAATGCTTCGATAGGAATCGTATAGCACCGGCAAGATGCGGTCGGCGAGACGCCGACTGCGGCGACCGAGACGGTCGCGCTCCCCAAGCCGGAAATTCGCTCGTCTTAGGCGAGGATTTGGGGCGTGGCGAGTGCGATTAAAACCGTCGGTCAATTTAAGGGCGGCGGGCGGGCAGTCCCCTTCCCGCCGAGGCGGCGCGCGCGGAGTGACCGCCCTGCCAATGCCTTTGGCTTGCCAGTCTCTCTCCAAATAGATACCGTTTGCCGCACGATGAATATTGTGCCATGACAACTCCATCAGCCGAATCTACTCCCGCTCCGGCCCCGTCCGATTTCATCCGTGACATTGTCGCCGGGCACGTGGCGCAGGGCCGTTACCCGAAGATTCACACCCGCTTTCCGCCGGAACCCAATGGCTACCTCCACATCGGCCACGCCAAATCGATTTGCCTGAATTTCGGCATCGCGCGCGAATTCGGCGGCATTTGCAACTTGCGCATGGACGACACTAACCCGACCAAAGAAGACGTCGAATACGTCGATTCCATTATCGCCGACGTCAATTGGCTGATCGCCGGCTGGGCCGACGACCGTCTTGGCTTGAAAGCGTTGGGCGCGACTCCCCAACCCATCGACGTCAATGGCAAGAAGGACTTTTATGCCGCGCCCGTGATGGCGCAAAACTCCGGCGGCGCGCGGCTGGAACCTTTTTACGCTTCGGATTATTTCGATCAAATCTACGAGTACGCCGTGACCCTGATTCAGAAGGGCCACGCTTATGTCTGCGATTTGAACGCCGAAGATACCGATGCCTATCGCGGCGCGCCGGACCGTCCAGGCAAGGAGAGCCCCTGGCGCAACCGCGGCGTGGAGGAATCGCTTGACCTTTTCCAGCGGATGAAAGCGGGTGAGTTTCCCGATGGCGCGCGCACGCTCCGCGCCAGGATAGATATGGCCTGCCCCAATGTCTGGATGCGCGACCCCATTCTCTACCGCATCCGTCACGCCGAGCATCATCATACCGGTGACAAATGGTGCATTTATCCCATGTACGATTTCGCCCATTGCTTGAGCGACTATTTGGAGGGTATCACCCACAGCATTTGCACCCTGGAATTCGAGGTCCATCGCCCGCTTTACGATTGGATTCTGGAGAACCTGGGACTGCCGCGGCCGCTGCCGCATCAATATGAATTTGCCCGGCTCAGCCTGGGTTACACCGTGATGAGCAAGCGCAAGCTTCTCCAGTTGGTCAACGATAAAGTTGTCTCCGGCTGGGACGATCCCCGGCTGCCCACGATTTCCGGCCTGCGCCGCCGCGGCGTCACCCCGGAAGCCCTGCGCCATTTTGCTTACAACATCGGCATCACCAAATATAACGGGATCACGGACATGGCCGTGCTGGACCATGCCGTGCGCGAGGACTTGAACAAGCGCGCTCTGCGCCGCCTGGCGGTGCTGCGGCCCATTAAGGTGGTCGTGACCAATTATCCCGAGGGCAAAACCGAGGAACTCAGCGCTGTCAATAATCCTGAGGACCCCGCTTCGGGCGCTCGTCCCGTCCCTTTCGGGCGCACTCTTTACATCGACGGCGACGATTTCATGGAGACACCGCCGCCCAAGTATTTCCGCCTCCGCCCCGGCGGTGAAGTCCGGCTCAAATACGCCTACATCATTAAGTGCGCCGAAGTGATCAAAGATGCCGCCGGGCAGGTCTCTGAATTGCGCTGCACGGTGGACCTGGACAGCAAAGCCGGCGGCGCGACCGCCGCGCGCAAGGTCAAGGGCACCATTCATTGGGTCAGCGCCGCCCACGCCATTGACGCGGAAATCCGCCTCTACGACCGCCTCTTTACAACCGCCGAACCCGACGCCGCCGGAGATTTCAAGCAGCACCTGAACAAGGATTCGCTGGAGGTTCTCGCCGCCAAATGCGAACCTTCATTGCGGGAAGCGAAACCAGAGCTGCGTTATCAATTCGAGCGCCTCGGCTACTTCGCGCTGGATTTGGCCTCGTCGCCGCAGAAGCCGGTCTTCAACCGCACCATCCCGTTGCGCGACACCTGGGCCAAGGAAATGCAAAAAGGGTAAAGCGCCCGCTTGTTCGTGCTTCGTTTATCCTCATTGAAGCCGCGGCCCATTCGCCTTCGGACCGCCCTTCTCTGTTCAGGCTGCCTGCTGATGCTCCTGGCGCTCTCCGGCTGCCAGACCATCAGCTTCTATTCCCAAGCCATTTCGGGTCAATACGAAATTCTTGTGAGCGAGGTGCCGGTCCGCAAACTCGTGGCGGACCCCGCCACTCCGCCCAAGCTGAAAGCAAAGCTGGAACTGGCCTTGAAGCTCCTCGAATTCGCCTCACACGATTTGCGCCTGCCAGCCGATGGCAATTATCGCGATTACGTCGATCTGCATCGTCCCTGTGTCAGTTGGATTGTCAACGTCGCCCCCGCCCTGTCGCTTCGCCCCAAGACATGGTGGTTCCCGGTGGTGGGGTCCGCCAGCTACCGGGGCTATTTCAGTGAAGAAGCCGCCCACCGTTACGCCCGGATTTGGGAAAACAAAGGCTGGGACGTTTATGTCGATAGTGTCCAGGCCTACTCCACGCTGGGGTGGTTTCACGATCCGCTCCTCAATACTCACATTTACGAATCCGAAGGCAGCCTGGCCGATTTGATTTTCCACGAGCTGGCCCACCAGCGGCTTTACGTCGCCGGCGACACGGATTTCAACGAAGCCTTCGCCATGGCCGTGGCTGGAGCAGGCGTGCGCCGTTGGTTTGAGGCTTCGCACGACACCAATGCCTACCAGTCCTATCAAAGAACCCTCGCACACGAGCGCGACTTTGCCGACTTAATCATGGCGACGCGCGGGCAACTGGACGCCGTCTATGCGAATTCCAACCTCACTGAACCGGTCCAGCTCCAACGCAAAGCCGACATCGTCCAGGAATTGCGTCAAAATTATGCCAGGCTCAAAGCCCGTTGGGGCGGCGCCGCCTCCGGCTACGACTACTGGTTTTCCGAACCGATCAACAACGCCAAACTCAACACCGTCTCCGCTTACTACGATCTCAAGCCTGCCTTCGAAGCGCTCCTCCAGGCCCAGGGTGGCGACATGGAAAAGTTCTATCACGCCGTGGGCGACCTCGCCAAAATGCCCGTGCCGCTGCGCCACCAAACCTTGCGAGGCTATTTAAAACCCAATGACCTGTCAAGATGACGGGTCCAGGACCACTCCCGCGAAGAGAATCATCTTCGCCTGTTCGTCTTCGATAAAGAAGAGAAAAGGACGGTTGACGATCATTTGGAACGGCGGCGGGTAACTTACAACACCCGTGACCACTATGACGGTGGTCACCGCCGCAGCCTCGGTTCCAAGCTCGTTCACTTTCACAATGGCCTGCTGTTCGACATCGGAGATATAAAGCGAGTCTGGAGAAATGCCGGAAAAATCAGCGGCGGGAGTGAAGGCGGTTTCCATCCCCAACCCCCGCAAAGCGGGAACGAGGCTGTCGGCGAAGTCGAGGTCAAACCTGGGAAGTTCGAGGGTCCCCTGCTGGGCCATAAAACTGCCGTTGATGGTCTCCTGCCACCAATCGCCGTTCATCTCGCCAAGAAGATCATTCACGCTCGTGCCGGCGGCGGGCAGAAACACGTACATGGCCAGGTCGTTGCCGCGGTAAGGCAAGCGAACGGCCTGAAAGTCCTCGCCAGCGCAGTAACCGAAGGTTGCCGTTTGTTGCATCATGGGGACGGTCACCTTGTCAGCTTCTGTCGAGTAAAACGGCTCATTCGCGGTCAGGTTTGTGTCAAAGGGGTTTTGCCAGTTGCCGAAGAAATAGACGGCGTTGGCGAGAACCATCGCCGTGCCTGGGGGCAGCTTCTTCACGATATCGGTTATCTTCCCATGCGTCTCTTTAGAAGCCCACTGGTTGATCGTTTTAATCGCGGTCGGCGCGCCGAAATCGAGGCCCTCCACCTTCGCCGAAAAGAAACGCCGGTCACCGTTAATAAAGCTTTTCCGCAATGGCAGGCCTTCCTGATACCAAACGGCATTGGCGGTGGAGAGAATAAAGTTGGTGTTGGGAGCATTAATGAGGGTGCCGAGTTCCTTGTTGCCGTTGTCCAAAGTGGACAGGCTCAAATTCGTCGTGCATAAGGCGCTCTCCATTTCGGTGAGAGTCGTACTGGCCGCGCCGGTGGAGACCATCTGCAACACCGTCGAGGCGCTGTAGGGTGAAATGAAAATATTGGAGGCGGGCAGTTCGATCGCCAACTGCTGCAGCAGGTTGAAGGCGAAATCCGCGTTGGCCGACTGCAAGTCTTGCTCCGCGACAGGCTCAGCCGCGGCGGTCCGAACACACCATGACAACAACACTGAAATGAGGACTGCGTGAAAAATCACCGGCAAAGTTCCATTGGCTTTCATAAGGCTCCTTTCACAGGGACTGCTTTTATTTGCGGTTTAAAACAGCAATGCCATAAAGGCAAAAAGCGCCCTAAAAGTCAAGAGAAGAAGACAAAAAAATCCTTGCCTAACGCGACGAATTTCCCGTCCTGGTCGCAGCGGTTGGCGTCTCGCCGACCGCATCACCGCGGTACGGGGACACAGCCCTGCAAAGCTGGGAAAGGGCTGGAATTGTTTTGGATCCGTTCATTCCTGGCGCGTGGCTTCAGCACGCAAGAAGTTCCACCTCGCTTTTTCAGATGCTGTTGGATAGCTGTGCAGGAGAAAGATGTCTTCAACCAGTTTCAGGCGGAAGAGCGCCGCGCGGGCGGGAACGGACAAGGCCGCTTTGCTCGTGCTTCAGTTGAGAGAAGTCTGCGACGACCAGCGGTCCCTGGTGGGCGGCAAAGCGTCTAATCTGGGCCAATTGATCACGGCGGGCCTGCCGGTGCCAAGTGGCTTTTGCGTCACGACGACAGCGTTCGATCACTTCCTGTCTTCGTGTCCGAAACGAACCCAATTATCCAATCTGCTGGCGCAAAGTTCCGGGCATGAAACTGGGCGGATGGCGGAATTGCACCGGGAAATCCGCTGCTGTCTGGCAGAAGCCCACATGACGGAGGTGGTGAAGGACGCGGTGTTAGGTGCGTGGCGGCAATCCGGTGGAGAGCGGAACTATGCCGTACGTTCCAGCGCGACTGTCGAGGACGCCGCCGGGATGTCTTTTGCCGGGCAGTTTGAATCCATCCTGAATGTGTGCGGGGCGGACGCGTTGCTGGAGGCCATCAAGACCTGCTGGCTTTCCCTTTTCTCCGAGCGGGCGCTTGTTTACCTGGCGAGGCAGCGGGTGTCGGCGGAAAAGGTTAGGATGGCGGTGCTGGTGCAGGAAATGGTGGAGGCCGAGCACGCCGGGGTGGTGTTCACGGCGGACCCGCTGAGCGGCGCAACGGACCGATTTGTCGTGGAGTGGGTCAGAGGCCGTGGCGAAGGACTTGTGCAGGGGACAGTTCAGCCGCAGCGGATGGTGGTTGAAAAACGAACGGGGCGCGTGCTGGCTTCGCCTGAAAACGAGGCGCTTTCGTCCGTAACTCTCGAAAACTTGTGCGAGTTCGCCCGGCGGACGGAGCGCCTTTTTTCCGCGCCGCAGGATATCGAGTGGGCGCAACGGGCGAGCGGAGTGGTTCTGTTGCAGTCCCGTCCGATCACAACCAAAACGCCGGCCAGGACGTGGGAAGACCGGCAGGTCTGGACCAATCTCAACGCCGGCGAAGTAGTACCGGACGTGATGACGACAATGACGTGGTCTATGATGCAATCCTTGCTGGGTGTCGTCGGTTACTTTTTTCGCCTGGCGGGCGCTGATCTCACGCGCGCTCCCATCGCGGGTCCCGTCGCCGGCAGACTCTATTTCAACGCCAACACGGTTTTGTCCGCGGTCAAACCATTTTCTCTTCTGCTCAATTATTCCCTGCGCAAGGGAACTCCCGATTTTTTCCAGATGTTGGGGGGTGTGTCGGTGGAGGCCTACCGCCAGGGTCCCCTGGCCATCGCGCCAGAAGACCTCCCGGACTTGGGTTTCCGCTGGCCGAAGTACATTCTCTCGTGGCCGATCCTTCTTTACGAGGTCGTCAAACATTCGTCCCGCCGCCGGGGCTATGTCTGGTTGGCCCGCTTTAAGAAGGAAACAAGCGACCTCGACCGCATGAACCTCATGGCCCTGTCCACGCCGGAGTTGACCCAGCATTGTGTCCAAGTCATTGCGAAAGTTTTCAAGAAAACGGATATTTTCTACTTGGCGACCCAGGCAGCCGTGCTGCCGGTTTTTCAGAAAGCCTGCCGCGATTGGCTGGGGGATTTTGGCCTGGCTCTTCGCTTGTTTTCCGCACTGGGCGGCATGCCGGTTGCGGAAGCCGGCTTGGCTCTCTGGCGCCTGGCAATGCTGGCTCAAGCCGACCCAGGAACAGAGGCTGTTGTGTCTTCCGAAAACAGTTGGCCGGAGGTCTGCGCCCGGCTTGGCCGCACCAAACATGGCCGGCAATTCCTGGCCGACTGGGATTCCTTTATGAGCGAGCACGGGCACCATTGCCGCGGAGAATTCGAACTGTCCAACGCCCGCTGGTGCGAGACCCCTGATTACATTCTGGGGCTGGTGCGCGGTTATCTCCGTTCGCTGGGCCAATCCGATCCGCTGGAAAAGCAGCGGCGGCTGGCTGAAGAACGGGAACGCCTGACCGTGCAATGCCGCGAGCGGCTGAGGAATCCCATCAAACGCTGGATCTTCTTGCGCTCGCTGCGCCGTACGCAGGAACTGGCTGTCTTTCGGGAGCAATTGAAGAACCTCGGCATCCGGCGGTTCGCCTTCGTGCGCCGCGTTCTCCTGGTCCTCGGCCAGCGGCTCCACGAGCAGGGCAGGTTGTCCTGCCGCGACGACATTTTCTTTCTGGAGGTTTCCGAGCTTGAACCGGTCGCGATGGGTGACGCCCTGTTCGATGGGCGCGAGCGGATCGAATTGCGCCGGCGGGAATACGAAAAGAACCTCAAGCTCAACCCGCCGCGGATCGTAAACGGAAAATTCGACCCCAACGCGCCAAGCTGGCCGGCAGGGAACGGGAGCGCAAAACTTCTGGAAGGCATTCCAGTTTCTCCGGGCATTGCCACCGGACCTGCCCGCGTGATTTTGCGCGCGGACGAGCACGAGCAGGTTCTCCCCGGCGAAATCCTCATCGCCCCTTTCACCGATCCGGCGTGGTCGCCGTATTTCATCACCGCTGCCGGTGTGGTGGTGGAACAAGGGGGGATTCTCTCGCACGGGAGCATCGTCGCGCGCGAATACGGTCTTCCGGCGGTAACCAATGTTGCCGCAGCCACCAGGGTCATTCGCACGGGCGACTTGGTGCAGGTGGATGGAAACCGCGGCTGCGTGAGCGTCCTTAAGAGGCTGGCGGAAGACCCCACTGTCGGGAATCCACCAAACAACCAGACTTGAGTAAGTTCTTAAAAGCTGTTTGAGTGTCCTGCTTTCCGCCAGGAGAAAGATCTATTTCGGAATAGGCGAAATCGACATAATTAGTGCGATACCAGTGTCGCCCCCGGGACCTGCTCTGCGACATGAGACTAAAACGGCCAAGATTCTGACGAAGCGCGAATTTCGTGTCACCAGCCTGTCCTTTTCTGGCCCTTATACGGTGTCCGCAGCCCGGCTCGACATCAAATGGGCCGATTTGTCCGGCGAAGCCGCCATCCGCCAAGTGCGGGTCCCTGTCTTGCTGATCGGCGGTGGCAAGGACTCCATTAGCCGTCCTGACGACCTTGCCGCGTTACAGAAAGCCGCAGCGGGAGAAAGCAAGGTGATCATGATTCCACTTGCCAACTATTTTGTCATTCCTGCATGGTTTCATGAACTCGGCGATCCGGCCAAAAAGTGGTTCCAAACACGCTTGGTTTCCGCCAGCATCCCCGCCCAAGACAACTGAGCCGATTGCTGAACATGAAACCGTTTCACAGTAGCGGGGTTTCCGGCATGAGAGTGACAAGTTTTGTAGACAGGTGAAATCGACGTAATGAAGATCATCTCCTACCGCACGACCTGGAGGGCAACGTTCTCGAAATTATTGATTGGGTCCTTGGAATCGATCGGAACAACATCCCATTTGGCCGCGGCTCTGGCGATGAAGTCCAGGGTTTGCCTTCCCCAAACGTAGTTATAAACTTGCTCGTTCCAGCCATAGACGCTTCCTGGAGCCGGTGGCAGAGCCGGAACTCCAGTTTCACCAACCCTCGCACGGGGTAATAAACCCACGATCCACACCCGGTTGCCTGAACGCAACGTCTGCCCAATCCGCTCCAAGACCGAAGCCAGAGGAGCCTTTTCCATCATTCTGGCTTTGACCAAGTCGTATCGATGAAACCTCAGATCGGAAATCTCGGGAATAGTCGTCCAAGGGGCTGCCCCCTTGTAGTAACGCCGGAAGCTGACCCCTAAATACCAAGGGTAAACCACGACGAGATCGCTCGGCCCGGCCATCTGTTCGACGCGAGCCGACACTAAATCGATGTTGGTCTGCCGCCCCTTGGCCCAGGCGACTGTGCCCGACAGCGGCACGCAGATCATCAGCGGCAAATAGACCAGCCTCCAGTTGTAACGTCCCCCAAGCCAGCCGCTGATCGCGACGTCCAGACAAACAGCCGCCAAACACAAAATGGGAAGCCAGTAGTACGGTTGCGTTGGGAGCTTGGCGGCCCAGAAATAAAAGACAAAGAAAAGCATCCCCAACAGCAGCGTGAGGCTGGCAAAGAGCGGCCGGTCTTCCATCCCCGGTTGCGCGGACTTTCGGTTCTTTAAAAGCGAAACAACTCCCCCCGCGACCGCTAATCCTCCCAACCCCATCCAGATGTAGGCCACCCAACCGAGCGGGCTCCCCAAAGCCTTAAATAAGTTCGAAAACACGATGTTCGGATGAAACCCGATCTTCGAAACCACAAACCACTCCTGTGAATGCTGAATTGTATTGAGGTAAGGGAGAAGCGAAAGAGCCGCCGGCGCGCCAATGGCCAGCACCCTCAGCCCGGTCCCGAGTTTTTTGTGGCAAAGACACACGAGAAAGCCGGCGGCGCATATCGCCAACAGAAGGAAGGCGTTCTGATACAAGGTTTGGACGCTCAAGATTGCGGCCAGGCTGGCCAGCACGAATCGGCCCGGGCCGGGCATCAGAACCATGGACCAGACGGCCCCAATCGTCAGCGTGATAAAAAAGCACCCCAACCCGTATGCTCGGACAGAGTCGCCCCAGCAGAGCAAGGTCGAGTTCACTACCAGGAGACCGAGCGAAACAGACGGCGCCCCCAACCGAAACACGCGGCCGTTTATCCATAGAGACGCCACCACCAGAAGCCCCACCAACAGCCCGAGACCTCGCAAACCGAAATCACTGCTGCCCAATCCAAGATCAAACCAGCACCGGACCAAAGAATAGAAGAGAATGGGAGAAGAATCATGCCCGATCATGCGCCACAGATCACCCCAGGAGGGCACTGTGGCGAGGCCTATGCTCGAAGCTTCGTCACGCCACATCCCTCCCGCGTGGTAGAGATGGAGAACATGCAGCCCGATCGTGACGAGAGTCGCGCCGCCGCAAAGGAGCCATTGGAACTTTGCCCATGTCGTCGTGGAGGCAGATAACAGCCCCGCATCCACGGCCCTGGCTGTGTCATCATCTTTTGCTTCGCGAGCAAACGGCTTTTCTTCCATGCGCTTGAATAGTCCAATTGAGCGGAAGCCATCATAAAACGAAATGCGTTCAAGACAAGGTGGTTTGAGCACTCCGAGGGCGCCCACCGCGGACAAGACCCGTCGTGCTGAAAGACCGAAAACCATTCTTGCCATTCTTGCATTTTGGTGTCGTGCATTTTGGAAGACGCTATTCCATTTTTGCTATATCGTGGCCAGACTGGCTACCCGATGGACCAAAAGACCGACTGCGTCTCCTTGAGCGAATTAGGCCGAGTCAGAAAGACGCTGGAATGACGTTCAACGCACTACGGAGACCAGTGGCAGGACGTGTGGCGGGGCTGTCCCCGGTGGCGTCATTTTCAAGGCCAGCGTGACGGCGCGCAGTTCGGCGATCATTTTGGCAAGCTGCACCCAGACCAGGCCGCCGGGCGAGGCCATGAGCTTGGAATCGTTCATAGCGAAGATGTGCGCGGCGGCGAAATCGCTCTCGAGCTTTTCCAGCGCCGCATTCGATTCATTGACGAACGGATCCTGGCAATCGCTCTCAAAGACTCGCGCCATGATCTCCATTATGTTGCTGACTTGGGTGGCCACGGATGTCACGACCGGGTCGTTTGGTTTGCCGGCCTCCGGCAGTTGCACCGCCAGGACGGTCAGGACGCGGGTGATTCTTTGATTGTAGGTCGCCAGGGCGGCGGCCCGTTCCGGATTTTCCTGATGCCCGGACGGTTCGCTCAACATCCGCTCGACCGATACGGCAACGTAACGATTGGCGTTCTCCGCGCGGCGTTTGGCCATTAGGGGGTCAGGCGCCTTCACCGCGGGCATGCCGAACCAGGACGACATGGAGAGGAGAAAGGCGCGATTGGCGCGAACGGCGGCAGCCAGCAGCGCGGGAAACTTCTCCCCTTCCCAAACCGGCCAAAAAACCCGCGCCGCGACCAAAGCCATGCCCCCGCCTAACAACGTTGCCAGGACACGCACGATCATCACGTCCCGAGGCGGCAGGGACAGCGTGTCCAGAACCAGCACGAGGTTGATCGTGACAAAGAATATGGCCAGACCGTAGCGGCGGCGGACAAAATAAGCGAAAAGAGGCGCGGTCAGAATCGCCAGGGCATCTGTCCACCACAACGGCATTCTGATCCAGACCAAAACGCCGGCCAGGATGATCCCGGCGGTGGTGCCGCCCATGCGCGCGGCGGCGCGTTGCCGCGTGGAGCCGTAATCAGGCTGGAGCACCACCATGATGGTGAAGGCAATCCAGTAGCCGCGCGGAATATCGAACCCCTTATAAAGCGCGACGGCAACCATCGTAAACACCGCCATGCGCAGGGAGTGCCGGACCAGGACAGGGTCCAAGCGCGCCGCCGGATGCATCCACGACGCCAGTGATCGAATCGACAGCGAGCTAATATCGGGCAGATTCGCCGCAAAGCCGTGCGGAGCAATGGCGTGGTCCGCAGTTTGGCCGAGCACGATCGCGATGCGCGGCAGCACTCTCTCGATCTGTTCCAAGGCCGCGCGCACCTCCGCGGCCGCCACGCCGCCAGCCGGGACAGACGCGATTTGGCCCTCGAGCCCCTTGATCAGATGCTGGCAACGTCGCAGACGGACATGCGACGCCGCCAGGTTTTCGGCGCGGTGCATAATGAGTGTCATCGCGACCGACCGGGCGGCATCGCCCAATGATTTCAGCACTGAGTCAATCACGGGGACGCACTGGGCGAACCCGGGGCGGTCGAGGACCGGTTCCAGCGAAGTGTTGAGGGCAATGGATCGCGTTGTCAGATGCACGACTTCGCGCCGCATTTCCTCCAAATGAGCCAGCAACGGCGCCTGTTTGGGACTTTTCACCGCTCCCAAGATCACGAAGGTTCGATCCAGCGCCGCGCGCAAGTCCCGCTCCGCCCGCGCGGTCGCTTCACCGCGGGCCTTTTTATCGGGCGTAACCGTCGGGCGCATGGCGGCGGCCAGATCGGAACCGGCCACCCAGGTTTCGGCCACAGCATAGCGCAAGGCATGTTGAGGTCGAATAAGCCAAGTGCAACTATGGACAAGAGTCGCCACCGCGCCGCCGCAGGCAACCAATTCCGCAAGCCGCAGCGCGTCCCGCAAAAGGCCATGTTGAGACAGGCCCAGCAGGAAGAAAAGGGCGGAGGAAACGGCCATTCCTGGCCCGTAATCGGCGCTGAGATGCCGCCAGACGCCGCCGCCCAATGCCACAAGGCCCATCGCGGCAACGGCTGCTATCGCGTTTTGCCCGGCCAGCACTCCCAGAAATGCCGAACTCGTGGCAATCAGCGTGACCAACGCGAGTATGCCAAGGCGGGCACGATACGCTCCGCGCAAATCCGGCAAGGAGAGGTTCAGAGCCGCCGAGGAGATGAAGACCGCTTCCGCGGGTTGGTTCAGCCAGTGGCAAACCGCCAAGGGAACCCCAAAGGCGACGGCGGCGCGAACGGCTCGCGACGCGTCGGCGCGCAATTCGACATGCTCATCGAACCGATTCTTGAGGTAGCGCGTCAGCCGGCTCATCTCCGGTTCATGCTCAGGGAAAACAGCGCACTTTTGGAGCACAAAAAGGACAAGCCTGCCAAGGGCGCACAAACCCTGTTCTTTAATTTAAACTCAAGGCTGGGCTGTCAAACGCATAAATCGGGCGTTGGAGGTGCTAAAGGGAGTGCTGTCGCGCGCCACCAATTGAGCGGGGGTGTTGGTCAGCGTGACCGTGTTGGCGGACCAATTGACGAGGTCACTCGAAACCTGGACGACGAGAGAAACATCAGGGGGATCGGCCGCGCGGTTTACCGCGAGGGTGAGGTAGGATTGCCCGCTGTTGGTTTGGAGGCTGCCGGCCGGCAATTGCGCCAGCGTGACCGCAACGCTGGGGTTCAGTCCCAAGGCGTACTTGAGCAGATTTGGCACGCCGTCGCCACTCGGGCTGGCGTCGTTGGCGCCGGCGCCCACATTCGAGGGGTTGCCAAAATTGGTGTTGCGCCAGATTTCAATCGGCGTGAGGGTGGTTTCATCCAAGAGGCCAAAGACGCCGACGCCGCTGGTGGCGCCGGCATAGACGCGGGCGCTGGCGATGGCCGGGGTGATGAACTTGTTGCCCGCGCCAAAGTTATCGCGTCCATTGGCCGCCTGGCTGCTGCCGTAAAGTTGCTGGGCGAGATTGGTGGCATTGAAGGCGAAAAGCACGGCGGGCGAAGTGTTTTCCGTGGCCCAAACAATTCCGTTGGAGGAGCCGTTGGCGGAGATGCTGGGCGTGGCGCCAGGGGACGGAAAAGCGATAGACGATTCTGAAGCGGCGGAAAGCAAACGGGCGTTGGCAAAGGGAAAGGCCTTGAGGCGATCTCCCACCGCGCCGTAATAGAGCACGCCGTTAAAGTAGGCTGGGACGCTGAACACGCCGCCCGCCAGCGCGCCGCTCAAGGTCTGATAATTCACATTGGACTTGGAGCTGTATTTGCCCAGATTTTGCCGGTCCACCACATAGATATTTGCGTCCTTGCCCGCGCCGACCGCGAGTTGCCGCGCATTGCCGTCAGCATCGGTTAGGTCCGGCAGCAGAATCGAACCGCCGGAGCCCAGATCGCCATCGTTCTCGTTTTCAGACACATTTTGGTCGTTGGCGAAATAGTCGGCCACGGCCAGCTTATTGCTTGAGGTGGACAGTTTGAGGAAGGCGTTGCCAAAATCATTTTGCGCGGGAAATCCGTTCGCGCCGAGGCTCGTATCGAAAGTGCCGTTGGCGTCCAGGAAATAGATAAAGCCATTGGTATCGGCGCACAGTCCGCCGCCCGCCATCCAGACGGCGCCGCGGCTGCCGTTGGGCGTGACGTTCAACACGGTGGTCTGCGCCAGGGTCGCTTCGTCATAACCCATGATCCAGCCGGTGTAGGGAGTGATGTCGCAATGCGAGGACCAAGCCGTATAGACCACTCCGTTGAGCAGCAACAGTCCCGCCCGCTCCTTATATTGGGCGGGATCAAACGTGACCGTTCCGCTGCTGCTTGGATAGCTGGCGGACACAGTCACCGGCGGCACACGGTCCTGCCCGGTGCCGAGGTCCAGAGCATGCAGCCGTTGAAAATAAGCCGCCGTCCCGGACTTGCTCATGGCGACGACGAAAATCGTGCCATTGCTGCCAAGCTGGCGGTCAATCGCTGGCGTTGAGGTAATGCCAATTTCTGGAACCACCTGGCCGCAACTTCTCGAATCAGAAGTCGTTTCCTTGGAAAGCAGCATGGAAACCCGCCAGAAAAGATTGGTGCTGTCCGCGTCATAGGCATAGACGGAATCATGTTCCGTCACGACGTAAAGGACGTTGCGCAATCCGCGACCGGGAATGGGCACGCCCGCCGCATAAAGCGGCTGCCCATCGACCTTGCCGTCGGCGGGCAGAATCCACAGCTTCCCGAAATGATTTGTGTTGACGTTTGCCGGAGAGAGGATCTCTTCGTGCAAGCCCTGGCCGGTGCGGAGGTTATCATTGTGGTAGGTCAGAACATCCGTCATTTGCGCGCGGACGGCCGCCCCCGCCGCCAAAGCCGACAACAAACCTCCGATCCTCAAGATTGCTTTCATAAACGTGGCCGCCAATATCAACCGGACACGCCAAGTTCCTCCACCCACAACAAAAACGCAAGCAAGGCCCTGCGAAATCACGGGTGGGTTAGGACGCACCTTTTCATTTTTGTAAACGCCAAGAGACGGGGGATTTGGAAAGAATCAGCGCCCGCAAGCGCTCCTGGCCGCCATTGCGATGGAGGAACTGCTTTTGAAATTTTCCAGTGGTGG
>JBKQWF010000059.1:0-6761 GCA_052139695.1 Limisphaerales bacterium
GGCATTCCCTTGACGTTGGCGACCGAGGTCGTGAAGACGACAGAGCCTCCCCGGTTGATCAGCGGCGCGAGCTTCTGCACCGCGAAAAGCGGTCCCTTGGCGTTCAGGTTGAACATCTCATCGTAAACAGCCTCGGTTATGCTCTCAAGAGGCGCTCGGATGCTGAACCCGGCGCTGACGGAGAGCAGGTCGAAGGTGTCGAACTCGGCCTTCACCCGAGAGGCGAGGGCGTCGATGTCCGTCAACGACCGCGCGTCGCTCGAAACCGCGAGGGCGTCCTTTCCAAGCTCTTTCTGCGCCGATTCCAGCCCGGCCTGCGACCGCCCCGTCACCAGAACACGCGCGCCCCCATCGAGGAGCATCTTCGCCGTGGCGAGACCCATGCCGCTGGTGCCGCCGATAATAACTGCGATTTTGTTCTTAAATGTATTCATTTCAATTATTTCCTTTTAATTTATTGTGTAGCACTCGCGACAATATACCGGGAGAACAGAACTCGTCAAACAATTCTTTTGCACTCGATACAAAATCTGGTAAATTGGCGGTATGGCGCGAACATTGGAATTTAATTATCCAAAAGCCCTGGAGAAGGCCACGCGCCTTTTCTGGAAATTGGGTTATGCCGGAACATCCTTGCGTCCCCTGTTGAAAGCCATGGGCATCGGGGAAGGCTCTTTCTACAACAAGCTCAAGAGCATGGATTACGCATATTTGGAATGCCTGAAACACTACACCGCTACCGTTGGACAACGACGCGGGAAGGCCCTTTTTTCGGCACCGACGGGACAAGCAGGAGTGCGAGCGCTCTTCAATGAGATCCTCAATTGTTTGGACAATCCCCGCGCGCCGTCGAAAGTTTGTCTCATGGCAGCCAGCGTGACTGGCGAAGTCCTGGCGGAACCCAGCTTAAAAAAGTTCATTCAGCAAGAAATATCAAAGATGTCTGAAGCCATGATTGCGCGGTTGAAAGCTGACCAGCAAGCGGGGCTGCTGCCTCCCGACTTTGATCCAGCAACGGTCGTCCCGATAATCATAACTTACATACAAGGACAGTGGCGAATGGCTCTGATCTCCTACAACCGCCCCCAATTTGAAAAGCAGATCGACGTTTTTCTGACCGGCCTGGGACTCTGATGGGTGACCCCTTTATGACATTTTGTTTTACCCAATGGCAGGACGAAAATTCCCAAGTCCACGATGTCGCAACGTTTAAGATTCTCCGGGAAGCGGGCCTGATTCATAGCGAACGTAAAGGCGTTGAACTGAAGAACTCGTCGCGATGCTCTGAGTTGAAGAAAAAGTATTACCAATGATTACGGAGATTCTTAAGGCTTACGCAAACGAGGACAAAGACCGCGCGGTGAGACCGCCCGGTTGAATTAACGTGGCAGTATTTCTTCCAATATGAATGCTTTGCGTCTTCCAAAAATCGCTGTTATCGCCGGGGTCGGCGCTGGACTAGGTGCTGCATTGGCGCGGCGGTTCGTGCGTGAGGGTTGCCGTGTCGTGTTATTTGCTCGGTCCAGCGAATACATCGAGGCTCTCGCCTCAGAGTTAAATGCCAAATTTAAATCCGATGTCGCTCACGCAATCGGATGCGATCTTGCCGATCCCAAACAGATAAGCGCCGCTTTTGCGAAGATTCGCAAAGAAATTGGTCTGGTTGACGTGCTCGTCAATCATGCCAGCGACGGCGGTGGACCGACTGGGTCAGGCCTAATTAACTTGGACCCCGCCAACTTTGAACAGGCATGGCGCGTCGGCGTGTATGGAGCATTACTTTGCTCTCGTGAAGCCGCGCGGGACATGCTTTCGCCTGATCGCGACGTTCCGAACGGATCGATTATATTTACAGGTGCCACCTCGTCTGTAAGAGGGGCTGGTATCGCTTTTTCCAGCGCCAAATTCGCTTCCCGTGGATTAGCACAGGGCATGGCCCGTGAACTGTGGCCGCAAGGCATCCATGTCGCTCATGTCATTATCGACGGCATCATTGGCGAAGCTGATAACAAGAGCCCAATGGAAGAGTCCAATCACGAACCAGAAATGCATCCTGATGCTATCGCTGAAGTCTACTGAGTCAGAAGATTGGAAGCATCGCGTTTTGGGCAATTTAATACCACCTCCGATTCGCCCGCTGCAAATTCATGGATCTTGGTTTTCATCTTGTCAGTCATACTATTTTGCCGCGGGCGGAACCGGCTCCCGCTCAAGGAGGAGATCCGCCTCTGATGGGTGATATCGGACCAACAACGGGGATCGTCGCACAGCAAATTCTGGAAATATCCAACCAGATTGGAAAAATGGCCCATCCAGATCCAGCTACTCATTATTCCAATTTACCAAGGAGTTTGCTGTTGGTCGCGGCCAGCGATGTGATCGTGGTCAAACGTTTTGTGGCCGACCATGCGCATCAATAACCATGGCAGCAGAGAGTCGAAGTTCCCAGCGGAATATCCCTGTAAGATTCTGTGCGTTTTCGGTCAAAAAGCGAAGCAGTCGCAACCAGAACCCCAAAATCCGGCGTAGCGATTTCGGGCCGCCTCGGCAGCGGACAGGAGTTGATGCCATATATGAGCGCACCCGTGCTGATGACACGCGGCACTGTGTCGATGCTGTTCTACTGGCACGCCAGTGCGCGCCGCCTGCCGAACGCTTAACGGCGCTCCATAACCCCCAAAATACTTGGCGGGCGACCATTCCGGCAGCACTGGGATGGACGGTGGGGCGTGGGGTGTGAATTCCTTGGTCGCGTGGACAATTTTGCCGCCAACGATGGTGAGAACCGATTCGATGCCTTTGACTTTTTCCTCTGGAACGGAGAAATAGTCGTCGGTCAACGCAACGAGATCTGCCAACTGGCCGGCGGCAATCGCCCCCTTCTTGCCGCTTTCACTCGAAAACCAACTGCTGCCTTGGGTGTAAAGCCGCAAGGCCTCTTCGCGACTGAGCCGGTTGTTGTCAGGATACATGGAGACGCCCCCGACCGTTTTTCCGGTGACCATCCAATAGAGCGAAACCCACGGATTGTAACTGGCCACGCGTGTTGCGTCCGTGCCCGCGCCCACAGGGATGCCAAGCTCCAACATTTTCCGGATTGGAGGCGTCCGCTCAGCCGCCTTGTTGCCGTAACGCTCCATGAAGTATTCGCCCTGGTAAGCCATGCGGTGCTGGATGGCGACACCCCCGCCCAGGGCTTTGATTCTCTCCAGATTCCGATCGGTAACGGTCTCGCAATGGTCGAAGAACCAGTTAAGGCCGGTAAACGGGACCTCGCGATTGACCTCTTCGAACACGTTTAGAAACCGCGAGACGCTCTCGTCGTAGGTTGCGTGCAGGCGAAATGGCCATTTGTTGGCAGCGAGCAACGACACGACTTCCTTCAATTCTCCTTCGAGCGAGGCGGGAAGGTCCGGGCGTGGTTCGAGAAAGTCTTCAAAATCCGCCGCCGAGAAAACCAGCATCTCGCCTGCGCCGTTGCAGCGGAAGAAATCGTCGCCCTTGCCCGGTCCAGTCATTTTGATCCAGCGTGCAAAGTCTGTCTTTTCCTGTTTCGGCTTTTGAGTGAAAAGGTTATACGCAATCCGGAGCGTCATTTCGCCGCGTTTGTGCAACTCTTCAATCACTGCGTAATCCTCCGGGTAATTCTGAAAGCCGCCGCCTGCGTCAATGATGCTGGTCAGGCCGAGGCGATTCAGTTCGCGCATGAAATGGCGCGTCGAATTCAGTTGATGTTCCGGTGGAAGTTTTGGCCCTTTCGCCAGTGTGGCGTAAAGAATGGTGGCATTGGGACGCGCGATGAGCAGGCCGGTGGGATTGCCCTTCTGGTCGCGCTGAATCTCACCACCGGGCGGATTCGGAGTGTCCTTGGTGTAGCCGCAGGCCCTTAATGCAGCTTGATTCAGCAAGGCACGACAATAGAGATGCAGTATGAAGACCGGGGTATTCGGCGCGGCGGCGTTAATTTCCTCCAGCGTTGGCATGCGGCGTTCTGCAAACTGAAATTCGGTCCATCCCCCCACGACGCGCACCCATTGTCCAACCGGAGTGCGCGCAGCTTGCTCCTTCAGCATGCGAAGCGCGTCTGCCAGTGAAGGCACACCGTCCCAGCGGAGTTCCATATTGTAATTCAAACCGCCGCGAATGACGTGCAGGTGCGAATCGTTCAATCCGGGAATCACCCGGCGACCCTGTAAATCGATAACCGTCGTCTCCGGTCCCCGTTGATATTCTTCGGCGTCGTCCACGCCGACAATACGCCCGTCTTTGATGGCGAGATTCTTTGCTTCGGGATATCTCGGATCCAGCGTGGTGACGCGTCCGTTGTGAAGGATGAGATCGGGAACAATGGATGTATTCATATAGAGGACCTTTCTTATTTGTTTTGAAGCCAGCCGTGCAGGACCCTAGTGATGAACGGCATGACCACCCAGGTCAAGAGCGCCACCACAAAGGCGTTGAAGACAATGTTGTTGAGGATGAAATTCCAATTGTGGATTAACCGCCCCAGAGTCAGGCTTAAAAACATGATTGCTGGCACGACCCCCAAGTAAGTCGCGATGGCCATTTTCCATTGCGGCAACGGACGCAGGGGCTGACCAGGCAGGGTGAACCAATTTTCCAGCCCAGAAAGTTCCTCGGCCTGTCCGCTCCCCTCCGTCAACTCCATCGCGAATTCATTCCAATCCAAATACTCCGGGGATGTGCGAAAAACCTCGAGCGCCTCGCGGTTGGCGAATCCGCGGATGATGCCGTATTCGCGGCATTCACTGCCCGGCGCCGGACGTATGATATGAACGCCAATCTGACCTGGCAGCGTGAGAGATCGTTGGACGAAATCGTGCAACGCTTTCTCGAATGCCGCTTCGCAACCGGGTTTCACGCGGCGAACGACTGCGACATGGATGGTCTCATTCATGAAGTTGGCGAACGGCTCAGAATAGAAAGCTTAGGGTTGTGGAGACGTAATTCAAATCGTGGCCGCCCGCATCGTGAATATAGCTCCCTGTCAAAAAGTGAACGTAGGATGCCTGAAGGCTGATATGCCGCTGAATCTGCCATGTCAGATTTATATCAAACGCGGCGCCGACATAGCTGGAAGCCGTTTTCAGGGATGGAACGGCAACGAATCCGGGCACAGCATAGACGGCATCGTTTCGCGAGTAACGCCAGAACCAATTTGCGCCGCCGTCCAGCGACACGGTTCTTGACGGCTTTACAGCAAAGTTCGGGTGGACGCCGATGAGGTTTTCCGGGCGAATCAGGCTGGCGTCGTTAAAGTAACCAGATTTGAAATAGAGCGCGTCGAAAGTTCCCAAATGCCCATCGCTCGGATTGCGGTCGCCACTGACAACGCCCGATTTTAGACCGATCCTTGGCTGCCACACCGCGTCCCACGTGTAACCCGAATCCAGCGCGGCGGTCCAAGCAAGGATCGAATCGTCTCCGAAGCTGCCAACTTGCAGGACTTGCTCTCCGTCCCAATCCCAGCCATGCCATTGGCCGAATTCGCGCGCGCCCAGCGAGTGCCGGTGTTCATCGCCGGTGCCGGAAGCGTAGGCGCCGTTTTCGCGGTGGACGCCAAAGTAATACATGTCCAGTCCAAGCGTATGGGGCGTGTCGAACCAGTGCGTCGTATAAAGACCCCAAAAAGTGGTGTGATGATCTTCGCCATCAATACCTCCCGAATCAATCGCGGGTTGGGTGAGAAAGGCAGTCACTTCCCAAAGCGGGCGCGTGTAAATGGCTTCAAAACCGTCGAACCGAAAGAGAATATTCACCGCAGCCCGCGTCGCCACTAGCCGGCCCGCGCCAAAACTCATGCCAAAACGGCCGGCGCGCAGCGTGAGTTGTTCGTCGTCTGTCAAATATGGAATGACATCCAGGAAGGCGAATTGCAGATCAATCGGATCCTGCTGCACTGGCGGCGCGGGCTGTGATTCGCCTTCCATCAATCCTGAAACGCCTTCCACATAAAAGCGAACGCGCTCTCCGAGATGCACATCGGTGAGCAGCGCAATGCGTTGGAGCAGGTAGGAATCCGAACCCACGCCGCCAATCCCGAAGTTCGGATCGTAATTTCCCTCAAACCGTTCACGCAACTCCCCGCCGAACGTCAGATACCACGACGGATCATTGGCTCGTAGCGGGATATACTTGATCGGGTCAATCCAGTCAGTGCTGTTCGACGGGTTGGCCAAAGAGGAGTAGTTTTCGTCGAAACGCAACATCTGGTAAGCGGGTGGTGGGGCAGGGATTTCCCCGGTGCCTGTTATATCAGCAGCCAGAACCCCTCCTGGCAATAAGACTGACAATCCAGTGAGAATCGCCTGGCGCATCGCTCATTTGTTGGTTGCGGTGTAAGGCGCGGCATCGCGCTGGCGCAATTCGGCGGTAACGGAACCAATTCCCTCGCCGACCTGTTTCACCGCGCTATCAAAGAAGCTCGGCCCGGCTTCGATGACGACATCATCAATAGTGAACTTGGGCGCCAGGCTTTGTGCCTGCAGGCGCTGCTCGGTGTCGTATGCGGAGAGAAACTCCTCCACAAAAGCGCGGTCCCCCTGGCCCACTTCGATGACGGTGTTGCCTTCGTCGCGAATGACCGGCGCCCAGGCAACGTGGCTGGCTTCGAGCCGGATCGCCTCGCGAGCAGCGATGCGTCCGACCAATCGAAGTGAATTGAGAGACAAATCCTTTTCGTCACCCAATCCGATCACCATGAATCGCTTTGCCGGAATGGCGCCGCTGGGCGGTGTGAA
>JBKQWF010000060.1:0-9772 GCA_052139695.1 Limisphaerales bacterium
GCCAGTTGGCCGTGTCCGCGTAAGCCGTCGATGTCGAATAGATTTCCCAACTGGATCCCCCCCTGTTTCGGTAAACAAAATCAACATGGCTGCCCGTGTCGAAGATCAACTCGTAATTCCGGTGGTACGGCGCACTGTCAAAAGGAACGTCTTTGGCCACGACCGAGCAGTATGTGCCCAGCGAGGCCGGGGACCGTTTGACCCAGGCACAAATCGTAATGTTGCTCCCCAGTCCCTGGTCGGCCAAAGTGGCGCTGTTGGGCACGGAAACATAGGCCGCTCCCGGGAACGATGAACCGGGAAACTCCAGCGCGTCACTGCCCGACAGCCCGCTCACCCAGAGCGGCGAACCGCTGAGCGTGCCGCTGTTTCCGTTCCCGCTGGAATCGCCGACAGTCGTTCCGGCCCCTTCGCTAAATGTCCAGTTTGCGCTCAGGCCGGGGCCGTTCCCCGGTATGGTGTTGGCAGGAGATGCTACCAGCAGGCTTACGCTAGCGGACACGCAAGCATAATCAACCGTGTCGGTCGGGGTGAAAACGACAGAAAGAACATGAGCGCCCGTATTGAGCACGCTGCCATTGGCCGGACTGTAGGCGAAGCTGCCAGACACATTAGCCGCGGCGTTCAACTGACTGGAGTCAAGAGCCGTGCCATAGGTGATGGGAAGCGGATTGCTCCACGCCAGGACCGGGGTTCCCTGCCCCACCGTCAGTGTGCCATTGATCAGGCTGACCCTGTAGTTGGTCTCACGGTGCTGCGAGTCCAAGAGGCTCGGCACGACGGAGTACGTGCCCACCGGACTGCTGCTCGTCGCCGTCGTGCTGTAGGTCGCCGTAATACTGTCGCCGTTAGTCAGCCCCGCGATGCTGCCCGTGAACACCGGATTGGCCGAGCCAAAAGTACGGCTGAAACTGGCCGCGGTCACTGTCAAGGGTGCGTTCGACACGACGAGGCCGACCGTATTGCTGGCACTGCTGTAATCCGCCGTGTCCGTCGGGGTGAAAACGACGGACAACGTGTTGGTGCCCGCATTCAAGACCGTTCCATTGGCCGGAATGTAGGCGAAACTGCCCGGTAAGCTGGCCGTAGCGTTCAATTGATAGGAGGAAAGAGCCACGCCGTAGAGGATGGGAAGCGGGTTGGTCCAGATGGTTGTCGAGGTCGCCTCCAATACCGTCAGTGTGCCGCTGGCGTAGCCAATAGTATAGTTAGCCAAGCCGGTGCCGACGGCCGCACTGGGCACTATGCTATAAGGCGAACCTGCCACGGACGCCGTTGCCGCGGCGCCGGAACAAGTCAAAGTTACACCGCTCACAGTGTCTCCGTTCATCAACCCGGCGGCGGTAAACTCCGTACCCGCGAAGGCAACCTTCTGTCCGTATGTCTTTGTACGATTGTCAGCAGTAATGATCAAAGATGCCGGGCTCACCGTCAGCGCGCCGTTGACGTAAGCAATCGCGTAGTTAGTTAAATCCGCGCCCACTGCCGCGGATGGCACGATGGAATATGTTCCCACGGGGCTTCCGGGGGCCGCACTGCAACTGTAGGCAACCGTAATGTGGTCGCCATTGGTCACGCCAGCCATACTGCCGGTGAACGACGGATTGGCTTGGCCATAAATGCGGTTTGCGTTGCCCGCAATCACGGTCAGAGGGGCGGGCAAGACAACCAAGGTCACAGTGTTGGTCGCGCTGGTATAATCCACAGTATCATTTGGAGTAAAAATGACAGAAAGGACATGGGGGCCACTGCTAAGCACGCCGCCATTGGCCGCACTGTAGGCGAAGCTGCCAGGCACATTAGCCGTGGCGTTCAACTGACTGGAGGTAATGGCTGTGCCGTAACGGATAGAGACCGGATTGGCCCAAGTCACTAACGGAACACTTTGTAAATTAGTCACGTTCAACGTCGCGACACTGCTGGTTATGCAGCCCCAAGGATTTGAGATGATGACGCTATAAACGCCCGCATTACCAGCCGCAACAGATGACCAACTGAGGAATGAAGTGGTTGCACCGGCAATTGGCGCAAATCCTTTCAGCCATTGAAAGCTAAGGGGCGGATCCCCGTTGGCGGTGACGCTAAGAGCAGCCGGCGTCCCAGCGATTGCGGTTTGTGTCAGCGGCTGTGTCACAACCGACGGCAGAATCGGAACCCGGTTCGAGACCTGATTCGAGAACGCACTTTCGTCACCGCTAACATCGTAGGCATTGACAGCGAAATAGTAGGTCAGCCCCGGTGTTAAGCCAACAACACTGGCGTTCAGGTTGGTGCCCACGTCCATGCTCGAAGTATAATCACCGCTAGTTTCGCCGTAATAAACATTGTAACCGACCGCGGATTGGGATGGGCTTGGATTCCAAGCAAGGGTGACGCCTTGTGCTGAAGCGGCAAGGCAGCTCGAAATAAGAATCAAGAAACCTGCAATTACTTTTATCTGTTCAGCGATATGGAAGGCCGAGCGAAGAGAATTCTGTAGTTCTTTGTTTTCCAGCATAATAATAATCGCAGCGTCGCTGCTGCCAATGAAGCGTGCCTACGGTTCTTTAACCACCATTAATTTACTTATGCTCAATTTACCTGCGCTCATTCGTCTGTTTAAGCAATCGACATCCGGGGCAAAGGCCCTCAACCTTCTTTTGCGAAAACCTCGCTGTTCTTTGGTCCGAGTCATTCTGTTTGAGACGGCGCCTAAACATAAGCAATTAGCGGTCCCATGCGCAGTCCTGAGGAAAACCGCCGTTCTTTGCCTCGGCTTGAGGCGAAGGTGGCTCATTGTTAGACATGAACTCGTCGCCCGCCTACCGTGATCCAATAAAATGATCTCGACTCTGGCACTTCCAAACTGCGGCGCCAAAAATCACACACGCCATATTGCAGGTTCTCCCCGTCATGCTCATCTGGACATGAGGGGGATTGCGGAATAGCGTAGAGATGCCGATCATGCGCGGTTTCCTTTCATTTCGAGCGCGAAAAAACGACAGATCCGTTTTTATCGAATAGGAGTCGTCTGGCTTTTTCCCGCAGCCTCATCGCCCAGTTTTTTGTTTGGAACGAGGTAGTTCTGAACGTAGTCCCGCACCGCGTCCTCCAGGGAGAAGACCGGACGGTCATAGCCAGTCTGGCGCAGCTTCTTCAAATCTGCTTCTGTAAAGTATTGGTATTTGGGACGCATGAACTCGGGCATGTCGATGTATTCGATGCAGGATTTTTTTCCAAGGGCGGCAAAGACCGCGCCGGCCAGTTCATTCCAGGCGCGGGCGCGACCGGCGCCAAGGTTGAACAGGCCGGCGGCGTTGGTTGATGCGGCGAGATGCAGCGTCATCTCCACCGCATCTTTCACGTAGAGGAAATCCCTCTTTTGTTCACCGTCGGCGTACTCCGGGCGGTAGCTTTTGAACAAGCGGATGACACCGGCGCCGCTAATTTGGCCGAAGCTCTTATAAACAACGGAGCACATGTCTCCCTTGTGCGCTTCATTGGGGCCAAAGACATTAAAGTACTTCAAACCGACTATCTGATCGAGGAAACCAGCCTTTTGCGCGTAAAGATCAAATAAATGCTTGGAGTAGCCGTACATGTTCAACGGGCGCAACGTCTCCAAGGGCCCCGAATCACTCATGCCCGCGGAACCATCCCCGTAAGTGGCGGCGGAAGACGCATAGACGAAGCGGGCGCCTTGGGCGAGCGCCCACACCGCCATGTCTTTGGTGAATTCGTAGTTGTTCCGGATCAGGAAAGCCGCGTCGGTCTCGGTGGTGGAGGAGCAGGCGCCGAGGTGCAGCACATAATCAAACTTCCCCAAAGCGCCGCTATGCAAGCGCGGCCGCAGATCCTCGGCCTCCACGTAATCTTCGAACCGCAACGGCGTTAAGTTGCGCCATTTCTCGTCCGCGCCGAGGCGGTCGCAAACCACAATGCGCTGGCAGCCTCGATTGTTTAGCGTCCAGACTAAGGCGCTGCCAATGAAGCCGGCACCACCAGTGACAAGGACCCGCGCGCTCGACCAGTCGTTCATGGCTCGCCGCTCCCCGGCAGGATGTCTCTGATGGATTTCTCGCCCTTGGGGAGGCCCGCGCAGCGCCAGGTTTCCTGCTCAGTCAAGGTTTGGAAGGACGCATACTGGCAGCGGTTGGGCTGGCGATAAACATCCGCCGCGCGCGCTTCCAACCGTCGCAGCCAATGTTCTGACACATTGTCTTCAGCGCAGACTTCCACCCTGCTCCAGCCCGCAGGAAAGCCGCGAAGCGCGACCTTATTAATCAACTTAGCGAGGATAGGGTGGCAGTCGGTCCAGTCACCCGGCTTCCGACGCACGACGGAAATGTCCGGCTCGGGCTCGGATTCCTGCAAGGCCAACAGACCTTCTTTGCAGACCGCGAAAGTCTCTGGAACATGTCTCAACAATTCGGTCTTTAATCTTTGACTGGAGTTTCCCATTGGGACTTTTGACTATGATCGCGGCATGCGCTTTTTTTCTATGATTTTCTCGCCGCTCTGCACAATTTCAAGTCTTTTTTCATGGTTTGTCCATTTCCCCCATTCCCCTGCTGTGTTTTCCCTCAAAAAGGTCTCTTTCGCTCCGGGCGGGCTTCCATGGCATCCAAACCGACGCGCCTGTCGTAATAGAAGGACATGCGTCATGGACAATTATCACCAATGGTAGCGGCTTTCGCCACAGCGGTCTTCGGTCAGTCGGGCGACATCGCGCCCAAGCTGGCTCCGCTGGACCTTTCCTGCCCGGCCTGCAAGATGATTTTGCTGGATCCGGTGGTTGACGGGCGATTTGCCTGGCGCGGTTGAGGCGATGACTACCAACTGCCAGCGGCTCAGTCCATCATTGGAGCCATGCACCAGGTCTCGCGACAGACCCACCGTTTACCTCCTGCATGGCTAAAAATCGAAAACCGTAACCTTAAAAACTGGGTACAATCACGTCCGGATCTTGATAACCCGGCACTTTCCCCGTCTCGCGAGCCCCGACACGCAAAATTGCCTTTCTCGTTGCCAAAAAGTAGTCACACCCAAATCAAAAGAGAAATCCCAAATAAAGCCTTGCCGTTTCATACGTGTTCGGCTACGATAAGGTAAAGAGCTAGGACATTCCATTAGCAGCTGCCATCCAGATAGAAAGCTGAAAACCGTTATGAAAAAGTCTTGTCCATCCCGAATTGGGCGGGCCAAATTTAGGACTCCAAAAGTTTCCCGCGATTCGGTCAGGGTGCCCATTTTGAGATGGACCAAGCCCTCCTTATGAAACCAGTCAAGATAGCTTTTTGGCGGATGGCTCTGGCGTTGCTTTTTTGCGCCGCGGGCGCTGTGCAAGGGCAAGGTATATCGTTTGCCTTCACTTTAGATGAACCTTGCAAAACCAGTGCCGGAGTTTACAAACCCGATGGCACTTTGGTTCGCACTCTTTGGAGCAAGGTGCGTTATTACGCGCCAGGAACTTATTCCGCCGTCTGGGACGGCCTGGATGACAACAGCAACATGGCGCCGACAGGTAATTACGAAATCAGGCTGCTCCAGCACAACACGGAGTACGTCTGGGATGGGGCCATCGGCAACACTTCAGCGGAAATGTCGGGCCCCACAGTTCACGGGGGATACTGGCCCATGGCGGACATGGCGATCTCAGGGACCAATGCCTTTTACGTTTCAGCTTACAACGAGGGCAAGTATGATTTTCGCAACTTTCTTACCACGGATCCGCAGCATGTGAGAATGGCGTGGTACTGGGTTTACTCCTCCGAATACGACGAAGTGCTGTCGGTTTCTGGCGACGTTTATGATCTCAACTGGCTCTGGGCGGCGGCGGATTCCAACCGAGTCTATTTTGCCTGCTCAGGAACCGCTAATCCGACCAACTATTATCTGAATGCCTATCCAGGCTGCATTGTCGCTTGTAATGTCGGCGATAATAGTCCGGCGTATTTCAGCCAGGGGATGCCGATTTTTAACGATGGAAATAATTCTCCGCTTCCAAACGGGATTTATGTCGGCACCCAGGTTGGTCTGAGCGGATTGGCTGTCCAGCCAAACGGGAATCTGCTGGCGGCTTCGGTCGCTCCAGACAATCAAGTATATCTCATGGACAAGACTTCCGGCGCGACCATCACCAACTTTTATGTCGATGACCCGGGCCGCCTGAATTTCTCGCCAGATGGCAGTCTTTGGGTGATTTCCAGCAACAGCGTCATTTGCTACACGAACGTGAATTCCAACGCCATCGCTCTGCTGACGCTTTCGAATTTCAGCGAGCCTCTGGCTGTGGCGGTGAACCCAGCCGATCCCAGTCTTGTTCTCGTCGCTGACGGCGGCACCAACCAGCAGATCATGGCCTTTGATAATACAGGCAGGCCGCTGTGGACTTATGGGCAGGCAGGGGGGTATCAAGCCAACGGTTCGGCGGTGGCGACGAACAAATTCTGGTTCACCGACGGGGAAAACGATGAGACTTTCTTAACCTTTGCTCCCGACGGCTCGTTTTGGGTCGGAGACGGCGGGAACAACCGCTCACTGCATTTCTCGTCTGCGCGCAATTATATCGAGCAAATCATGTATGAGCCACATTCCTATATAACTTCAGTGGACAGGAACAATCCTTCCCGGGTCAGCAACCAATTCCTGGAATTTAGCGTGGATTATACGAAGCCGCTGGCACAAGGCTGGACGCTCGTCAACAATTGGCAGGCGAATGTGCCTCCCGTTAATATCTCATGGAACAAAGGCATATACGAAGTCACCACCTTCAGCAATAACCACACTTATGCGTTAATAGATAACAACTATTACTGGCCGTATGTTAACAGCGAGTTGTGTGAATTAGTCACTAATCAAAATCTCCGTTTAACCGGAATTCTTCCCGAATGGAGTGACCTGAAGACGTGGATTTCCTTTGGTTCGGATGGATCCGCCCGGCGCACTCCCATTGGCGAGGGCGAATGGTATGAGACGACTTTGGGCGGATTCGATCAGAACAATAATCCGGTATGGAACACGGAAACTGCAATAGCTTCAGCCAGCAACGGACCCGCCGATCCCGTGCCGCGCGCCTATGGCTTTGGCAATATTCGCGTCACCATCAGCACCAACAGTATTTTAATTTCGTTTGACCCGTCGTTGAATAACGGTTGGCATTTGGGCGGGTTGAGGGTGGGCTCGACCAACTGGCTGTGGAAGGCCAGCCCATCAGTGGGTTTCATGAATGGCTGCGGAACCTTTGAGATATCCAACGGTGTCCAATATGCCGGGAACACCATGGAGGCGTTGGATCGCAACGTCATTTACGGCTATCACGGCGAGTTTTTTCGAGGCCAGGGTCAAGCCGGCCAAAACATGCACTTCTATGATGATGGATTATTTGTCGGTCAGTTTGGCGAGGCCAGCCCCGGCCATTCCGCCTACGAAGGCGCTTTGCCTGGTTTTGCCGGCAACGGGCAGTGTCCAAACCTGGCCAAAACAACCAACGGCGATTATTACCTTTGGGTCAACGATGAAAGCGACCACGGCCCGCAACGCTGGCACTTTGTCAACGCCAGAAACATTCGCGAACAGAGCGGCAGCGGCACTTTGGGCGAGGCGATTACGTTAACCAACCCGGCTTGCGGCTTTCCCACGGCTGTGGCCGGCAAAAACGGCGGGCAATCCGGAGAATTGTCGTGGCTCCCTGTCCCTGGCGCCACTTCATACAACATCTTTTACTCTCAGATGAACGGCGGACCTTATGGCATTTTTGCGGGCAGTACCACAAATCTTAATTACGTCGTCAGGGGACTGACCGACGGGCAGACTTATTACTTTGTCGTAACGGCTGTGCAAGCGGGGGCGGAAGGCATCCCCTCCGAGCAAGTTTCCATCTTTCCTTTTGACACTACCCAGGCCGTGCTTTGTACGGGTTCCATGACGGAAGGCGGGCTGGAGACGCCCGTTGTTGATATTAGTTCCACCGCCCTGTCTTCCGGACTGCCTAGTTACATCGGCGCGGAGCATCTTACGGGCGTGCTGAATCTTCGGGAACTGGACTACTATGGTTACGGAAATCTTCAGAATGAAACCGTTGGCACCCAAGGATATGTTATATATGACTGGCAAGGCCCCGGAACAAACCTCACGAATATGGCCAGCACTTTTACAATCACGCCCGGTTCTGGTTGGGGCCATGTTTCCAATACCACGCGACGATATAAAGTTGACAGCACTTTGGGACTCACTGACGGCTGGATCGCCAACCCGGTTGCCTCTATCGATATCGGGGTGAGCGATACGAACTTTCATTACTTGACTGTTATCAGTCCTGCCGAGTTCAATTGGAACAGAGATTTCGCCATGCGGCTCACCTCGACCAATGGCGCATCGGCGGCGTTTAACGTGAACGAAAACCATGGCTTATCACACGTGTTCCAATTCTTGTTTCGGGGAGATGTCACGCTTTGGGCGGACGCCTCCGGCGCTGGCGGGACGGGTGCAATTGTCCAAGCCTTATTTCTGGACAACGCTTCGGTTTTTGCGCCGTTGCAGTCCAGCAACGGCAGCCCCACAACGTTACCCGCCCTGACAGGTGCGACCATGCTGGGCAATGGCGCCTTCCAGTTTTCCTTCAGCAATAGCCAGAACCTCCCCATTACCGTGTTGTCCACCACCAACCTGACATTGCCGCTCAACAGTTGGACGGCCATCGGCGTGCCGTCCAATATCGCTCCCGGCCTTTTCCAGTTTACAACACAATCAACCGCGAACGACTCGCCGCGCTTTTATACCATCCGCTCACCCTAACGTAGAAAACAATCCCAGCAATCGCACCGGTCAACGCTCACGGGCCCACGGTGCCGGCCGGACTGACCGTAAGCGTGATGTTGTCATAGTTGACTTGGCCGGTTCCGTTCTGGCCAAGGCGAATCTGCAGCGAACCGGTCGGAAAGCTCGTCGCCGGTGATGTGTAACTAATCGTCCACAGCGCGAAAGTGCCGGGCGCGGGGTGCGGCAGATTCATATTCTGGGCGACAATCGTGCCCCCCGCCAGCAGGCAGACATAATCTTGATCAGACGACACAAGGCCATGTCCGTCGCCGCGGTTGCCTATGGCCCCGCTAAGAGTGTAGGTCTGATTGGGCGCCAGCTTATTGGTCAGGAACTGGGCCAGATAATTGCCCGCCTGAATGCAGAGTACCTGCGAGCCTTGGGCTGGTGGCGGCAAGATGTCATTGACCTCTCCCGTATAGACTCCGGCGCCAGGATTATAGACGCCATAGGGGTCCTTAATCGATGCAGTCCATCCGACCGGCGCGCCCGGAACGGAGCCCTGGGGTCCGGCAGGACTTTCAAAGCTCGGATTGACCAGCGGGATCGATACGGTGCTGTTGCTGTTGGTGATGATCTCGGAGAGCGCTCTAGAAGTGCTGCGGGCAAAGGCGCTGCTCCCGCCGTAAACGGCGGTAATGGAATGGGGTGAAGCGGCAGCCGAAAGCGCGCTGGTGCTTAAGGCGGCCGTGCCCGAACCGTTCAAAGTCTGGCTGCCCAGGTTGTTGGTCCCGTCAAAGAAGGAAACGGTTCCAGTGGGGATTCCGCCGCTTCCAGTGACTGTGGCAGTGAAGGCGACCGTGCTTCCGGCCAACGCCGGGTTTTGCGACGAGGCAAGCGTCGTCACGCTGGCGACCGGTGCTGAAATCCCGCTGTTGTAGAGGGCAAGCACTTGCGAGGCTGAAAGTATCACGCTGTAAATGCTTATCCCCTCGTAGGCGCTCCCGTGTGATGCCGTGCCGGTGCCGTCTAT
>JBKQWF010000061.1:0-8585 GCA_052139695.1 Limisphaerales bacterium
TCACTGCCGCCGGACTGAAGGGCTATCAACTGGCCACCGAGCCGCTGCTTGGCACGGGTTTTCTTGATTCCCGCTGGCTGTTAACGATGACGGTCGAGTTCGAGTTGCTGTTCGGTCTCTGGTTGCTTGCGAACCTTTGGCCCAAGCTGTCTTGGGCTGCGGCAATGGGTTGCTTCAGTCTGTTCACGTGCGTTTCGTTTTACAAGGCCCTCTCCGGCTACCCCACTTGTGGGTGCTTTGGCCGATTGCCGGTGAACCCCTGGTGGACCGCGACGCTGGACTTGGTGGTCATCTTCTCACTTTTGCGTTGGCAACCGAAAGGCGAAGACGCGCTTTTTGCTATCCGCCTAGGTCAATTGCGTTTGCGGGCTGTCGGCGTGTTGGCTGTTTGGCTTTTCATCGCCGTTCCCACGGCGATTGCGATTGGCAGGTACACCGATACCACTCTCTCCGAAGCCGGCGAAATCGTCGGCGATGGCAAGATTGTTATCTTGAAGCCCGAGACGTGGGTTGGGAAACGATTTCCCCTCTTGGATTACATCAACATTGGCGATAGGCTTAAGGAAGGCACATGGCTTGTGCTGCTTTATCACCACGATTGTCCAGATTGTTGCAAGGCTATCAAGAATCTGCCGCACGAAGCGCTGCCTATGGGCGACGAAATGCGAGTAGCGCTGGTCGAAGTGCCGCCATATGGAGAAACGAGCCAGATATCAGCTTTCCCAGGAGCGGATTTTACTGGCGGGCGCCTAAGCGACACCCACGGCTGGTTTGTGACCACTCCGGTGAAATCATGGTTGAAAAGTGGCCAAGTGCTGGCGGTAGTAGCAACAAGGGAGAGCACCAATGGCAAGGAACGATGATTGTACGTTTGTTTGACACGTCAAACCAGTCTTCCTTTCCTGGTGGAAAGCGGTACGAGCCACGCCGCGCGACTTGAGGAGTCGCCGATCACACCACACACTCGGACAACCTCCATGCTCAAGCGCACAATACGGTACTCATTCATTGCCTTTATTTGCATCCTCCCCGCTGGGGGGGCAGCCTTGTATTCGTATTGCTTTCTCGTTCATGGAGAGGACGACCAACCAAGAAGGGATGTCATCGAATTTGATATCGGCGACGTGTCGCCCGGTTCAACGGTTGACAGGACCATACCAATACCCAATAAGACCGACAGCATTCTTACCATTACATCAATTGAGAAAGACTGTTCTTGCGTTGTACAGAAGGTTGATCGGATGTCCATACCGCCCGGTGGGCACGCCGACTTGTACGTCCGGTATCAGACTCCGTTACAACAAGGGGCAATCCACCATTTTCTGTCCGTTAGCTTCGATGAGATAACCCGGCCGGCCGTAGTTAGCATTTCCGGGACGGTCGCTTCATGGGTGAACGTTGATCCGATGGGAGTCAGTTTTTCCGACGTATGCGCTGGCGAAAGGTCGGCGAAAGAAGTGGTCGTTCGAGTTACTGAGGCTTGGCCCGAGTCGGAGAGAGGCATCGAACTTCAACTGGAGCACGGGCAACTGTCGCGCGAAGAGTCGCGCGACGACGGCAAATACCAGAAGTATCGCCTCGTCTTCGCGCCTCCGCCCACCGCCCCGTGCAAGACGTACCAGGGCGATCTTGTCATTCGATGGGCTGGCCGCGCCGAAAGAATCTTGAAGGTCCCCTGCAAAGGGACGGTGGTTTCCCAATGGTGTGTTGCGCCAACTGAAGCTTTCTTCGGAATCGTTCCAAAGGGCGCCAACAGGCAAATCGATCTGTTAGTACGCAAACGGGGCCGGAGCACCGACGTGAATTCGCGCAGGCTCACGGTGAGTCATAACCTTGGCTCCGCTTTTCGTGTCCGGTCCTCGACAACGTCTGCAAACGAGCTACTGGTTTCCGTAAGCATGAATACCGCAGACGCAACGGCGACCGGTTTTCTGAATGGCGGAATCGAAATCGTGGGCCCAGCCAAGCATATTGTGGCTTCGATACCTGTTAGAGCCCTCGTGAAGGATCGCCTTTGATACCAACGCAGCTTTCTTTCAAGTCTTAAGGAGATGCGTTTCGTATTGTCACGGTTGCGCTATGTTTTCATGATTTGTGCGAGCGTTAAACAGCGTGTAGCGTGTTCTGGCCGTATTGGGACACGTGTTTAAACCTGAAGGGAGGTGTGTTGTGAGTACTTTTGTCAGATCTCAGGGTAGGAAATGGTTCGTGGTGTTGTTTGCCGTAAGCGTTTTTGCTGCCATCTTAATCGTGAAGGATGGCATGGACCGCTCGACGAGCGCTCTGGCGGCAAATCCGTGTTGGGTCCTCGGTTTAGGGTACTGCTGGGCATGCGGCCAATCGGTGCCCGCGTGCAGCAATACGGGGTGCCTTCCGCAAGCGGGGGGAGGTGTCATATGTCCCGCCAACACGACCGGCCAAACTCGGACCGTTGCGGGGAATTCTTGGCTCTACGATTGCATCGACTCCCCGAGTGGGTACTACAACTGCCAGACGGGTGCGGAGTACGGTTATTGGGAGTGCGTTGCTAACTATAATTGCGGCGGCTGCGGAACCCCGACCGTCGCACAGCCCTCCGGACCATGCCAAAACGGCACACAGGGCGGAACGTGCGGTATTGTTAGTGCGATCGTTTGGGCCAATAACTGCCCCGGGAACTGAGCGGTCCCATCCTTTCGAGTTCGGTGGGAACTGCGCGCCTTGATGGGGAGGCAACATTCCGCTCGCGACGATTTGCGTTTAGGCTTTGGCGCTTCGCTAATGGCCTCCGGGGCAATTGCTGCAAGGTAATCTAGGAGACCATTCCCGGGAACGCGCCGATCTTGGCGCAGTCGTTTATGAGACAGTATTGGCTACCGGGGCCACTAGCAGTACCTAGCTCATAAACGCAACAATTGCAGTGATCGTGTGGAAAAGCTCTACGTTGCGCACGGCGTTCGAAATGAGTTTGGGGTGCCATCCTGGGGGAGGAACGCTCTGCAAGTCTTGCAATCTCTGACTTTATGACCATCCGTGGACCTCTTTAAAATGCGCAAAGTCACTTTTTATCGTTCGGTATTTGCTGCGCTCGTCCCGAACCTTCTCTGGTGGAATGGGGTCGCGTTTTCGCAGGCCCCGGCGCGCCAATCTGGTGCTAGCACGATGGATAGCTCAGATGCCGCCGCATTTGATTTCATCCTCGCCGGGATGAAGAAGGAGAGGTACAAGCTGCTTTCCGGCGTTTGCCGTTTTACCGGCGCGTTAGTTGCCCAAATTGACGCTAGGCCCGAGGAAAATCTCA
This sequence comes from Limisphaerales bacterium, assembly GCA_052139695.1. GTDB lineage: Bacteria > Verrucomicrobiota > Verrucomicrobiia > Limisphaerales > Palsa-1400 > PLGF01. Next base: position 3,281 of record JBKQWF010000061.1, read on the forward strand.
ATGGGCCGGTAGAGGGTTTGCTGGCGGTTGACGCAGGCAAGACGCGTTACGATATGACGAGGCCCGGATGGGTTGTAGATCCGAAGTCCGTGCAGTTGACCAAGGGCACGAACAAGGCTACTGCGACTACGATGAAGGGCACGCTCACGACAATGTATGCCGACGACGGGACGCAGGCCACGTTTTATCATTCCGATAATTCGTCTATCCGCATCGCGCCATCGAAGGACTTTCCCAACCCCCAAATCAGCAACTTCGCTGACATTAGGGGTATCACGTTATACAGTGATAGCGACCAAGCTTTGGGACTCACCTTGGAGCAGGTATTTGACGAGCTTGTGGCATTTTTCAGGTTTCAAGGCAGGGTCGCCAAATGTGACGAATCCGCCTACATCGTCACCTGGCAACGGGCCGTTGGCAAAGCCCCGAATATTCAGCATCAGAAGTGGAGCTTGACTGTGGACGTGGATTCCGGATTCACTCCGAGGATCTATAGGTTTGAATGTGCCTCTGACGAGAAGATGAAGAAACAGAATCCGTGGACACTGGTGTCTGAGAATAGGACGGATTGGAAGAGAATCCACGAGGTTTGGGTCCCGCTGCGTCACGAGTCTTCTCATTTAAGGAATCCGTATGGGTATGGCCGCGGGTACGAGAAGACGACGTTCGAGTTCCAGTGGGAAAGCGTTAACGAACCGGTCGACGCGGACTTGTTTACCTACAAGACCTTCAAGGTTTCTGATCGCGTTGGCGTCCAGGGGCCGTCGGGCTGGATCAGACAGCCTAAGATTCCTGAAGTCAACAAGGAGCAGCCGCCGCTTAAGCCGCGATCGTTTTGGGCCGTGATCATCGTCAACGCAATCCTCGCGATATTTCTAATTGTCCTCTTCATAATTTGGCGGATAAGGAAAAGGATGGCTCCGGGGAAGTCGCCGTAAGGTGGGAGGTTTCTGCGCAGTCCAATTTGTGTGAGTTGTTGCTCGCGAGGTGCATGTAGTCACAGAGAAGTGGCCGATTGTTCAGATCACGACCTCGCTTGACCGGTCGCAACCGAATGCAGCGTAGAGATTCGATTTTTCGGTACGTGGAAACCGGTGGAATGGAGCGGTTGGATTCTCTGAGCTACGGCAGGGAAAATGAATGCGATAACAAGAGGACGGTCCCGGCGGCGTAGCGGTCGAGACGGTATGGGCCGTTCACCCGCCCTAGCTTGGTTGGGGATCGGAGGCCGCGGCGGTGCCGTTCATCTCGAAGATCCCGCGTCCGTATTTCCGGAAGACCAAGGGATAGGGCAGTTGACTCCTTGGCTGTGCCTCAGTGAGATTACCGCGGGCGACCTCAGCGGGGGGCTCGAGGCTCGCTTGGGTCAGGATGTCTGGGGCTGTCGATGACCGCGGTCACCCGAGTGGAGGCCGATTGGGGAGGAATTGGGAACCGCTAAAACCATTTCCTTAAGCGTGGTTGCACGATATGTCGGCCCCGAGATACTTGCCGATGCATCAAGTTTTGCGGTGGCGCGTTGTTTTCTTGCTCTCAGTCCAGGGTCTAGCGGTGGGCTGGATTGGTTGGGCGACCTGTCCGAACAGGACCGAAGTGGGGCATATGGGAGCAACAGTCTATTGGTACCGCACACTTGGGTTTGATGTCTTCAACGTTAACGCGCCGCTGACGCGTATCGTGGTCGCGCTGCCGGTGCGCATGTGTAATCCGAGGTGCGATTTCGGGTGTTATTCCTCCCGTCCTCAAGATCGCTCGGAATGGGCAATTGGTAGTGCCTTCATTGCCGCCAATAGTTCTGAAAAGGTGCGTTGGTGTTTCACCTTGGGGCGATGGTCATTGATCCCGCTTCTGCTCGTGGGCGGATATTTCGGGCACCGTTTGGCCAAAGGGATGTACGGTTGGGCGGGGGGTTTCGTATTCTTGGCGTTGTGGTGTTTCTCGCCGTCGGTTCTTGCATGGGGAGCAACCATCTGCCCTGATGCCGTCGCTGCCGCGCTTGGTTTGGTCGCCGTCTACACGTTCCGGCAATGGCTTCTCAAGCCAACCTGGGTGTGGTCCATGATTGCTGGCATTAGCCTCGGGCTTTTGCCGTTGGCAAAGCCAACTTGGATGGTCGCGTTTGCCTTATGGCCATTGATCTGGTCTTTGTGGACGTTGCCGATCTGGCTGACAAGGCTCGAACTGCGATCATTAGCGTTGCCACCCTTTCGACAACTCGCGGCTGTTCTCGTCCTTGGCCTTTATGTGCTCAACCTGGGCTACTTGTTCGACGGGACGTCTCGTCCTCTTGGCCAATATGTTTTTATCAGCCACCTGTTTCGCGGCCCAGAAGTTCCAGAGAATCAACGGAGTGCGGTCTTGCAAAACCGCTTTACCGGAACGTTGTCTGGTGCCATCCCAGTTCCGTTGCCGGCAGAGTTTGTGCAAGGAATCGACACGCAACGATACGATTTCGAGCGTGGACTACCGTCGTATCTTCGCGGCGAACACGCCGATCATGGGTGGTGGTATTATTACCTGTATGCCCTCGCAATCAAGGAACCGCTGGGAACGTGGTGTTTGGCGGCGCTCGCAGTGGGCGTTTCGGCCTCGGATATTCGGAGGACGCATCAAGCCGTGCCTGCAGGACCGGCCTCAGCCCCGACCCCTCTGCCAAAGGGCGAAGGGAGATTGTTTTCCGCTTCGTGGCGCGATGAAATGGTGGTGCTCGTGCCGTTGCTGGCAATTCTGGTTTTCGTGAGCAGCCAAACCGGTTTCTCGGTCCATTCGCGCTACGTCCTTCCGGCTTTGCCATTTCTCTTCGTATGGATAAGCAAAATCGGCCGAGTGTTCGAGATGGGGCGGTTTTCGCGAAGACGCTTGGCAATAGCCGCGATCCTAATTGTCGCGCTCGCTTGGTCGGTCGGTAGCAGTTTGAGCATCTATCCGCACAGCCTGTCCTATTTCAACGAGTTGGCCGCGGTGCTTCCGACGCCTGCCGACACGTCTTATCCAACGCCCAATTGTGGGGATGAGACAAATCGCGGCATTCTCTCATGGATCAAGGATGCCCTGACTGCCGGTCCGCGAAACGGTCCTCGCCACTTATTGGATAGCAATATGGACTCGGGCCAAGATTTCTTTTACCTGGAAGACTGGTGCGAAGCGCACCCCGAGGCCCGGCCGATGAAGCTCGCCTACTTAGGGGCATATCCGCTGGAGCGGAGCAGGATCAAGTCCGCTGGCGCCCCGCCATTCGCGCTCGACAACGCGCATGGCGCCGAAAACCCGAACCCGGCCAGCTTCGGCGCCCTGCCCGGCTGGTATGCGTTGAGCGTCAACGAGATCTATGATCGCTCTCAACGATATCGATATTTCCTCAACTTCCAGCCCGTGGCGATGGCCGGTTACTCGATTTACATTTACCACATCACGCTGGCTGATGCAAACCGCGAGCGGCGGCAGATGGGACTGCCGGAGTTGACCGAAAAGTGACGCGGAGAAGAAATCACGAAATCAGGAATGGTGATTTGCCGCGCGATGCGGAGTGGGGATTGTTTGAAGTCCGCGAGGAACGAAGATCGGGAGATCGAACATGGTATGCAGCCGGATGTGCCCGTGGTTGGCGTTAGGAATATGTTCCGTTGCGGCGGGGTGCATGGATCGGAAGGAGTCGGTGCCGGCGTACCAGTACGGCACGTCGGCGCCGGCCGACGACGGGTTTGAGGTACACCTCGTGCGGCCGTACAGCGAGGAGACCCATTTCAAGGGACTGGACCGGGACGGCGACGGGGTGCTCAGCCTGGCGGAATTCCTCGCGGAACGCCAGGGCGCGGAGGCGATCCGCAAGGGGACCGACGTGTTTGCCCTTCTCGACCAGGACCACGACGGCAAGCTGACCTTGGCGGAGTCTTATGTGGATCCGACAAAATTTCATAAGCGTCCTGTATCTTTTTAAATCTCAACGTTGCAGTTTCCTTGTTCTCTATCGTCTTATCAGGATGATAAATCTTGACAAGCTTTTTATAAGTTTTTCTTAATATATCCTCTGTTACATTTCTCTGCAACCCAAGAATTTCATAATAATCCAAACTCTCAAAATTTGGCACCGTTGTCTCCATCCTTTTAATATTTATTCAAATCTAAAAATCTTTTATATTTATTTATGTTTATTGAATTTTTTTCTATTTATTGAATTTCTCAACAAAAGAAAAAATATATAAATATAAAATGGCAGAAAGTGACAAGTCTGATAATTCTTCAAATATACATTTTATTTCCAATTCAACCACTTGTTGTGTGTGTTCAGGCTCTTCATCATCCTGTTCAAAATGTTGCACAACAGATTCAACCCAAACTGAATCTTTCTCCAAGAATACTTTTGAAAGATCGAGTCCATCGCTTGAAACAAATTATTCAAAAAATATGAATGATTCAAGAACATCAAGTCCATCATTACTATCTTCAAAGTCACATCTTGACTCTTCTGATAACTCTCGTTCTAAATCTGATTATCCAAGATCATGTTCGAAATCTACATGTTCGAAAACTGAATGTTCGAAATCTGAATGTCAAAAATCTGAATGTCCAAAATCTGAGTGTTCAAAATCTGAATGTTCGAAATCTGACAGGGATTGTTCAAGATCTGATTGGTCAGAGAGGGAAGATTGTTCAGAGAGAAATTATTCAAAAGAGGAAAGTTCAGATTCGATTTATAGGGTGATTGAGAGAGATAGAAGATTTCGTAAATTGGTTAAATTGATTGATAGGTTTCCAGATATTGTTAGAGCACTGAAAACATCGCCAAATTTGACATTGTTTGCACCCATGAATGACGCTTTTGATGGAATAGAGAGTTGTGGTACAAGTACAATTCGTCAAATTTTGTTATATCACATAAGTTCCCAACGTATTCCTCGTGTTGCCTTTGAGGATGGAAAACTTGTGCCAAGTCTTGACAATGGTTTGAGATTGAGAGAGAATGTTTATACACAACCAACATTTAGAGATATTGTCACAATCAATGGTGCCGAAATAATTATTGTCAATCTGAGAGCAAGTAATGGTGTCGTTCAAGGAATTGATAAAGTTTTAATGCCGGCTACTGAAAATTTGATGCAAGTCTTGGCAGTTATCCCAGAATTGTCGACTCTTGTTCAACTCTTGTCCCTCGCAAGTACTCAAATTATGAATACCTTGACATACTATAATGGCATAACTTTATTAGCACCAACAAATATGGCATTTACATCACTCTTAACTGCACTTAATATGACTATTGATCAAGTTACTTCAAATCAAACTCTAATCAATAATATTTTGCAAA
>JBKQWF010000062.1:0-63575 GCA_052139695.1 Limisphaerales bacterium
GATCTGGCGGAGGTGCTCGGCAGCGCCGTTGCCATCAACATCATGTTCCACATCCCGCTCTTCTGGGCGGTCATCATCACGGGGTTGGACGTCTTGCTCCTCCTGGCCCTGCAAAGCTTCGGCGTGCGGACTATCGAGGCGATTGTTCTGTTGCTGATCGCGACTATCGGCGTCTGCTACTACATTGAAATCTTCGTTCTCCCGCAGATTCATCCCGGTTTTCTGGAGATGGGGAGCGCCTTGTTCACGCCCAGCCTCCGTCAGGCCGGAATGCTTTACGGCGCGATCGGGATCATCGGGGCCACCGTCATGCCCCACAATCTTTACCTGCACTCGGCCCTGGTGCAAAGCCGCAAGCTGCAGAAGGACGAAGCCTCTACTCGCACCGCCATTCGGTTTAATGCCATCGACTCGGTCGTGGCCTTGACGGTCGCCTTCTTTGTCAACGCGGCCATTATGGTGTTGGCAGCCATGGTTTTCTACGGAAAGACCAGCGTCACCGTGGCCGGCGGGCAAGTGGTCACGTTCAGCCCGGAGAGCGACTGGATTCGCATTGCGTCCCTCACCCTGGCGCCTTTGTTGGGCACGGCCGTCGCGAGCACTTTGTTCGTGGTGGCATTGCTGGCCAGCGGACAGAGCAGCACCATTACCGGAACATTAGCCGGGCAGGTGGTGATGGAAGGGTTTATGCACTGGCGGATTAGACCGTGGTTGCGCCGGATCATCACTCGCACACTGGCGATTATCCCGGCGGTCCTGATTATTGGGCTACGGGGCGACAGCAGCGTCACTGACCTGGTGAACTTGAGCCAGGTGGTGCTGGCCCTTCAACTCCCCTTCGCCATGTTCCCATTGCTCCAGTTCACCAGTTCCCGCAAGCGCATGGGTGCTTGGAAAAACGGCTGGTTTCTGCTCATAGCCGGCTGGGCGAGCGCGATTCTCATTACGGCGATGGACATTTGGGGATTGCCGGACGCGCTTAAATCCGCCTGGCAAATCATCAAAGGAGGATGAAGCTGTTGAATTGGGATGATGAAATCGGCCTTTGAAACTTAGCTCTACGCCGTGATGGGAGACCCCTGTTTCATCCAAACCGCAGCCAATGAACTGGCGAAGAATCGCTCAGTGGAGGCCATCTCCATCAGGGCGGTGGAGGGCAAAATCTCTGTCGCCACTCTCGGACGGGTGTCTGACTCGGGCGTGGCCGAGCGCATTCGAGAATCGCTGGCAAAGGTTCAAGCTGTACGTTCGGCGCAAGAGTGCCGGCTTCTCCACGCGGAGCCTGGTTGCGCGCCCTGCAAACGCCCGTTGGAGCCGATTCAACAACTTGGATTCACTGTTACAGAAAGCGGCGGCACTGTCACCGTGGCGCGCATCCGCTGTCCCTCCGCTCCGAAGTTTTGGCGCTGGCGAGACCTTCCGCTGCCGAGAATTGAGCCTCGCCAAGTCCATATTCCGGAAGAGGAAGACGATCTGAATGAGTGGAGAACCCGGGTCGTGGCCGCTGGGTTGTGTGCCTTTTTCGGACTGGCCGGCTCTTTAGCGCCCCAGTCATTCTCGTCGTTGCTTCTTTACTTGATTGCATGTATTGCGGGAGCCTGGTTTGCCGCCCAGGAGGCCTATGAGAAAATTCGTGCGCGCACACTTGACGTTCACTTTCTTATGCTCGCGGTGGCGGCAGGCAGCGCGATGGTGGGCGCATGGGCGGAGGGAGCCATCCTGCTCTTCCTGTTTTCAACCTCTGGGGCCTTGGAGCATTACGCCATGGGCCGGACCCAGCGGGAAATTCGCTCACTTTTTCGCACGGCCCCCAAAGTGGCCACGTTGGTGGATGCAGCGGGGCGGGAACAGGAAGTGGCGGTGGACGGTCTGCGTGTGGGAGAGCGCCTTCTGGTCAAACCCGGGGCGCTCTTTCCGGTGGACGCTGAAATTGTCAAAGGCAAAACCGCCAGTGATGAATCCAATCTGACCGGTGAGGCGAATCCTGTGGAGAAAACATTGGGTGACACGGTGCTTGCGGGCACCATCAACCTCTGGGGAGTTGTGGAGGTGGTGGTGCTCCGCCAGGCAAGCGAGAGCGCTCTGCAGAAAGTCGTCCGCCTGATTCACGAAGCCCAGCATCTGAAGGCCCCGTCTCAGCGGTTCACGGATAAATTTGGAACAGGTTATACCTACGCCATCCTTGGCTTGGCACTTGGCATGTTCTTCTTCTGGTGGTTTGTCATGGATTTGCCGCCGTTTGCTTCCACTGCGGCGATCCACAGCGCGTTCTACCGCGCGATGACGCTGCTGGTGGTCGCTTCTCCATGCGCGCTTGTGCTCTCGATTCCCTCGGCTGTGCTCGCGGCCATCGCCTGGGGAGCCAAGCGCGGCATCTTGTTTCGTGGCGGCGGGGCTGTGGAAAAGCTTTCCGAAGTGAACGTGGTGGCCCTCGACAAAACCGGCACACTCACGACAGGTGAACTGCAGGTGGAAACGGTGGAGAGCTTTCCCCCGGGGCGCGAAGCCGAAATCGTTCGGCTGGCTTTTTCCGTCGGACGGCTCTCGACGCATCCGCTAGCGCGGGCCATCACTCATCATGGCAAACATCACAGCTTGGTCCCGGTTGAATTCGACAGCTCCATGTCCATGACCGGTATGGGCATTCAAGCCGAACTGGGCGCAAGAAAAATATTTCTGGGCCGCCGCGAGTGGCTGGGGGCATGCTTTCGCATGATTCCCGCTGGGCCTCATTAAACGAGAGCGTTACCATAAACCGGCCTGGCCTTTCCGAAGTCTGGGTCGCGGACGGTGACCTCCTTGGCCGCGTGTTGCTTCGTGACGACATCCGGCCGCAATCCGCTCCGGTGCTGGACTCGTTGGGAAACATGGGCGTGCATTGCGTGGTGTTGACTGGCGACCGACAAGCATCGGCTGAGGCTTTGCGGCGCGAACTTGGCTTGTCCGATGTTCGCGCCGAACTGAAACCTGAACAGAAGGTGGAAGCCATTCGCGGTTTCATGGCTGCGGGAAAACGGGTGGCGATGGTGGGCGACGGGGTCAATGATGCGCCCAGTCTGGCTGCGGCGCACGTTGGTGTGGCCATGGGCGCGCGTGGGGCGGACGCTGCCCTGGAACAGGCGGAAATCGTGCTGATGCATGACCGGCTGGAAAACTTTGTCGCGGCGTTTCGACTGAGTCAGAACGCCCGGAGAGTCATTCGCCAAAACCTGTTCGTGTCGCTCGGAACCATAGCCGTTCTCGTCAGTTTCGCTTTCTTCGGGAAAATTCCACTCACGGTCGGCGTGGTCGGGCATGAAGGCAGCACGGTGGTTGTGGTGCTGAACAGCCTTCGTTTGCTGTTTATGAAGGCTGAACTGGCACCGTCGCACAGAAACCAGTCGCAGGACTAACGTATTGACCTCAGTTGGTATCAAAAGCGCCGACCTTCCGGCCGCTTCCATCGACGTCCTTGGCGCACGGGAGTTTACGGGCGGGCGTCCTTGCGCTCGGAGTGCGACCCAATTGTGGCGCGTGCATCTGGTGACTCTGCTGACCTCGGGCCATTCGCTCAACTTGGTGATGGCGCAACTGCCCGAACCAGGGCGCTATTTAACCTCTGCCGCGAAAATGTCAAATAACTTTGGGTGGAACGGGTGGAACTGCGAAGGGAATCTTGCGAGGTCTTTGCTGGAAAAGCCCAGTTGTCATTCAGTCAACCGTTTGGCGATAATAGCCAGGCAAACACTGACTACCAAGGCCTCGTTAGCTCCCTGCAAAGCGGGAATCTTTCAAGCGCCCAGAAGGCATTTTCCACTTTACACACCGACCTTGAAGCGGCGCAAACGTCCTCAAGTCAACCCAAGGAGCGGCACTTATGTCAACGTTCCTCGTTTTCGTCGGTTTCCCACTTTGAAGGGAATTGTCGGCAAAGTTAGCGCGGCAATCAGCCGTTATGCGCCGATGGGGTATGAGAATGAAACGGGGTTCCACGGCGAATTGACGGGCGGGCACGAAATGTGACGGACAGGGAGAGTGATTTCCTGTAAATGTTGTGGCAAAGAGTGGATTGCCGCGGCCGAAGAAAGAGTCCGCACGGAGTTGGGCGAAATGTGGCTTCCGATTCCGGGTCTTCCGCCGACTTCAAAACGTAACACCTTTGTTGCCATGCCGTCGTTGTCGATCGCGTTTGACGTGTTAATTTACGGTTCACAGCCCTAAATCCGGCGCACCACATTGGCGAGAGCGGAATGACTATGAAACCAATTACGTTGAGGACCAATGGAATCCAATTGACACTGCTGTCGGTTGAAAGAGGCAAAACCTACAACTGCGGATGTGAACCGGGCGGTCGCGACCGGTGCAAACTCAAAACGCTTTTCTCCTTTCACGAATCGAAAACCATCCTGACAGCGACCGAGGTGTTTATTAATGTTCAAAATCGAACGGGCGGAAGTTGGGAAGTCCGGATGAACTCTTGGGAGTTGGTAAATAGCGATGGCCTTGCGTATTACCCCGACTCGCTATGCCTCGCTTTACTTCCGCCCAGAGCATTGATGCCCGGATCATCCCGCGTAACTTCCGGCACTCAGGCAGATTTTATTCTGATATTCCAGGATTTTGACAAGGGCCAGGAAATCGCTCAGCTCCGATACACCGCAAAGGAATCGAAACTCAGTTTTGAAATAAAAGCCTTGAAGACTGAATCTCCGTGTTTTCTGAACAACGCGTTTGACCGGGCGCTCGCGAGGTCGGTTCTCGCGTAAGTACTCCAGTACTCCTACAAGGCCAGCCGATTACGGAGGTGCTTGATTTTACAAGAATCGGTCGTTGTTTGGCAAAAAACCGTGTGGTGCGTTGCCAATGGACCATTTCTGCCATTGACGGTGAAGCCCCACCGATGGGAGAAATCAAGCAAAACGCGAGACGGTTACAAGAACTTAAAAAGGCGAGCGCAAGTGTTCCCCTTGTGCAAGTTCATTCCGCGACGCGACCAATGGCCCGGACACTGAAATGCCTCTCACGCATTGCAAAAACGGTCGGGTGGCCAGGTTGAGAGCGGAGATCTTTTTATTCGTTCGGGCTAAACCTCGCAGCCTGACACCTACATGGAACCGCAAGTAAAAAAGCATTTTGTGAGCTTGAAAGCGCTTTCGCCAGTTGATGCCGTGCAAGCCGGTGCATTACCCTGGCAGCTGGTGGTGTTTTCCTTTGCGCAGGCTGGATTAAACGGCGCAGACACCTCTTCCTTTTCTGGCTGGATTTAGCAGCCAAATCAAATGCTCGGAATAGCTGAGGTTAAGTTAAGTTAGATGAATCCTACTGAGCAACGAGCGTGCCAAGAGGAGGAGATAGCTATTCACTTCGCATCCTATTTCGCCGCAAGTTGTTAACCCAAGACATGCCCCCAGCTTGGCACAAAAGCTGCGCCAGAGTTTTGCATGGAGAAGTTCTCGGATGATTGTCCTCCCGGCTGTCCGGGTGGCGAAGCGATAGGGTTGGACCCGCTCAGCGGAACCACGGCACCGTCAGGCTGTCGGGTCGTGGATGAATTAAGTCTGCTTTTTGGCATCTCTTACACATTGGAGAGCAGCATGGAATTGAGGGACGTCATCCGGCCGGTGCTGCTGAAGATGGCCGAGGCGCTGGGCATGAAACGCGGTGCCATCACGATTCTTAACCGCGACCAGGGCGAAGTCACCATCAGCGAAGTTGTCGGTTTGGCGTCCGGTCGGGAACAAGAGTATCTGCAAACTTGCCGGGAGTTGATCCGTCAAGTGACGAGCAGCGGGCAAGCCCTGGTCGTGAGGGACATCGCGAAGGAACCCGTTTTCAACGAGCGGTGGCTGGAAGAAATCCGGTCCGGCCAGAAAGACGTGAAAGTCGCCTACATTTGCGTGCCCATCAAGTTTGGCGCTGAGGTGGTCGGCACGCTCAGTGTGGAACGGCTTCTTGACAGTCGTGCTCGTTTGTCTTCAGACCGCCGTTTGCTGTCGCTCATTTCCAACGCCATCGCGCAGACGGTGCATTCTCATCGTCACACCCATGAAAAGCTCTTGGCGCTACGGCGGGAGAACGAGCGGTTGCAAGAGCAGATTGAGACCAATTTTCGACCGAAGAACATTATCGGCAATTCCAACGCCATGAGGACGGTCTTTCTGCACATCGAGCAGGTGGCCAGCAGCGTGACCACGGTGCTGATCCGAGGCGAATCGGGCGTGGGCAAGGAACTGGTAGCCCGGGCGCTGCACGAGCAAAGCCCGCGCAAGGGGAAGGCCTTCGTCAAGTTCAATTGCGCCGCGCTGCCGGAATCAATCATCGAAAGCGAATTGTTTGGACACGAAAAAGGCGCGTTTACGGGGGCGGTGGCGATGCGCAAGGGGCGGTTCGAAATTGCCGACGGCGGCACGATTTTTCTGGATGAAATCGGCGATCTCTCGCCGCCCACCCAAGTCAAGCTGTTGCGCGTCTTGCAGGAAAAGGAATTTGAACGGGTCGGTAGCCAGACCCCAATGCATTGCGATGTCCGCATCATCGCCGCCACCAGCCGGAACCTGGAGGAAATGATCGAGCGGGAAAAGATGCGCGCCGATCTCTACTATAGGCTCAATGTTTTTCCGATTTACGTGCCGCCGTTACGAGACCGAAAAGCGGACCTTCTGCTGTTGGCCGATCATTTCGTGGAAAAATTCAGCAAAATCAGCGGCAAGGACGTCCGTCGCATTTCTACGGCGGCGATTGACTTGCTGGTTAGCTACCATTGGCCTGGCAACGTGCGGGAGTTGGAGAATTGCATCGAGCGCGCCGTTTTGCTGTGCCCGGGGAACTCGATTGAAGCGCACCATCTGCCGCCGACGTTGCAGAAAAAGGACCCGTCGGAGAAAGGTTCCGCTGGCACACTCGACTCTGCCCTGGCCGCGCTGGAATACGAGATGATCGTGGCAGAACTCAAGGCGTGCGAGGGCAACATGGCGGGTGCCGCGCGCAATCTGGGCCTGACCGAACGCCAGATCGGGCTGCGCGTAAAACGATTCGGCATTGATTTCAAACGCTTTCGCCGCGGCGAAGAAATCGCTTCCGCGAAAGTGACATCCGCGTAGCTTTTTATGGCCCAAACTACATTTAGGTGGGATTTTTCGCTGTGGAATCCCTCCCTTGAAAGAATCAGTTCGCGATAAACGCCCTTGATTTGCAGAGAGTTTGACTGTTTCGCGGAAAAGCGGAATGGTTTGGCATCGCAGTTGCATTAGAACACTTGTTCGATGGCGATCTTTGCTGGGCCGAAGTGATACGATTATATCCATGAACGACAGAATTATATCATCCAACGCAGTGCTCGCGCGGCGGCTGGCGCGCGAATGGTCCCAGGCGGAGTTGGCGAAACGGGCGGGCATTTCGCGCGCCGCAGTGAGTGCGATAGAGGGCGAACGCCTCTCGCCCTCGGTCGCGACTGCCCTGGCCCTAGCGGCAGTCTTCGATTGCTCAGTTGAGGAATTATTCAGCCGTGAGAGAACACCCGTTTCGACCGCGCCTGAATGGGCATGGCTGCCGCGCACAGAAAACTGCCGTTATTGGGAGGCAAACGTTCATCTGCGGCGGCGGCTGTATCCGGTGGAGGCGGGGACTCTGAACCTGGTGCCGCATGACGGGGTTTGGAGCAACGGCGTGTTGCGGGAGAGTCGTCCGGCATCCGCGGAAACAACTCTCGTCATGGCGTGTTGCGATCCGGCGGCTGGTTTGCTGGCGGCGGAATATGCTCGCGCTTCCAGTTTTCGATTGCTGGTCTTTCCCCGCAGTGGACGCGCTGCGCTGGAGTTGCTGCGCCAAAGATTGGTCCATGTCGCGGGGCTGCACTATTCCACGGACGAACATCCGGCACGCAACGCTGAGATGGCGCGCGCGCAACTCGGCAACGAGGGCCGGTTGTTACGCCTGACCCGATGGGAAAGCGGGCTAGCGCTGGCGGCGGATGATCATTCGTGTTCGGCAGAAAGCGTGGCGCGGCGCCCGTTGCGCTGGGCCGCGCGCGAACCCGGTTCGGCGGCACGCGAATGCCAGGACGAATTGTTGGGCGGCCGGGCATTTTCCGGGCGCGAAGTGAATGGACACGCGGCGGTGGCTGAAGCGGTGCGCGCAGGCTGGGCGGAGACAGGGGTGTGCGTGCGGTTTAGCGCAATGGAGGCTGGGTTGAATTTTCTGCCGGTGCGCGCGGAGACTTTGGATTTGTGCTTTCACGTCGCCTACCAACACGACCCACGCCTTCAGGCGCTGGTGCGGCTGCTGCGAGCGCGCTCTTGCCGCCGCTTCATCAGCGAACTGCCCGGTTACGACGCACGGGAGACTGGAGAACTGCAGATCTTATGACTTCAATCATCCCTGAAATTCGCCTGTTGGAAATAGGGCGCGTCCACTCACAGTTCAAGCAGGCGGCCGGCACGCCCATCCAGCCGTGCCGGGCGGGCAACTCTCCAGGCTATGCGACTTTGCATCCGGAATTTGTTGACGGATTGGAAGACCTCAGCGGCTTTGACCGCGTCTGGCTCATTTATTATTTTCACCGCACGGCGCCCGCCATGATGAGCGTCGTGCCCTACCGCGACACGGTAAAACGCGGTTTGTTCGCAACGCGTGCTCCGGCCCGGCCCAACCCGGTGGGCATGTCCTGCGTCCGTCTCCTGAACATCGAGGGCTGCATTCTTCGCCTGGCCGAGGTGGACATTCTGGACGACACGCCGCTGCTCGACATCAAACCTTACGTTCCGCAATACGACAATTATCCGGTGCAACGCTGCGGCTGGCTGGACACTGTGCCGGATAAACCCGTCGTCGCCGATGACCGCTTTGAGCGCAAGGATTTCCATCCCGCGCCCAAGTACGACTCCACTAAAACTAGAGATAAAAAATGAAGACACCACCAAACGCTAAACCTCAAATCGAAAAGACCATGTTACAACATACCTTGACACCACTCGAATTAGCTCGTGTCCCGCCTGTGTTGAAATCTTTCAACGCGCGTGTTCTCGCGGCGTTTCTCCTCTTGGCGGCCGGGACGCCGCTCCGAGCGCAGGACGCCTCCAGCGACTCGTCGTCCCGGACAGATATTTTCTCGAAGTGGTTAAATATGGTCTCAAGAACCCAGGCCGAACAGCCGCACTGGATTACGCCTTTGGTCACTGTGACTCCTCGCCTGGAACAGGAGTTTCGCTATGATCAGACGATCCAATCCACCGCGGGCGGCAATACCCTCACGAGTTATGGCGCAGGCAAAGGGCTGGAAATCATTCCTGCCGAACCGGTGGAAGTCATTCTCGGCGTGCCGGCGTGGCAGTCCCACAAGAAACCGGCGGACGAGGATGGATTTGCCGACGACAACTTTCTCCTGAAATACCGATTGCTCTCCGCGAATGAAGAACATGGCAATTATATCCTTACCACTTTTTTGGGGATGACGGCGCCGACCGGTGGTGAGGCCAACACCAAAGGTCGTTACACTTTCACCCCCACCATCGCTGGCGGCAAAGGCTGGGGCAATTTTGACATTCAAAGCACCTTGGGCCTCTCGCTGCCCACGGACCGCGGCACCGATCCGACTGGCCCCGGAATGCCCATCGCGTTTAACACCGCGTTTCAGTATAAGGTGGCAAAGGTAATTTGGCCCGAGGTGGAAGCCAACTACACTTACTACCCGGATGGCGAGCATGAAGGCAAAGAACAACTTTCCCTTACCCCCGGATTGATCTTCGGGCGATTTCCCATCTGGGAGCGCTTGGGCATGACCGTTGGCCTAGGTTATCAAATGGCCGTTACGAGCAAGCCTACTTACTACAATGAGTTTCTAGCGACAGTGCGCCTCCCCTTTTGATCACAGAAGAGTCCCGAGAATCGCTTGAGCTGAATGGCAAATGAAACGTCTGGCTGCAATGGGTCAGTCATGGATGGCAGGGACAGATCGCTTGCGCTCCGAAGCGTCCAGCGCGAAGGAGGCCCGAGCCGTCCGCGTGTGTTTCTCGTTGGCAGGGTCGCCTCGGCGAGGCGGCCCTGCCTTTCCCAGGCCCGCCGTTGCTGGCGTCTTAAAGCTGATTGCTTCCATCCTGACCAGTGCGGCACTCTTGTCTTGCCTCCAAAGTGCAAGCAGTGCCGCGCCAGTCACGGTGTTCGCCGCGGCGAGCCTGACGGACTCCCTCCAGGAAATCGCTGGCGCCTACGAAAAACAAACCGGCCAAAGAGTTGTTTTCAATTTCGCCGCTTCCGGCCTGCTCGCGCGGCAAATTGAGGAAGGCGCTCCCGCCGACCTCTTCATTTCCGCTGACGAGGCGTGGGCCGATACTCTGGAAACGAAGGGATTGATCGTCAAAGAAACGCGCCAAAATCTTCTCGCCAATTCGCTCGTCATCGTGACGGCCCCGGACACCGCCACCGTCCGGTCGCCCGGCGACTTGACCAATGCCGCCGTCCAGCGCGTCGCGCTCGGCGACCCCATGACGGTTCCCGCCGGAACCTACGCCAAAGTCTATCTCGAAAAGTGCGGGTTGTGGCCGGCAATCGCCTCGAAGGTCATTCCGTGCGCCAATGTCCGCGCTGTCCTGGCCGCGGTGGAATCCGGCAACGTCGATGCCGGATTCGTCTATAAGACGGATGCTGCAATTTCCAAAAAAGTGAGACTCGCTTTCGAGGTGCCAATCGGCGTCGGACCAAGGATTGTTTATCCGATGGCTCTGGTGAAAGACGCGCCGCGACCCGCCGCCGCAAAGCAATTTCTGGGTTATCTTGCAGGCAAAGAGGCAGGCGCAGTTTTTAGTCGTCGTGGGTTTGTTGTTTTATCTGCCGCCGCGAGATGATAGCTTGAGGCGCTGGCCAATCGCCGGTGGAACCAAAGAAAAATAATGAAACTTAGCGCGCGCAACATTTTCAAAGGCACGGTCAAGAGCCTCAAAAAGGGGCCCATCAGCAGCGTTGTCGTCCTGGAAATCGCTCCCGGGATCGAAGTCGTTTCGAGCATCACGACGGAGAGTTCCCTCAAGCTGAAGCTGAAACGCGGCCAGACTGCCTATGCCATCATCAAATCCTCCAGCGTCCTGGTTGGGGTGGATGACTAATCCGGCTTCCCGGCACAGGCGCGTCGCATGACCGCCGCTGAATGGCAGACCGTCGCGTTCACGGTGGAAATGGCCGTGCTGAGCACGGCGTTGATTTTGCCGCCGGGTCTGGCTCTGGCGTGGCGCCTGGCCCGGCGGCGTTGGCGCGGCAAGGTGCTGGTGGAGACCGTGGTCGCCCTGCCGCTGGTCTTGCCGCCGGTCGTTACCGGGCTGATTTTGCTGCTCGAAGTTGTGGCCGGTTTGCGCACTGCCAAGTCCGCCTTCATCCAATTCGATGAGCGGGTCCTCACCGACACGGACGATGGCGTGTTTGTTCCGGTCCGTCAACGCGACATCGGCTATGTGCCGCAGGACCTCGCTCTCTTTCCGCATCTGTCCGTGCGGCAGAACCTACTTTACGGCCGCAAGTCTGGGCGGGAAAGCAGCCATCTGCTCACGTTGGAGCGCGTGACGGAAGTTTTGGAAATCCAACCGCTTATCCAACGCGGCGTCACCGGCCTGTCGGGCGGAGAAAAGCAGCGCGTGGCCCTCGCCCGGGCTTTGCTCGCGTCGCCGAGCCTTCTCTTGCTGGACGAACCACTGGCCAGCCTCGACTTAAAACTCAAAATGCGGATCATCCCCTATCTTGCCCGCCCCCGTGACGAGTTCCGCATTCCCACGTTGTATGTGACACATGACAGCGTGGAAACGCTGGCGCTGGCTGATGAAATGGTTGTGTTGGTTGACGGCAAGGTCGCGCAAACCGGTTCGGTGCAGGAGGTGTTCAGCCGGCCTGCCAACCTTGAAGTGGCCAGCTTGCTTACCGTCGAGACCGTCCAACCCGGTCGCATCGTGCAAAGCGCTGACG
Source organism: Limisphaerales bacterium (assembly GCA_052139695.1). Classification (GTDB taxonomy): domain Bacteria; phylum Verrucomicrobiota; class Verrucomicrobiia; order Limisphaerales; family Palsa-1400; genus PLGF01. The sequence goes on from JBKQWF010000062.1 coordinate 11,923, forward strand.
GGCTTGTGAGTGTGGCCGTCGGCCCAACAGTGCTCACCGCCATGGCGCCCTACCCGGCGGCGAGAACCACTGAGGTTTACGTTTGCATCCGCGCTGAGGATGTCATCCTCAGCGCAGAGGGGAGCAGTCCGAGCAGCGCGCGAAATCATCTGCCTGGTGTTATCGTATCTGTCACTCGCGAAGGCCCGCTCATGCGGGTCGAGTTGGATTGCGGATTCGCTCTGACCGCCCTCTTGACCAAACAGGCTTGTGAGGAACTGGGCCTGAAGCCCGGCTATTCCGTGGTGGCTCTCGTCAAGGCGCCGCACATTCACTTGATTCCACGTTGAATATGCCAACGCATGCACAAGGTGTTCCCCCGTTGTTGGACCGCGCACTGGGCGCTTTTCTTGGTTTGGCCGTCGGCGATGCCTTGGGCGCCACGGTGGAGTTTATGACGGCGCAGGAAATTGCGGCGCAGTTTAAGACACACAATCAAATCGTGGGCGATGGCTGGCTCCGGTTAAAGCCGGGACAAGTGACGGATGACACGGAAATGACGCTTGCGTTCAGCTCCGCCTTGATCGCCAGCGGCGGCTGGAACTTGCGCGCCATTGCCGACGCCTTTGCCGCTTGGATGCGCCACGAACCCGTTGACATTGGCAACACCTGCCGCCGCGGCATCAGCCGTTATCTTGCCGATGGCAGCCTGTGCGCTTTGCCGGCGGCAGGAGATGGCGGCAACGGAGCTGCCATGCGCAATCTCCCTACGGTCTTTGTCTCCCTGGAAAGCGAAGCGGTCCTCATCCAACGGAGCACGGAGCAGGCGCACCTGACCCATAACCATCCCGAATCCGATGCCGCCACCGCTGCGCTGGCCTGCATGACGCGGCGGCTCCTGCTGGAAGGGGAACGGTCTGGTTGCAATCAAATCGCTGCCGATCTTATCGCGCGCCATCCGGCCTTCCGTTTCAAACCCTGGCCTGGCCATACCAGCGGGTACATCGTTGACACTGTTCAGACGGTTTTAGATGGTTTTGTCAGCACCGCGAGTTTTGAAGAATGCCTCGTGCGTGTGGTCAATCGGGGCGGCGACGCGGACACCACTGGGGCGCTTGCCGGGCAACTGGCCGGGGCGCTCTATGGCGTTCAAGCCATTCCCGCCTGCTGGCTAAAAAAACTCGACCCGGCCATAGCCGCGGCCATTTATCAACAAACCCCGCAACTTCTCAACCTGTCCTCCCCCAGCAAATAACCTCGACAGACGCCCGCCCGTTTCATTTCATTCTCCCAATGCGCCCGCCGGAAAATTTGTATCATCGGAACATCTCCGAAGACCACTCGCGCTCCTCCTGCACGCTCAATCGCTGCAATCTCTCACCGTGGATCATCGGTTCCGAAGAATTTCAGGCCAACCCGCTCCCTATCGAAATTGACGGCGCGCGCTGCACGGACGCGGCCTTCTTTCGCCGCTTGGAGGAGATCACCGATGCCGGGGAACGAGGCCGCCTCTTTCATGACTACATCAGTGTCAAATTTAGCCTCGACGAAAAAAACGAGCGCCACGGGAAGTCTAAGTCGGTTTACAGCTACGTCCATTTGTTGCGGGCTTGGGGAGCGGACAGCAACCAACAAGCGGGCGCTGTCCTTAAAGCGTGGGTGGAAAGCCGCTTTGGTGTTCTGGCCACTTATCATAACGGACGGCTGGCCGATGATTCCGCTGCCCAAGAAGCCTTTTTGATTGATCGGATGCGAGGGGCCGCAAAATCCACCGGCGTTGTGATGCAGCTCGATCTCCTTTACACTTTCTGCCAGGACGAACTGCGGCGCCGCTCTCCGGGCGAGCGTTGGAAAACCCTTTATCGCGGCACCCACGATCCCGAGGAGTACACTATCCACCACCGCAACGGCGGCAGCGAGGCTCCCGCCGGCGGCGCGGATTTGGTGCAACTCAACAACCTGAGTTCATTCACTTCAGACCGGGAGGTGGCCTGGGAATTTGGCTCCAGCGCCTGGGAAGTGCAGGTGCCGCTGGCCAAAATCATCTTCTTCAGCGGACTGCTGCCCAAGTCGCTCCTCTCCGGGGAATCCGAATATCTTGTCCTGGGCGGCTACTACAACGTGCGCAAACTGCTTTGCTGAGCGGGCTGGGGCCGCGTTGCTCCCCTAAAGTTACATCCGGGTAGCTTCCCCATCACGTTCCTACGCAAACGTAGCTTTGGCGGGTGCCTGGGTTTTCGGAACATTATTTTGCCTTTTCCCTCGGTGATTTCTTGGTTCCAGAGGCCCAAGTTGGCCCTTTCTTCCATTGGCATGTTGGCTGCTAAAGGAACAATCGCCCGGTCGGAAGTTTAACCGGACTAAAAATTGAAATCGGAATCTATTATGAGAAAAATTGCAATCTACGGAAAGGGCGGAATCGGAAAGTCCACTACCACACAAAACACGGTCGCCGGCCTGGCCGAGATGGGCAAGAAAGTCATGGTGGTGGGCTGTGATCCCAAGGCCGACTCCACCCGTCTGCTCCTCGGCGGCTTGTCACAACGCAGCGTGCTTGACACGCTGCGCGAGGAAGGCGAGGACGTCGAGTTGGCGGACATTCGCAATGGAGGCTTCTGCAACACCTTGTGCGTGGAGTCCGGCGGACCGGAACCAGGCGTGGGCTGCGCCGGACGCGGCATCATTACTTCGATCAACATGCTCGAACAGCTCGGCGCCTATGATGCCAGCGAAAACCTTGATTACGTCTTTTACGACGTGCTGGGCGACGTGGTGTGCGGCGGATTTGCCATGCCGATCCGCGACGGCAAGGCGGAAGAGATTTACATCGTCTGCTCCGGAGAAATGATGGCGATGTATGCGGCGAATAATATCTGCAAAGGCATTTTGAAATTTGCCACCAATGGCAAGGTCCGCCTCGGCGGTTTGATCTGCAACAGCCGCAAGGTCGATAACGAAAAGGAAATGATCCAACAATTCGCCAAATTGCTCGGCACGCAGATGATTCACTTTGTGCCGCGCGACAACGATGTGCAACGCGCCGAGATCAACCGCAAAACGGTGATCGAGTGGAACCCGCAATGCGGCCAGGCCAATGAGTATCGCAACTTGGCCCAGGCGATTGATCACAATCAGAATTTCGTCATCCCGAAGCCCTTGGCCATTCCTGAATTGGAAAAGTTGTTGATGGAGTTCGGACTCTACAACTGATCCGCCGGCGACCTTTGCGGACTGGGACAGGTGCAGATAACAACAAGAAAGAGGCTTTTATGCCCGAACCGACCGATATTTTGACCGTGCCTGATCCGGCGGCGGTAAAAGAGGAGATGCTCAAGATTTATCCGGCCAAAACGCGGAAGAAACGAGCCAAACAAATTGTCCTCAATGAGCCGGAAGCGCCGCCGGAAATTGGCGCCAACTCGCGCACCATTCCCGGCATCATTACGCAACGAGGTTGCACCTACGCCGGTTGCCGTGGTGTCGTGTTGGGGCCGATTTACGACATTCTGCAAATCACCCACGGGCCGGTCGGCTGCGGCTTTTATGCCTGGCTCTCTCGCCGCAATCTGGTGCGCGCCCCCGCCGGTTCAACGAACTATCTCCAATACTGCATGAATACGGACATGCAGGAGGACCAAATTATTTTCGGCGGCGAAAAGAAGCTGAAGCAAGCCATCCGCGAGGCTTACGCCATTTTCAAACCTAAGGCGATTGCCATTCTGGCCACCTGCCCGGTCGGCCTCATTGGGGATGACATCCACACCGTGGCCAAGCAGATGAAGGAGGAACTGGGCATCAACGTCATGGCTTTCAGTTGCGAAGGCTACAAGGGCGTGAGCCAATCCGCCGGCCATCATATCGCCAACAATGGCGTGTTCAAAAACATCATCGGCCTGGATGACAAGGCGGATGAAGCGGAGTTCAACATGAACATCCTGGGCGAATACAACATCGGCGGCGACGCCTGGGAAATCGACACGCTCCTGCGCAAATGCGGCATCCACGTCACCTCGACCTTGAGCGGCGACGTCAGTTACGACCAGGTGAAAAAGGCGCACACCGTCATGCTCAACGGCGTGATGTGCCACCGCTCGATCAATTACATCGCGGAGATGATGGAGAAAAAGTTCGGCATCCCGTGGATCAAAGTGAATTTCATCGGCGCGGAAGCATCGGCGAAAACCTTGCGCAAGATCGCTAAATACTTTGACAGCAAAAAGCTGACGGACCGCGTCGAGGAGGTGATCGCGCAAGAAATGCTGGCGTTGCGCCCCGTCCGCGACGAACTCAAAGCCAAGCATCAAGGCAAGAAGGCGGCGCTCTTCGTCGGCGGTTCCAGGGCACATCATTACCAGGATTTGTTCCGTGACCTGGGCATGGAAATCGTTTCCGCCGGTTACGAGTTTGCTCACCGCGACGATTACGAAGGCCGGAAAGTGCTGCCCACGATCAAAGTGGATGCCGACTCGCGCAACATCGAGGAACTGCACGTCGAGCCGGATCCGGCGCGCTTCAAGCCGAGCAGGACGCCGGAACAAATCGAGGCGCTCAAAGCCGGCGGGTTTAGCTTCAAGGATTACGAAGGCATGATGTCCGAGATGAAGAAAAACACTCTCGTGATCGATGACATCAGCCATCACGAGATGGAGAAGCTGATCGAAATTTACAAGCCGGACATTATCGGCTCCGGCATCAAGGACAAGTTCGTCATTGAAAAAATGGGTGTGCCGTGCAAACAACTTCATAGCTACGACTACAGCGGCCCATATGCCGCGTTCGGCGGCGCGATCAATTTCTATCGCGAAGTGGACCGGATGCTGACCACCAAAGTCTGGAAATTCATCACGCCACCATGGGAAAAGGCCCCACAGTCCTCAGCCGAATTGGTCCACGCCTCGAAACTGCCTGGCATCAAGAAAAATGGCGAAGCCAAAGCTTGGCGCAAGCCTGCCGCGGCCGCCGATGAACCCGTTTAACCCTTAAACCGACAAAATTATGCTCGACGGAACCACTGCTGAGATCAAACCACGCGAGGCGCTCCGCATTAATCCCGCGAAAACCTGCCAGCCCATCGGCGCGATGTATGCCGCGCTCGGCATCAACGGCTGCATGCCGCACAGTCACGGCTCACAGGGATGTTGCGCGTATCACCGCAGCCATCTCACGCGCCATTTCAAGGAACCGGTCGTGGCCACGAGCAGCTCATTCACCGAAGGCGCGTCCGTCTTCGGCGGCCTGGCCAACATGACACAGGCCTTGTCCAACATCTTTACGATCTATAACCCAAAGGTGGTCGCGGTCCACACGACCTGTCTCTCCGAGGTCATCGGTGACGACATCCCGATGATGATTAAGAAGGCGACCGAGGAAGGCATCATTCCGGCGGGGAAAGTGGTCATCCATGCCAACACGCCGAGCTTTCTTGGTTCCCACGTCACCGGCTTTGCCAGCATGGTCACCGGCATGGTGCGCTACCTCTCCGAATCCAGCGGCAAAACCGAGGCGCAATTGAAGGATGAAGCGCAATTGAACCTCATTCCCGGTTTCATCGATCCCTCCGACATGCGCGAATTGAAACGCATCGTCAAAGAAATGGGCGTTAAGATCATCATGTTCCCAGACACGAGCGGCGTGCTGGACCTTCCCCAGGACGGGCGCTACCGGATGTTTCCAAACGGCGGCGCAACGGTCGCGGAAATTAAATCCGCCGGTGATAGCCTCGGCACGATTGCCCTTGGTCATCTCGCCTCGCATCCGGCGGCGACGGAATTGGATGAAAAGTGCAACGTGCCCTGCGCCCTGCTGGAACTGCCTTACGGCCTCACCAATACGGACCGTTTCATTCATGCGCTCCGCAACCACGGCGGCGTGGATGTGCCCGCCACCATTGGCGAGGAACGCGGCCGCCTGCTCGATGCCATGAGCGACATGCACCAATATTTCCATGGCAAGCGCGTGGCGGTCGTGGGCGATCCCGACCACGTGATCGCGCTGACGCAATTTTTGGTGGAATTGGACATGAAGCCCGCTTACGTCATCACCGGTTCGCCCGGCAATCATTTTGAAAACCGCGTGAAGGAGATCCTGGCGGAGCAAATGCCCAATGCCATCGTCAAGCAGAACACTGATTTGTTCGCGCTGCATCAATGGATCAAGAACGAGAAGGTCGATCTCATCATCGGCAACACTTACAGCAAATATATCTCACGCGTGGAAAACATCCCTTTCGTGCGCTTTGGTTTTCCCGTGCTCGACCGCATGGGCCACCGTTATTTCCCCAGCGTTGGTTACATGGGTGCCTTGCGGCTGATGGAAAAAATGAACGACGCGCTGCTCGACCATAAGGACCGCGAGTGCTTGGAGGAGAACTTTGAACTCATCCAATAAAGTAATGACGCGTGATTGAACTTCTGCCAGGCCGGGAAAAGCAGGTCTTCCAAACGGGCGTCAGCAAACCAGCCGAAATGGCGTGCGACAAGGCGAGCGTCGCCGGTTCGGTCAGCCAGCGGGCCTGCGTCTTTTGCGGTTCACGTGTGGTGCTCTATCCGATCGCGGACGCGCTGCACATTGTGCATGGGCCGATTGGCTGCGCGGCTTACACCTGGGACATCCGCGGCGCTCTCTCCAGCGGCCCCCAGCTTCATCGCCACAGCTTTTCCACCGACTTGCAGGAAATGGACGTGATCTTCGGCGGCGAGAAAAAGCTCGAAGCCGCCCTGCTGGAACTCATTGCTCATCATTCCCCGAAAGCAGCTTTTGTTTATTCGACGTGCATCGTCGGCTTGATCGGCGACGACGTGAGCGCTGTTTGCAAACGGGTTTCCGAAAAGACGGGCATTCCCGTTCTCGGCGTTCATTCCGAAGGGTTCAAAGGCACAAAAAAGGACGGCTATCGCGCCGCCTGCGACGCGCTTTACAAACTCATCGGCACAGGCGACATCTCGAACATCAGCCCGCACAGCATTAATATTCTGGGTGAGTTCAATCTGGCTGGCGAAACCTGGATTCTGCGCGACTACTACAAGCGCCTGGGCATTGAAGTTGTCTCGTGTCTCACCGGCGATTCGCGCGTCGAGGACATCCGCCGCGCGCATGGGGCGAAATTGAACCTCGTCCAATGCTCCGGCTCCATGACCAGCCTGGCGAAAATGATGGAGCGCGATTACGGCATTCCTTTTAAGCGCGTCTCCTATTTCGGGATCGAGGATATGAGCGCGGCGCTTTATGACGCCGCGAAACATTTCGCCGACGCGCCGGAGATTTTGACCCGCGCGCAAGACGTCGTGCGGGAGGAGGTCGCGGCCATTTATCCCGAACTCCAGCGCTACAAGCAGAAGCTCCTCGGAAAAAAGGCGGCGATTTACGTTGGCGGTTCGTTCAAGGCTTTTTCGCTGATGCGCGCCTTGCGATTGATCGGCATGGAGACGGCGATTGTCGGTTCACAGACCGGGGACAAGGAGGATTACAAGCAACTTCAGGAAATGGCCGACCCCGGCACGATCATCGTGGATGACTCGAACCCGCTGGAACTGGCGAAGTTCTGTCTCCAGAAGGACGTGGATTTGTTCATCGGCGGCGTCAAGGAGAGGCCGATCGCCTACAAGCTGGGCATTGGTTTCTGTGATCATAATCACGAACGCAAAGAACCGCTGGCCGGCTATATCGGCATGCTGAATTTTGCCAAAGAAGTCTATGCCAGCGTCGCCAGCCCCGTCTGGCAATTTGCCCCGCGCCGAGCAAACCGGGGCACTCCTTTCCCACCGACCGCGCCTCTGTAACTCACAGCGGTGGGGCGGCGGTGCTCCGCCGCCTAAATTGATGGCAAAGCCGGAATTCTTCCGTGAACCCAACGCCGTTCGACTCTCTGAAATGTAATCCTACGTTTAGGTGGTTTTCGTTTTGAAACCTACGTAAATGTCGCCTTTCCGCGCTGCCGGAATGAGCCCTCGAAATGTCAAGAAGATGGAATTTGTGAGTTTTCCGGGGCATTTGCGGTTTTCGTCAAGCAAAGGACGAATCCAAAGTGGATTGGCACTCAAATTGCAGAGGGACCAGTTGCTGTGGTGAAAACCGACATTCAGGAGATGACAAGTTGCCTCGCGACGTGCGGGAGCCCAGCTGATTGCCAGGGACAGGACAATTGCTCTGTTGCTTCCGCTCCCAGCGCGGTCATTCCGATTCTGCCCGTGATGGACGACGCGGAAGAGCCGCGGTCGAAACATTTCACCTCCACGCGCAATGCCTGCAAGCTTTGCACGCCGTTGGGCGCGTGCCTGGCCTTCCGCGGCGTCGAAGGGTGCATCCCGTTCTTGCATGGCTCTCAAGGCTGCTCGACTTATATCCGCCGCTACCTCATCAGCCATTTTCGCGAACCGATTGACATCGCGTCGTCCAACTTTCATGAGGAGAGCGCGATCTTCGGCGGCAGCAAGAATTTTTCGCAAGGCGCGATCAACATTACCCGGCAATACCAGCCGCAGCTCATTGGCGCAGCCACGACGTGTCTGGCTGAAACTATCGGCGAGGACGTTGGGCGCCTGATCCACCAGCTCAAAGAAAAGCACGGTGAAAACGCCTCCGCTCAGATTGTCCACGTTTCAACCGCGAGCTATCGCGGCACGCATATAGACGGCTTTCATGCCGCAGTGCGCGAGTTAGTGGAGCAACTGGCGGTAGCTGGGGAAAAACCCCAAAGCGTGGCGCTCTTCCCTGGCATGGTTTCCGCCGCGGATCTGCGGCATTTGAAGGAAATTTTCACGGACTTCGACCTGCCGTTGACGCTCTTGCCGGATTATTCGGAGACGATGGACGGGGCGACTTGGTCGGAATACGAGAAATTACAGTCCGGTGGCACGCCAGTCGCAGCCATTCGCGCGCTCGGTTCGACACAGGCGGCTATTGAATTCGGCCGCGTCCTCGAAGGAATCAACACGGCTGGCACTGTGCTGCAAAACAAGGCGTCCGTTCCGCGACGGTTGCTGGGCCTGCCGATCGGCATCCGCGAGAGCGACGCTTTCTTCAACGCGCTTGCGGAAATTGCCGGGGAGGAAATTCCGCTGAAGTATCAGCGCGAACGCGGCCGGCTCGTGGACAGCCTGATTGACGGCCACAAATACGCTTTTGAGAAACGCGCCATCGTTTTCGGCGAGGAGGACTTGGTGATCGGCCTAACCGCGTTGTTGTGCGAAATCGGCGTAACGCCGGCTTTGTGCGCCAGCGGCGGTCGCAGCAAACAATTTGAGAAATGTCTGCGTACCGCCGCGCCAGGATTGCCGAAGGAAACGCCCGTCAAAGAGGGTTTTGATTTTGCCGAGATTGCCGAGGCAGCGCCGGAATTAAAACCGGATTTTCTCATCGGCAGCAGCAAGGGTTATTCGATCGCGCGCAAGTTGAGCGTCCCCCTCATTCGCGTCGGTTTTCCGATTCACGACCGCATCGGCGGCCAGCGTGTGCTGCATCTGGGCTATCGCGGCGCGCTGGAGCTTTACGATCGCATCGTGAACGCGCTGCTGGAAGTAAAACAGGAAAAATCACCCGTTGGTTACAGCTATTTATGATCGCACCCCATGAAACAGCTTGCGGCGCGGCAAACGTGACGCCGATCGATTTTAGCAATCATCCGTGCTTCAGCAAGGACGCACATAAAAAGCACGGGCGGGTGCATTTGCCGGTCGCCCCTCGCTGCAATATCCAGTGCAATTTCTGCAACCGCAAATACGATTGCATGAACGAAAGCCGTCCCGGCGTGACCAGCAGCGTGCTGACGCCCCAGCAGGCGCTCGCCTATCTGGACGATGTGCTAGCGAGGCGGCCCGAGATTTCGGTCATGGGTATTGCCGGGCCGGGCGATCCATTTGCCAATCCCGACGAGACGATGGAGACGCTGCGGCTCACGCGGAAACATTTTCCCAAAATGATCTTATGCGTCGCGACAAATGGATTGAACGTCGCGCCCTACGTGAATGAGATGGCCGAATTGCGGGTCAGCCACGTGACTCTCACCATTAACGCGATCGATCCGGAAATTGGCGGAGGAATTTATACCTGGGTGCGCGACGGCAAGCGCCCGTTGCGCGGCACGGAAGCGGCGTCGGCGTTGGGCGCGCGGCAGATGGAAGCCTTGGTCAAACTTAAGGCGAGCGGCATCACCGTGAAAGTGAACACGATCATCATGCCGGGGGTGAATGATGATCATATTCCCGACGTGGCGAAAAAGGTTTCCGGACTCGGCGCGGACATCATGAATTTGATGCCGCTAGTGCCTGTCAAAGGCGCGGTTTTCGAGGACGTGCCTCCTCCGGACGCGATGACCACGGCCCGCCTGCGTTTGCAATGCGGACAGATGCTGCCACAGATGACGCATTGCGCCCGTTGCCGCGCCGATGCGGTTGGTTATATCGGCGAAAACATGACCACCGATCAGCACGACGCGCTGAAGCACTATGCCAATGCCAGTTTGAACCCGGCGGAGAATGATCTGCGGCCCTTCGTCGCCGTGGCCACAATGGAAGGCGCGCTGGTCAACCAGCATCTCGGCGAGGCGGAACGATTTTTGGTTTATGAACAAGATGCGAACACCCCCGGTAATTATCGCCTGAAAGAAATTCGCCCCGCTCCACCCGAAGGAGGCGGCGACGCGCGCTGGGCTGAACTGGCCGTCACGCTAAAAGATTGCCGGGCGTTGCTCGTCAACGCCGCCGGGCCGACACCGATGAAAATCCTCACCCAGCACGGTCTGCGCGTCACGGAAATGGAAGGCTTGATTGATGAGGGTTTGCGCGCGGTCTTCGCGGACAAACCAATTCCCGCGGCAATGAAACGACGTTTTACGAGTTGCGGCGCGGGCGTGAGCTGCAAGGGCACTGGCACGGGCTGCGGCTAAAGAACCATCGAACAAAAACAAGAAAATGTCTCCCAAATTAATCGCTTCGCTAGAAAAAAAGGCCAACCATGAATTGGTGGCCGCACAAGCATATCTCGCGATGGCCTACTGGTGCGACGTTAACCACCACGGCGGGTTTGCTGCGTTCTTCCATAACCAGGCTGAAGAGGAACGCCATCACGCCGGCAAATTCTTTAAGCATCTCGCCGACCGCGATGTGGTCCCGGCCATCGGCGCGATGGCCGCTCCGAAGGCGGATTTTAAGCACGTTGTTGAAGTGGCACAGGCCGCTTATGACTTTGAACGTGCCAATACCGCCGGCATTCATACCGCCTACGAAGCGGCACTCGTCGAGAAAGATTATCCCGCACAAGTGCTGTTACACTGGTTCATCAGCGAACAGGTTGAAGAGGAGGCCTGGTCCGACAAACTCCTCGTCAAAACTCGAGAAGCCGCTTGCGCTGGAGCCATGCTGAGCCTGGACCGGCATCTGACCAAGATTCTCGACGGCGATTCCGCCGAAAGTTGAAATAATAATTTTGCTATCCACCCTCAACCCAGGAACAGAAATTATGAGCAAACCTAGTCACCACATATTCGTCTGCGGCAGTTATCGTCCCTCCGGCGCGGCGGGCGTCTGCCACAAAAAGGAATCCTCCCACTTGCTGCAACATCTCACCATGGAGGTGCAGGATCGCGGGCTGGACGACGTCATGGTCTCGAGCACTGGCTGCATGAATATTTGCGACAGCGGACCGGTGATGGTCGTTTATCCCGAAAACATCTGGTATAAACAGGCCACCATCGGAACCGCCGAGGCGATCCTCGACAGCCTGGAAGAGAAGACCGGACTGCCGCCGGCAACCTTGTTTGCCTGAGCATGAACGGGATTCATCTCATTGACACCACGTTGCGCGACGGCGAACAGGCCGCTGGGGTGGCGTTTTCATGCGCGGAGAAAAAAGACATCGCTGCCGCGTTGGCCCGCGCCGGCGTGACGGAGATCGAAATTGGCATTCCAGCCATGGGACAGAGCGAGCTGGATGACATTAACGCCGTCTGCGATCTCGGCCTGCCGCTACGTGTGACCACTTGGTGCCGGGCGAAACGCGCCGACCTTCTTGCCGCGGCCCGTTGCCGTGTCCACGGAGCTCATTTTTCACTGCCGGTCTCGGACCTTCACTTGCGCGCCTGGAAGAAAGATCGCGATTGGGTTTTCCGGAGCCTGTCGGAACTGGCGGACGAGTTTCGCGGCGCGTTCCAGTTTCTTTCTGTGGGCGCGCAGGATGCCTCGCGCGCCAACCGAGGATTCTTAATGGAATTTGCGCTCGCCGCTCATGAGGCCGGGCTGGACCGTTTGCGCCTGGCGGACACCGTCGGCATTTTGAATCCGCTGCAGACCCGCGACCTTATCGGCGCCTTGCGCGCAGCCGCGCCGGACTTGAGTTTGGAATTTCATGGACACAATGACCTGGGCATGGCGACCGCCAATACGATTGCGGCGCTCGCTTCGGGCGCCGATTGCGCAAGTGTCACGGTCAATGGCTTGGGCGAACGTGCGGGCAATGCTCCCCTGGAGGAAGTCGTCATGGCCGCGCGGCTAACCTTGAAAGTGGATTGTGGCGTGGAAACGCGCCAGCTTGGGGGATTGAGCGAATTGGTTGCGCGTGCTTCCGGCCGGCCTCTCAACCCGGACAAGCCGGTGGTGGGCAAGACGGTTTTTCGACACGAGACCGGCATTCATTGTAGCGGTCTATTGTTTGATCGCGAAACCTACGAGCCGTTTGCCGCCGAGGAAGTCGGCCACGCTCCAACCGTTATGGAATTGGGCCGCCATTCGGGAGGCGGCCTCATCCGGCACAGGCTGCGACAGCTCAATTTGTGCCTTTCCCCCGAATTGCAAGTTGAGTTGCTGGCAGGAATTCGGCGCATCGCCGCCAGCCGCAAAATTTCGGTGACTGACGACGCACTCAAATCTCTGGTGGCAAACCTGAAGAAAAGCTATGGCCTTCCTCATCTATAAAAAAACTGCGCTCGGAACAAATGTCCGTTACGAACGGATTAAACCACTGAAACTGGGCGGGGCGGACGGATTGATTGCCCGCCATGTTAAATCGCTGCCCTCCGACCAAAGCACGAGTTGGAAGCTGGATGCCGCCGGCCTGCTCAAGCTCGCTGGTGTTCCAGATGAAAATCTCAGCGTGCTCTTCGATGCGGCCGGCCTGGACAAGACCGCCGTGTGCCTTTACGAACTGGCCCGCCTCCACGGCAGTTGCCGCGACACTAGCACGAACCTGGCGATGGATTTCAACGTCGTGCTCGATCAGAAATTGGATGGATCCCAAGAGGAATTCGCGGCGGCGTTTGCTGTGCCGCTGCCGTCCAAGCCGAAAAAGCTCGGGGAAATACTCGCGCTGACGGGCGGCCCATGTGGCGGCGATTGGAAGTGGGGGCAGCCGGGGTTGCAAATTGGCGCGACGGTGGTGCAGTCACATCATACCGGCGCTCCGTGTCCGAATTGCACCTGCGGTAGAAAAGAGGCCAACGCATGATCGAACCTAATAGTTTTCCGCTGCGCTCCGGCTGCCGATGCGGTGGCGGTTGCCATTCGGGACACAGCTCCAAACTTTCGCCTCGTGATTTAGTGTCCCTGGATTTTTCCAAGCGGAAGAAAGAGGGCGTCTGCGGGTGCGGCGGCCATGCCTGCCCGCGCCAATACCTTGCCATCACCGGATTCGTCCTCGGTGCATTCCTTCTCCTTCATCTCTCCGTCAACGCCCTTGGTCTGTGGCCGGCCCGATTTCAAAAGATGGTCACTCTTATCAATGGGTTAGGAGTCGCGCTGCCGAGTTTAGAGATTGGTCTGATCCTGGCCCTCGCCATCCATATCGCATTTGGCTTGCGGACGCTGCGCCGGGAAAAATTAATATTCGACGTCAAAAAGCATCATAGCGGCAGCGACCTGCGTTACTGGCTGCAACGCGTGACGGCGGTGATTCTGCTGGTGTTTCTGGCCTTCCACCTGGCAACGATGCACAGGTGGGGACTTCATCTGCTTTATCAGATGACGCACTGGCCGGGAGTGAAGCGTTACGCTGGCAGCGGCTTGTTCGAGCCGCAGCGCGCCTTGGCGTCCGTCTCCGAAGCTCAATGGCATTTTTGGGATCAACACGCGGCAAACCCGGCCAATTTGCTGATCGCCGAGTTCTATCTGCTCGGCATCGCCGCAGCGGTGTATCACCTCGCCAATGGAGCCGCCACTGGGTCGGAGGTCTTGGGGTTCGTCACCACCAACCGGCGGAAAGAAGGTCTTTGGCTGGCTTGTGTGGGTGCGGGGTCCATTCTCGCCGCCATCGGGCTGGCGGGCTGGTATGCTTTCGCTCCCGGCGTACACCATTGACAAGAAACTCCGACAAACCGCCCGGCAAGTTGCATCCATGCATCCTGAGCCACCTTCATTTCTTGGTTGGCGGGGAAGGAAGTGAGGCATTTGTGATCGCTGGGCAGTGGATTGAAACAACGTCGATCGCCGTCACTTGTCGCACCCAGCGGGCCTGCCGTTTTTCGGCCGGCACAACGAGCCGTAATGGTCCCTGGGTCGGAGACAGGGGCTCATTGTTCCGGCTCCACGCGAGCAGCGTGGATTATCACGACCTTGGCTAGGTCCGGTCCTCGTAAATGTTCGCCCAACGGCGCTCCAGCGCGGCGAAGAAGGTCTTCCACCGCAACGCCTGTGTATTCCGCCTCGGTTCCATCGTGGTCGCGAGTAATGACTTTGATAACGCGAAGACTTTGGAGTTGTTCCAGCGAATAGCGCTCAGGAACCGGAACATCTCCCGCTACAGCCACGACAAGCTTCGAGTCGCCGGCGAGCAGGATGTTCGCCGCCACGGTGAGCGTAACGACAAAAGCGAGCCACAGAAAGGCATTAGGTTTGCGCACCGAGCAATCTGCCGGGAAAGAAGACGAAAGCAAGCAAGTCGCTGTTTTACGAACTGCGTAACGGCACCGGCGTCGGCATCGCCGTCCCGGCCTACGGCCCGCGCAACGCTTTTACGGCGGTCTTACCGTGGTCTTTTAGATTTATAGAGAGGCGATCCGCTGCAAGGAGAAGACAGCAGCTGAAAAGTTCGGTCTGTTTCGCTTGGGCCATAGTTGCCAATTTATTCCCACGACCTCCTTCTCCAGACCCGGCCGCCCGACGGATTTTATGATTGGAATGATCTTGAATCGTAGCACGGCGAGCGATTAACAACCCTCGCCTCCCCAAATGCACGGAATTTGCCCGCAACCTCTTGCAAGATTCGCGATCTTACCGATAATTGCTTGTGTCCAGCCAGCCATTTGTGGCGTTGGTGGATCTGACAATGATCCCGGGAAAAGAAGCCGCTGGGCAGGTGGTGGTTCAGTTTAGCCGAATTAATTCTGCTTTGCGGATCCTGTTCTGCTTTTAGCGCGGAGTTGAAGGCTTTGCCAGGTCACGTGCCGGAAGTCCTTTCAAGCCTTGCGCCAATAGGCCGGCTGCCGGCCACGAATCAATTGCGGTTGGCCATTGGGCTGCCGTCGCGCGACCGGATGGGCTTGGACAATTTCGTGGCGCAGGTCTCGGATCCGGCCAGCCCCAACTTCCGCCACTTCCTCACGCGGGAGGAAGTGACCGCTCGATTTGAGCCCACGGCGCAGGATTATGATGCGGTCAAGAAATTTGCGCGAACGAACGATCTTGCCATCACTGTGAGTCATAACAATCGGTTACCCAATGGCGGCGGGGTAAACGCAAGGTCAATCGGCTGTAACACCAATTCACTCTCGGCGTTGATGGAGCCGATTTCCACGCCTGATGGTCACTCGTAAAGCTGATTTCGTATTGATTTTCAAGGGCAAGAAAAACTTGGCATTCCAATTGCTGCACAATGTGTGGCCCTTGGAGCTTCTGCTTTTACTATTTATGTTTTCTATTCAAGCAGTCCAGATGCCAGATAGTGACGTTGAATAATTGAAAACAATTAGAAACATTCTTGAATGAAATTCATCAGTGAATGAAACTCTCGATAGCAGACAGTTGACGGCCTTTGCGGTGCTCGCTAAGACCCAGTGCTACGCGGAGACGGCGCGGCAGCTTTATCTGACGCCCTCGGCCATTCACCATGCTATGCGCGCGCTGGAAGAGGATGTGGGGTGTCGACTATTTACCAAAATGGGCAAAAAAGTTGCCCTGACCGAGGCAGGCGAAGCATTATTACACCATGCCCTCCGTGCTCTCGATGAACTGGACCAAGCTCGCCGGATGCTCACCTATTTGAACAAATGGGGAACCCGGCGATTGCGAGTGGCGGCGGATGCGGCTTTTCTTTCCGTTTTTCTGAGGCCGGTCTTGTTGAGGTTTCACAAGGAATTTCCCAACGTCTTGTTGCAAGTCAGATCGTTTGATCCTGATGAATTGCTCGACCTGCTGGAAAATAATCACGTCGACGTCATCTTGACCGAGAAACCAGCGGTCAATGATGCCGTAGATTTTTTCCCAGTAATGACCGATCCGTTTCATCTGATAGTTAAATCCGAACATCCCCTTGCCGTCAACAATGGCGCGCTTCGAGATGAATTCAACAAATATCCCTGTTTCTTGATCAAGAACTCCAGTCACCAACGGAAACAAGTGGAGGATTTTATGCTGAGGCAAAAAATCAAGTTGAACATTGCCGGGGAAATTGAAGATTTGGGGATCATCAAGGATCTGGTGGAGCGCATGCTGGCCATGAGTTTCCTGCCGCGCTGGAGCATCGCAAAGGAATTGGAAAACCATGCGGTAGTTGCCCTGCCATATGGGCGCAGGGTCTTCGAGCGCACCTGGGGACTGGTTTATTCCCGAAGCCGTCCGCTCAACCTGACTGAATCAACCCTGCTGAAACTCTGCCGGAAGGGAGTCTCGGAGGCCGGATTGAAGGTTCAAGATACTGTCAAGGTGGGAGTGCTCCATTCATTGAGTGGAACCATGGCCATCAGTGAAACGTCCTTGCGCGACGTTTTGCTTTTTGCCTTTGATGAAATCAATAATGCCGGCGGCCTCAAGGTGGGGGGCAAATCATACAAAATTGACCCGGTGATTGTTGACGGCGCCTCCAATTGGCCATTGTTTGCCGAAAAAGCCCGGGAACTCTTGGTCCATGACAAGGTAGCTGTGATCTTTGGCTGCTGGACTTCGGTGAGCCGTAAATCCGTGCAGCCGGTTTTTGAAAAGCAGAACGGATTGCTTTTCTATCCCGTCCAATATGAGGGTGAAGAATTGTGCCAGAACATCTTCTACATCGCCGAAACGGTCAACCAGCAGGCCATACCGGCGGTGATTTATCTGCTCGCCCACGGCAGGAAAAAATTCTACCTGATCGGCACCGATTACGTTTATCCGCAAACCACGAATTTGATCCTTTACAGGTATCTGCTCTTGCATGGCGTTCCGCCCGAAAACATCGGTGGCGGCTTCCGCAAGGATGATTCCGGCAGGGTCGTTTCCGCTGGCAAATACGTTCCATTTGGCCACACCGATTTCCAGCAGATTGCCACAGAAATAAAAGAATTCGCTGCTTCCGGGGACGCCTGCGTGATCAACACGATCAATGGCGCCTCGAACGTCCCCTTTTTCAAGAAAATCGTGACAGCAAGTTTGAAGTCGGCGGACTGTCCGGTGGTTTCTTTCAGCTTGGCGGAAGACGAGCTCCGCAGCTTGCCAACTAAGAGACTTGTTGGTGAACTCGGTTGCTGGAGTTATTTCATGTCGCTCAAAACCCCGGCAAACAAAGCCTTCCTCAAAAACTGGTACACTTGGCTGAAAACTGAAAGCTACCCTGGTGTTATCAAGGAAAAGCGAACTGTAGATAGCCCGATTGTTCTTTCTTACAGCGGCGTTTATCTGTGGAAGAAAGCGGTGGAAAAAGCCGGCACGTTTGACGTGGATGCCGTGCGTCGCGTGCTCGAATCAGGTGATATCAGCTTCGAAGGTCCAGGCGGCAAGATTACCGTTCAAGCCAATCATCATTGCACCAAGAATGTTTACATTGGTGAAACCAAGGCCAATGGCCAATTCAAGATTCTGGAGGCCTTCCCGCAGGTCGTCGGCGAGCCCTTCGTCGCCCGAGACATTCATCTTGAAAAGCTTGGATGAGAAACTATCTGCCAAAAATATATTTACCCGTACAAAATAACTCATGCCTTCTCCAGATGGCACCTCCAAGGAATGAGCCGTGATAAAGAGGCGAAATGAGTTGCCCACCAAGGAACGATGTTTGGACGTTAGTGTAATGCAAGAGGAATTGGACAAGACATTCTCGCTGGTGCGATCAGGCAAAATAAGGAATTACCCCGTTTACGGAAAATTAAGCGACGAGCTTCTGGAATTGCGTCATGTGGCTTTGAGCGGCGATGGCGAGCCAACCTTGTGTCCGAGTTTCGCCGACGCTGTTGAGCGAGTGGTTCAAGTGCGGGCGCTACATCCCCGGTCTTTTTTCAAATTAGCCCTGATGACCGACGGTGCAAGACTAGATTCGCGCTTGGTGCAGAAGAGCTTGCAACACTTCATTGGCGACGACGAAATCTGGGTCAAACTGGACATCGGCACGTGGTGCAGTATGAACCAACTCAGCCAACGCAAAGCCGTGCTGGAGAGGATCCTGGCGAACGCACTTCGGATTGGACGGCAAAGGCCCATTATCATCCAAAGCTTGTTTGCTTTGGGGAACGGTCCGGAAGCGCCATTGCCAGAAGTTGACGAATATATTTTGCGGCTGAACTGTCTGAAGACAAGCGGGGCACAAATTGCCGTGGTCAAGGTTTCTTCGGCCCCCAGGTGCGTAGCGCGACCGAATTGCGAGGCGACGCCGCTAAAATTACTTTCGCGCATTCGGCAGCGCATCAAAGCGGAAACAGGATTGAATGCGGAAGTTTTTTGATTACAACCAACTGCGAGTCTTATTTGACCCAGAGCATAAAGTCAGTCTTTGGGTTGCGGAGATTTCCGAAATATATTGTTCAGAATTAGTAACGATCACGTCCGCCGCCGCCGCCACCGTACGGGCGTCGCTGGCCGCCACCGCCAGGTGAGCGCTCTTCCCGCGGCCTGGCGATGTTGACGGTGAGGGCGCGTCCGTCCACGGATGTGCCATTCAAGGCCGCAAGAGCCTTCTGGGCCTCCTCTGGCGTGCTCATGGTGACGAAAGCAAACCCACGGGAACGGCCGGTGGACCGGTCCATCATTAAATTGGCCTGGATGACGGTGCCGTGGGCGGCAAAGGCGTCCTGCAGGTCATTTTCGGTTGTGTTAAAGGAAAGGTTTCCTACAAACAGTTTATTATTATTCATACGAGGTTTTGCTGTCCTAGCCCACTGCTTTTCCAGACTGTTCCCGAACGCCGGGTTAAAATCATCATTGAACCAGGTTCACCTGAGGATTCACCACATCTTGAAATTGACAAGCTATCGAACAGGCCCTTGAGCCTAACCGTTTGTCGCTAGAATGTCAAATAATCGGTAATTTCTTTTGACCGGCGGTTCTGAATTCTTGCCGCAATCTGCCCCTATTAGGAGGTGTCAGTTGCTTCATCGTTCCCGCGTTTCCGCGGCATGTTTTCATCTTATCCCTTAGATTTGAAAGAGGGCTTTCCCTCATGGGCAGCGATCTTGACCTCGTCGTCATTCGGTGGCGGGCCTGATCTTAAGGCCGTCCGCGCGTTGGAGCGCATGGCGATTTCGGCGGCAATTTTTTCAGGGGACAAAACAAAATCGACACAGCCGGTGGCAACGGCACTGCGCGGCATGCTGGGATATGTGGCTGTCGCTTCATCCTGAGCGAACGTGATACCGCCTTCGGCTTTTACCGCCTTTAAGCCCGCAGCTCCGTCGGACCCCGATCCTGAGAGAATGACAGCGATAACGTGTTCCTTTTGATCCGAAGCGAGAGACATCAAAAAATGATCGATGGATCGGGCTGGGCCAGCGTTCCATCCGCGCGGCGACAGCATCAAGACTCCCTTTCCACCGTGAGATTACGGTTCGGCGGTATAACGTAGATATGGTTGGATCTGGCGAATATTCCATGGCTGATTTCGCGCACCGGCAACGTTGTCGTCTTCCCTAAGATCTCGGAGAGAAGGCTTCTGCGCGTGGGATCCAAGTGCTGGACCAACACATAGGCCAATCCTGTTTCGGCTGGCAGATGGCCTAAGAAGGCGGTGAATGCGGCCAGACCGCCCGCCGAGGCACCCACGCCTACGATTTTAAAGCTTCGCGTTGGTTTTGCCTTACAAACGATTTGTTTGGCCTCGGCAATTCTCATTTTCGTCGCAGATGGTTTCTTTTCACACGCCAACTCTGCAAAAGCTAAACCTTTGCGTTGAAGTGGACAATGGAGGTTTCCTTGAAATAGAGAGCAACCCGGCAACACCAATGGGAACGATTCGTGAAAAGGCCGCTTGCTTCCGTCCCTGCGCGGCATAAGATGTGCTGGTTCAATATAAATCGCAACATTAGCAAACCTTTAATAAACCATTTTTGAACAGCGCTGGCGCAATTAGAGTTCATCCATTGTTCAAAACCTTATGCGGAACAATAAGAAATCCCCAAAAATACTTCTCCTCAATGCATTGGCGAATTACTGAGTCGTGCCTGCGAAAATAAACTTTAGAAACCACTGGCTGGCCCGCTATGGTTTGGTGCTCATGGTGGTCCTGGCAGCCTTTCTTTTGCGAGCGGGGCTGGAGCGGATGACGGGCGGAAGGTTGCCCGCTTACCTCACCTTTTATCCAGCCGTAATGCTGTCGGCACTGCTCGGGGGCGTCGGGCCAGGCCTTCTCTCCACGGTAACGTTGGCACTGGGGGCGAACTATTTCATTCTGCCTCCGCTAGGATCGTTCAGCGTGGCGACTCTCTCCGACGCGGTCGGCTTGGCTTTATTCACAGGCATGGGCGTGTTCATGAGCGTGGTCGCGGATCTCTACCGCCGCGCTCGACAACCGGGGGGGGCTGAGTCTCTGGCTCTCTGGCCCAATGCCCGGGAAGTGCCCACTCGTTGGTCCAGGCAGGGGTTGCTGCTCAATGCGGGCTTGGCGGCATCCCTGGCCATCATGGCGGGGGCGGGATGGCAGTCAGCGCGAAACCTTCAGGCACTGGCCAAAGCCGATGAAATGGAAACACGCTCCCGCCTCATCATCCTGGAACTGGATCGGTTGATCTCGACTTTGAAGGACGCGGAGACCGGCCAGCGCGGCTACCTGCTCACCGGGGAGGAGAAATACTTGGAACTTTACAGGACCTCGATCGGCATGGTGCAGAGTAAATTGGCCAAGCCAGTGGATTTCGAGCAGTTCTTGAGCGTCGTCCATTCCATAGAATCCTTCTGGCTGATGTTGGTCACGTTGCCGCGTGCAGCCGGCTCTAGCCAATCCACTCCGTCCGATTCCAAAGACTAAGGCGCTGCATGACAACTTGGATCTATTTTCTCCCGCTGGCACCGGCCCAAGGATTTTCATGAAGAGCACCGTCAAAGTTCTCTTAGTGGAGGACAGTCCATCGGATGCCGCGCTCGTGCAAGCGTCGCTCCTGGAGAGTGGCTTGGACCAATTTGAGTTTACACACGAGGAGACGCTGGCGGGAGCACTGCGGCAGGCGCGTCAGAACAATTTTGATGTCGCGCTTTTGAACCTGACGCTGCCCGATAGCGCGGGCCAGGAGACATTTCTCCGCGCACGAATGGAGGCACCCGGTTTAGCGATCGTGGTCATGACCAGCATCGCCGATGAGGCTGTTGGGCTGGAAGCCGTGCGCCATGGCATCCAGGACTATCTCATCAAGGGACAAACCGAAGGGCGGCAGACCTCCCGTTCGATCCGCTACGCCATCGAGCGAAAGCAGGGGGAGGACGCGCTCAGACGGGCGGAAGCTGTCTTGCAAAAGGAACGGGCCGTACTTGAGGAAAAAGTCCAAGAGCGCACCGCCGAGCTTTCGGCTCTCAACGAGGAGCTGCGGGCCGAGATCCTCCAGCGCCAATGCGCCGAGGAGGCGCATCGGTTGGTGCGGCGGCGGTTGGCCGAAGCCCAGGAGACCGAGCGGGGGCGCCTCTCCAGAGAATTACACGACCGGCTGGGACAGGACTTGACGGCTCTCAAACTGGGGCTTGCCAACCTGTGTCGGCAAGGCCCGTTTCCGCAGGCCGTGGGAGACCAACTCAGCAAACTGGAAAATCTGGCCGAAGGACTGATGCGCGACATCC
Source organism: Limisphaerales bacterium (assembly GCA_052139695.1). Lineage (GTDB taxonomy): Bacteria > Verrucomicrobiota > Verrucomicrobiia > Limisphaerales > Palsa-1400 > PLGF01. The sequence goes on from JBKQWF010000062.1 coordinate 34,041, forward strand.
GTCGGCTGGCCCGGGAACTGCGGCCCGCGGTACTGGATGACTTGGGGTTGGATCAAGCGTTGCAGCGGGTAACACTCGAATGGTCCGAGAACACCGGGGTGCCATTGAATTGAACATTGGGGAAAACTTGCAAACCAACCGGCTGCCGCCAGAACTCGCACTTTACCGCATCGCCCAGGAAGCACTGACCAACATTGCGCGCCACGCCCAGGCCAAACGCGTCAGTGTGCTGCTGGAACGGCGGGCAGGCTGTATCTCGCTCATCGTGGAGGACGACGGTCAGGGATTCAATGCCCCAGCGGAAGGAGCATTTGTTTGTCCCGGCCGATTAGGCTTGTTGGGGATGCAGGAACGGGTCCAGCTGGCAGGGGGCACGCTCACCATCGAGTCCGCCCCTGGGGCCGGTGTGACGCTCTTTGTCCGGTTGCCGCTCCCCGCGGCGGTGGAAGGTGGGAGCTAAATGGTCCTTATGAACAACCTGAGAATTTTGTTGGCCGACGACCATAAGATGGTGCGTGAGGGTCTCCGAACATTGCTTGATAGCCAAACCGGCATGCATGTCATCGGCGAAGCCGCCAGCGGCAAAGAGGCCCTGGAAAAGGCCGAAGAGCTCACGCCAGATGTGGTGGTGATGGACCTGTCCATGCCCGGACTCAACGGTTTGCAGGCAACGGAGTTGCTCACGGCCAGCCATCCAGCCATCAAGGTGGTGGTGCTCACTGCCTATGATGACGAGGACTATCTGGCCCGATTGTGCAAGGCTGGAGCGGTTGGTTTTGTTCTCAAGCGTTCAGCCGTCGAGACGCTGGTCAAGGCCATCCGCATAGCCGCGCAAGGGGAGATGTATTTCGAGCCCAGCGTGGCCAGCAAAGCGCTCGCACGCCTGACCATTAGCCCCGCCGCCGGTCGGGAGACGACCAGGGCGGAGCTGAGCGACCGGGAGGAGGATGTTTTGAAGCTTCTCGCCTGGGGCAACAGCAGCAAGGAAGCGGCCGATCAAATGAATTTGAGCGTCAAGACAGTCGAGACCTACCGTGCTCGCATTGGGCAGAAACTCGGTCTGCGCAGCCGGACGCAAATTGTCAAATACGCTTTGCGGCAAGGCTGGTTAAGCGATTCGGACCCTGCCGGCCCGTTGGCGTAGCCAGGCGGACTAAAAGCTGATAATTCCCTCTCGGCGCCACGAACAGGGCCTTCTCCTGCGGTGGCTGATGTCAGGTAATCCCCTGACACGAGCCTCTGTTTTCTCCGACTGTTCGAGTTCCAGGATTTCTGAAAACCTTTACCTCAGATTTCGCGGTGGCGGAGTTGGAGGACCTTAGTTCTCCGACAGGTCACGTCGCGGATAAACCGAACTAAAGAATAAACGATGCCTGTGCAACAGATCAAATCTGGTGAGGTTCGGGAAACGGAATTTTGGGGTCCTGGTGTGGGGTTTAGGATGTGGGGTAGCCACGGCAACCGAGTCGTTGCGGTTGCATGGACCGGTTCAGAGTTCAGGGCTTGGCGGAATGAGATGCCCAGCCGGGATGCCGACTTTGAGACATCGCCCGGGGTGGTTGTTGCCTTTCCGGTGCGTTGGCCAGGCGACAGCTCCTGGTCAATTCCTCTTCAAAATCGAAAGGTCTAACTTATGGAAACAGTCGCCGCTCGTAACCCCGCAGATTTTTTTCGGCCAAACGGACACACCCTTCGCCACATAAACGGCCATGAAGCGGCTATCATGGAGCAGAGATCGCTCTTGGAAATCCAACCTGGGGTCAAGGCGCGGGAAACGTGTAGAGCGATGCGGTTTGACGATTATGAGTTAGACGGCTTCTACGACGAGATGTTTGCACGAAAGGGCGAGCCGCGCGCCATTGCCCACCAGCTGGTGGCGAGCATCGAGTCCCTGCCGAGCGGAGAGCTAATCAAGCGGCAAGAGGCCGCCGAAAAAGAGCTGTTGCAGATGGGGATTACGTTCAACGTCTATGGCGGACACGACGGCGTGGAGAAGATATTTCCGTTCGACATCGTGCCAAGGATCGTCGAGGCCGAGGAATGGAGGCGGATCGAGCGCGGCCTGAAGCAGCGCATCCAGGCGCTCAACTTTTTTATAGATGACATTTATCATGAGCAGAAGATCCTTAAAGACGGGGTCATTCCGCGTGAGATTATTTATTCGGCAAAATCCTACCGGCAACAATGCGCGGGGTGGAATCCGCCACGCGGCATTTGGTGCCATATCACAGGAACGGACCTGGTGCGCCATGAGGACGGGACGATCTATGTGCTGGAGGACAATCTCCGCTGCCCGTCAGGGGTTTCATACGTGCTGGAAAATCGGCGGCTGATGAAGGGCTTGTTTCCGAAGATTTTTTCTCAGTCCCATGTTCGCTCGGTCTCCAATTACCCCAGTTGCCTGCGGAATATGCTGGCGTTCCTGGCGGGGGATGAGGTCGCGGACCCGCGCGTTGTGCTGCTGACGCCTGGGCTTCATAATTCTGCTTATTTCGAACATTCGTTTCTGGCGCAACAGATGGGGATTGAGCTAGTGGAAGGCCACGACTTGATTGTGGAGGATGGAGTTGTTCGGATGCGCACCACGGAGGGTTTCGAACGGGTGGACGTGATCTACCGCCGGATTGACGACGATTTTCTGGACCCGAAATGTTTCCGCGAGGATTCGCTCCTGGGCGTGCCCGGCTTGATGGAGGCCTGCAAGGCGGGCAACGTGGCATTGGCCAATGCTCCCGGCAACGGTGTAGCGGATGACAAGGTTATCTACGCCTACGTGCCGCGGATGATCCAATATTATTTGGGTGAGGAAATCCTCTTGCCCAACGTGCCGACCCGGATTTGCGCGGAGAAGCCCGACCTCAAGTACGTCCTGGAGCACTTGGACCAACTGGTGGTCAAAGCAGCTAATGAATCAGGGGGTTATGGGATGCTAGTGGGGTCGCATTCGACGCGTGAACAGCGCGCCACTTTCGCTGAAAAAATCAAAGCCAATCCAAGGAACTACATCGCGCAACCCACCCTGGCCCTCTCGCGCGTGCCAACCATCGTGGGAGACCATTTTGAGGGGCGGCATGTGGATTTGAGACCCTATATTCTACACGGCAAAGAGATCTTTGTCCTGCCGGGCGGGCTGACCCGCGTCGCACTCAAGAAAGGTTCGCTCGTGGTCAACTCCTCACAGGGCGGCGGCAGCAAGGACACCTGGGTGCTGGCGGATTCGCCGGTCGCGGAACCGGCAGAGAGACAATCAAGAACCGCCAAGACAAATCTACCGGAAGGAGGGGCTGTATGCTGAGCCGTGTCGCCGATTCGATCTACTGGATGAGCCGTTACGTGGAGCGGGCGGAAAACGTCGCCCGATTCATTGATGTGAATCTCCAACTCGTGCTGGACGCTCCGCCCGGCGAGGAGCAACAGTGGCAGCCTCTGGTCAGCGTCACGGGCGACGAGGACGATTTTGCCAAACGCTACGGTGAGGCTACCCAGGAGAACGTTCTGCAATTCCTTACCTTCGACTCCAAAAATCCCAACTCCGTCCTCTCCTGTTTGCAGGCAGCGCGCGAAAATGCCCGTGGTGTGCGCGAAGTCATTTCGTCCGCGATGTGGCTGCAATTGAATAAGTTCTTCCTCAAAGTCAAGCTGGCGGGCCCAGGACCGATGGATCTGGACATGGCGGCTGAGTTTTTTCAGGAGATCATCCTTTCCAGCCAGCTCTTCATTGGCATTACGGATACGACCATGACCCACGGCGCAGGTTGGCACTTTTCGCAGATCGGGCGGATGCTCGAGCGCGCCGACAAGGTTTCTCGCCTCCTGGACATGAAATACTACATCCTGCTCCGATCACCCGAGGACGTGGGAACATCGTTTGATCACATCCAGTGGGGAGCGCTCCTCCGCTCCGTGTCAGCCTTCCAGATGTACTGCAAGCGACACGGCCGGGTCTCGCCGCGCGGAGTGGTCGAGTTTCTGGTTCTGGATGGCGAGTTTCCTCGCTCCATCCAGTTCTGTTTGCGATCGGCCCGCGATTCGCTTTATAAGATCACTGGCACTCCGCCTAGCACGTTCCACTCCACCCCCGAGAAGTTGCTCAGCCTGGCATGCTCGGATCTTGAATTTGTCACGGTGGATGAAATCATCCGTGGCGGCCTCCACGAATACATTGATGAACTTCAGACGAAATTAAACCGAGTTGCCCAGGCGATCTTCGAAAGATTTTTCGCGCTCAAGCCGACCGCGGTTCCAGACGCACACTCAGCTGACAAAGTGCTGCCAAACGCGTGAATCAAACTTTAGTGGAACCCGGAAGAAAGGTGGCTCCGCAATTCGGTCCCCGAGTTTTTCCTGCTGAATTTAGCTCACTAAAACAACGTAAGATTAACAAAATGAAATTACTACCCGAAAACACGTCAGTTCAATCCCCGGCCCTCCAATTGGCCCGGCTCTCCGGGCCGCATGGTTATCGTTTTGACGGGGACACGGTGCATCTCAATGCAAGGTTCATGCTCCTCAACCCTGCCGCGCATGACCGCTCTTGGGCACTGCAACTTTGGGCTTGCCCATCCGCGCCTGCTTCCGCGAGCGACCTCGCCGGCCACCTCGTGGCTGAAGCTTCTCTGCCACCCATGGGAGAAATCGCCGACGATACCGAACACATCGACATCAGCGCCCCTGCCTGGCCTCCCGCCGGAACTGGCGAACATGTCATGGTCCTTGTCCTTGCCGCCGGCCGCCCTGATCAGTTTAACGACATTCATGATCTGGCTTTTTATTCGCGATCCCAGTCATTCATCCAACCGCGCATGACCGGGACCGTGGGCTATCGAGTGGAAGGGGCTCGCGTGCAAATCTCGTTCGGGCGGATTGAGAATCCACACGCGGTTTCGAACCGGAGCGGCACTTTGTCGTTGGAGCTTTGGGCTCTGCCAGCGCCTTTTGCGGGCGGACGCTTCCAGGGACATCACTTGGCAGGCGTGGAAATAGGTTTTGTCAACGGCGGAAGTGAATTGTTGCTGCAGCCGATCGACCTCGCTTTTACCCCGCCGACCGCCGGAAAGTGGCACATCGTCCTGATGTTGCGCGAGTGGACCGCCGCCGGCTTCGTAACCCGCGACTTTACGAACTTCGCCGTCCCGTTCGTTTCCGAGGCCGTCGTCGAGAAACCGGTCTCTGTTCCAGCGCCCCAGAAGTCTCCTATTCCTATTGTTGAAAAACCTGTCCTGCCCGCTGCTGCGAGAACGGCGACACCAGAAGTTAAAAAGCCTATTGCCCCCGTTTTACCGAGCCCTGCACTGGCGCCCGTGAAGGACTCCGTAAAGTGTGTCTCCGTCAATTCGGCGCGCCCGGAGGAATTGGCCGCAGTTAAAGGCCTTTCTCTCAAACTAGCCGAAGGCATTGTCAAGAAACGTCCATTCACCTCCCTCGAGGAGCTTCGTCAAGTTAAGGGCCTCGGTGCCAGTCTCCTGGCTAAAATTCGTTCAAATCTCAAACTTTGACCCCACCCTCAACGCAAGCATAGCGGGACGCGCGGAAAGCCGTGCGTCCCGCCCCTTATAAATTTCCCTAAGGACCTGTCGCGGAGACCGGTGCCCTGTGCGCCGCGCAACGCAGGCCCAAGTGAAACGAAAATGAATCGGGAGGCAAGAAATCGCTTCGGAAGCCCAAGACATTCGAATCGAGTGGCCTGTAACGATAAAGAAGGGGTCTTGATCGCCATCTCGGACCCTTGGACACCCTAAAATCTGGGAAAAGACCCCATTAGCTTTAAACTCTGCTCACCTTTAGTTTGCATCTATGAATCGCCAAGGTCAGATTCTGCTGGGTGCCTTTGCTCCGCCGGTTGATGTGGTTGGTTCTTCTGAAATCAGGCCCAAGACCAACATGTGCGCTCAATCACCCCACCGCCGGATCTCTTACATCCAATGCCAAGGCCATCTTAATCCCGCAGCCCAGTCAATGATCTTCTTGGCCCCCCGTCGTGAAGAAATTGCGCATTCGGATTCGGGTTGCTGAAACGGCAGATGCCCGAAAGGCAAAGTCCGGCGTGAACGATACACGATCAATCGATCGATCGATCTGAATGCGTTATGCAAGAGTTGCAAAATCTTTTTCAAGCTGAACTTGCGAGCCTGAGGGAGGCGGACCGAAGAATTGCAAAGGCGCTGCCCAAAAGGGGCCCTGGTCGCGCCCAATGTTCCGGACGTGTCGCTGCGCCGGGAAACTGGGGAACCTGTCGATGCATCCACATTTTCGTTCGACGACGGGTATCCGTTCACCGCGCCTGTGGGCAATTTCAAGCCGAACCCCTGGGGCTTGTATGACATGATCGGCAATATGTTCCAATGGTGCGCCGATGAAATTCCCGGGTCGCCTCCGAAGCGAGTCCTTCGCGGCGGTTGTTACAATCAGAATATAGAGCTTTGCCGCTGCGCTGCGCGTGGATTTGGGAAAACCTGGAGCCGCTACAGTTACACCGGGATTCGTGTGGCGCTGACGCCGTAGCATGTAAAAACCCCTTTATAATAAAAAAGCCACCCAAGCACGCCATGCGCAATTATCGTTCCGCTCTCGCGGATCACATGGACCAATTCTTCATGCTCTCTGCAGGTCCTTGTATGCTTCCGGCGCTTTTTGGTTCGTGCGCAACGATTGAAATGATGGCTGCGAATTTGTTGACGGCGACTTGCCAGATGTGCAGATCGGCGATCAAAGCGAATGCCCTCCAGAGTGAGAGTGCCGTCGCTGCGGCGTTCATTTTAGGCCCCGGCACCACGCGCGATTCCCAAATAGCGGGTCAATTCTTGCGTAATAAACGGCAAATTCTGGTGAGCAGAGGACCCCAAGTGCAGGTTTATTGCTGCTGACTAGCAAATGGCCGTTCCGAATGGCCGATTTGGGCGGCATGCCCGATTGGGGGCAGACGCGCTCTGGACGTTGATACAAGCCATGAAAGATAGCGACATTATACGCCTTGACCAGGACGCCAGCGAATCTGCGGCTTCGCCGGGGTGCCTGACCGGAGATACCACCCTTTGCTGGGATGACCGCGTTTAATGTCAGCCTCTCTGGCGATCAATACAACGATGACGAACGAGTGGGACAATTCTTTCGCCAGACTCGCGAGCGATTAGCGAAATTGCCTGGGATCCATTCGGTGGCCGCGATTTCCGCGTTGCCTCTTGGTGGGTCACAAAATCTACACCATCTCTCAATCGAAGGCGCGGATTTAGCGGCGCGTGGCGAAGAACCGGTGACGGAAGGCTGCAGGATTACGCCAGGCTACTTTAGAGCCATGGCCATTGCTTTAGTGCAAGGCCGGGATTTCAGCGACTTTGACGGCACCAATCAACAAAGGGTATGCATCATCAATCAGACCATTGCGCATGAATTCTTTGCCAATGTCGATCCCATAGGCAAACGGCTGAAGCTGGGCCGGGCCACTGATGACGCGCCGTGGCTAACCATTGTCGGCGTGGTGCGTGACGTGCGGGGATACGCGCTTGCTGTCAACCCTAAAGCTCAAGTCTATTCTCCCCTTGATCAGGATATGTGGGGCGATATGACGTTCGTTCTCCTCGTGGACGACTCGTCATTAGCCTCGGCAGAAAGGGACATTCGCGCCGAAATGAAGGCGATTGACCCTGCGTTACCGCTAGTCAATTTCCGGACCATGGAAAGCCTCGTTACGGCCTCAGTCGCCGGGCCTCGATTCAGCGCGATTCTTCTCGGTCTCTTCGCGGCAACGGCTTTGGTATTGACTGCCATTGGACTGTATGGGGTTGTTGCCTACGCGACGACGCAACGAACGCGGGAAATTGGAATCCGTATCGCTATCGGGGCCAGCACGCGCAATGTCTTGGCGCTGGTCGTTCGGCAGGGAATGTTGCCCACGCTGATTGGGCTAGCGATCGGTTTTGTGGGCGCGATGGCCCTTACTCGATTTCTGGCCAATCAACTCTACGAAGTGCGCGCAACCGATCCCGCAACATTGCTTTGCGTGACTGCGTTTCTTCTCCTCGTGGCGTTGGTTGCCTGTTTCGTTCCCGCCCGCCGAGCAACCAGAATCGACCCGATGACCGCCCTGCGTTACGAATGACTTTTTCAAATTAAATTATGCAAAACATGATCCCGCTGATTCATTTCGAGAGCATCGAAAAGGCCTTTCTCACCGATCATGGTGATTCCGTGTACAAGGAGAGGCTGGCATGAGAAGGTTTCGTTTCTTGATAGTGAAGTTTGCCGGCTTGTTCAACAAGGAGCGCAAAGATCGGGAATTCCAGGAAGAGCTGGAAAGCCATGTCCAGATGCATATCGAGGATAATCTCCGCTTAGGCATGACTCCTGAAGAGGCGCGCGGTCAGACGATGATCCAATTGGGAGGGATCGAGTCCACAAAGGAAGCCTACCGCGAGCAGCGCAGTCTTCCACTGCTGGAAACGGTTCTGCAAGACTTCTGTTTCGGCGCGCGCCTGCTGCGCAAGAGTCCCTGATTCACGGCCGTTGTTCTGGTTGCTCTCGCGCTGGGAATTGGCGCGGTCACGACATCGGCAAGCGCGTCCTCGTCTCGATGGAAGGCACGTCCCGCCGTTTGTGGCTACAAACTTTGTCCGGTCAATACGCGAGATCCAGCAAGGCCAACCTTTCTAACTTGATTGTTTCCCAAAAACTGGGCCAGTGTGATTCCAAGTAACGCTGTATTTCGGACCGCCCGCTTAACAATTGGAGTATTTCCAGTTCCTGGACTTGCCTTCGGCCAGCCACGCCAGCATGGTTTCGATCCGGCTCTGGCGGGTTTCGTCACGCTTGGCCTCGGTGATCCATTCCACGTATTCTTTTTTGTGGCTGTAGCTAAACGCCTCAAAAGCAGCCAGCGCCTTCTTGTTCTTTCTCAGCGCCGCGGTGAAATACTCAGGAAGAACCAAGGTCCGGTTTGCTGCTGGCCGCGAGGCGACGCGGCGTTTCGCTCCGCTTTTATTCAGCGCGGCGGCTTTCCTAATCAAGGCAAGCAACTCATTATCGCCGGGCAGGTCCGCCAGTGAAATGATGCGCCCGAAGTGCCCCATTCCGTTCCCTTCGGTTGTCGGCTTCCCTTTCGCGCCACGAACCATCTCACCCATCCAAAACCCAAAAGCGCAATGATGCTTGAATGCCGACATCCCACAGAGGATCCCATTATGCAGGAAATGTGGACGGCTCCATTTTATGGTTTCGTCAACATCCGGGCAAGCAGTGTGAACCAATTCGCGCAGGTGTTTGAGGATGGGTCTGGCAAAATCGGGCGCGCTCGAAATATATTCGTCCACGCGGCGATCTCGTTTCATTGGTTCCAGCATTACCTTTACGACCGAAGGTCTTAGCTTTGATCGAATTTGACAAGTGAAAAGTGAGTCGATTCCCAGGTTTCCCAGCGCTGCATCAATGTACCATCTATCTCGGCACGATCAACGGCGAAGGCGGAGCGTTCCAAGCAGCTCAACACCGTATCTGTGGATCTTCGCCGGTCACAACGTCGCACAATGGCGGAGCGGTTGCTGGCCTGGCTCGCCAGCTCGCCTCGCCAGATCTTCGCTCTTGATTCCACGCTCGAACAGTCTAAAACAAACGACAGCGGTAAGAATGAAAAACCGGGACGCTGAAACTGAAAGGCGAGTTGAAGGCTTTATCGCCAAATTCGAGGCGCGACATCAAACCGTGATTCGAGCGGTGCGTAAGTCGCTGCGTGGAAGATTTCCCGCCGCCAACGAAATAGTTTACGACAACTATAATTTCTTCGTCATTGGCTATGGGCATACTGACCGCCCAACCGATTGTTTTGTGTCCATCGCGGCAGCAGCCAATGGGGTCGGCCTTTGCTTCCTGCAAGGCGCGAAGCTTCCCGACCCGCACAAAGTTCTACTGGGCTCCGGGAAGCAGACCCGGTTTATCCGGCTTCCATCCGCAGACATGCTGGAGCGTCCCGAGATCGCGACGCTTTTGTCCGTCGCAGCCGCTGAACGAAAGGGACCGCCACTGGAGGCCGGACCAGGCCAGCTCATTATTCAGTCGGTGTCAAAGAAGCAACGTCCGCGACGGGCAATTAAGAAGGGGGAATAACCCGATTCTTAGGTGAGCGAGTCCCGGTGAATCGTCGAATGCTTCTCGTTCGCGCTAACCCTTTAGGTGTCGCTGCTGTCCGATCGCGTACCCCTCCTTCAGCCAACTTTCAACCTCCAAATCGACATCCGACGCCGTGAAGAGACGAAAATGGTGAACATGGTTCCGGCGTGAAATTGTGTCGATTCGCCGAAAGCGCGGGTGTTCGAGCTTACGCGCAAGAACCACATGGCCGTCCACCCACCGCGTGCGCGGGGTCAGTTGCGCAAAGGACATTCGCACTTGGAAAGCGATCCGGGTTTTTTCCGGAAGAACCATCACTGGCCCGAGACACCGGATGGCCGTCAGGAACGCGTCAAAGATCAGACGGATTTGGGAAGGTTTGCCCGCAAAATGTGCATCCAAGTCGTGCCGTCCCGCAGAAGTGTGATTGATTGCGATTTGCAAACTGCCGCTCGCAGCGAGGACATTTCCATAGCGGGCGTTTGGGGCCAATCGTGCGTGCGGAGCGATAGCTTGAAGGCACGGCTAAAGAGTTAACGGATTCTTCGAACCTCGATCAAGACCTGTTTTCAAGATCAAGACCAAAGATTTCGCTCCGCCTCCTTGTTTGCTTCCTCGTCGCCACCCCCTGAACCAGGCCTCAACCGCTGTTTCCTTGCCATGTCGGTCTTTGGGATGGCAACGCACAACCCCCAGCTTTCGGTTCACGGGTGTTTTCATGAAACTACAGCGCATAATCTTCGAACCTGGGGAATTTTAGATCAGACGGCAAGGGCGTTCAACGCACCAGTCCAAAGATTGGTTGCCACAATCGAAAATCTCATGCAGCCCGCGATGTTCTGAGTGAACCTCGGGGGCGTCGTTTGTTTTCCCGCTCCCTCACGCGCTTGCTGACAGGCCCTCACCACGAGGAAACCCGTCAAAAAACTCGACTGGAATGCAAGCGGCCTGCTAGTTTTTCGTATTCTATGAACTGGTTCCTCATGGCGCTCGCCGCCTTCGTTGCCCTCCCTGTTTCCGGGTTTGAGTTGGTGAGGGGAGGCAAAGGGACCGCAACCATCGTCATTCCCGCGCAGGCGTTGCCAGTACAGTCCTACGCGGCGCAGGAATTGCAATACCATGTTGAGGTTTCGACTGGTGTGCGTTTGCCGATCGTTTCCGAAAACGGTGATCTCCCGGCGAGCACGCATGTGTTTCTGGGCAATTGTCAAGCGGCTGCTTCGGCCAAGATCGACACGTCGAACCTTGCCGGGAACGGCTACATTGTCAAGAACACCGGCGAGAACCTCTACATCGCCGGCAGAGATTCCGGCGGCGATCCCCTCGACTTGGACACCCATGAAGGCACGCTTTTTGGCGTTTATGACGTTCTCGAAAGCAGCATGGGTATCCGCTGGCTTTGGCCCGGCAAATTGGGCGAAGTCATTCCGCGAACGAACACCATCGAACTGTCGCTTTCCAACAGCGTCGTGCAACCGCTGTTGTGGTTCAAGCAATGGCGCGGCGGCGAATCACCGGGCGAACGGGTTTGGTTGAAACGCCAGCGGTTTGGCCGGAGTATCCACCCCCAATACGGACACTCCTTTGGCGAATACTGGACGAGGTTTGGCAAAACGCACCCGGAATACTTCGCCATGATGCCGGACGGAACTCGGCGACTTGACCCAACCGGCGACGGCGCTCTGGATTACGTCCATGTATGCGTTTCCCAACCCGGGCTCGCCGCCCAGGTCATCGCGGATTGGAAGGTAAGGGGCGCACCGAGATTCCTGAATGTCTGCGAGGACGACGGATGGGCCGGTTGCGCGTGTCCGACTTGCCTGTCCTGGGATGAGCCTGATCCGGATAATCCGGTTCCTTTCGACAAGCGGCTCGATGCCGCCAAGAGGGCGTTCAACCATCAGGAAGGGCGGGCGGACGAGTGGATGTTGTTATTGGGATCGTTGTCGGACCGTTACGCGCGGTTTTGGAAGATTGTTTCAGAGGAAGCGCGCCAGACCAGGCCGGACGTTGAAGTGGTAAGCTATGTATATGACAATTATAGAAAACCTCCCGTCCGGGCGATGCTCAATTCCAATGTGCTCTGTGGCGTAGTGCCTGACGAAAGCATCTTTGGTTACAGCAAGCGCGATTCGCAAGTCTTCCGCCATGATTGGAGCGGTTGGGCAAATACCGGCTGCGGTCTGTTCCTCAGGCCCAACTACACACTCCAAGCCCCCAATTTTCCGGCTTTTTACGCACGCACTCTGGGGGAAGACCTCAAGTTCGCCGCGGCCCACGGCTTGAAGGGCACGGACTTCGATTCCCTCACCGGCAAGTACTCCACGCAAGGGCCTTCGCTGTACATGTTGGCGACCATTCTCAATCACCCGGACGCGTCGGTGGACGGGGTGATCGACGAATTTTGCGCGGCCTTCGGCCCGGCCCGGAATTCTGTCAAACAATATTTCGCTTTGTGGGAGTCGATCTATCCGGATTATTCGCCGGCGGAAAAAGCCAGGCAGATTGACGCCAAGAGGCGCTACGGGGCTGGCATCTACGGCCCGTTTTACTTCCTGGCAGGCGAGATTTACACGCCTACGGTGATGAAAAACGCGTGGACAATTCTGGGCCAGGCCCGTCGCGAAGCCGCACCTGACGAAATCGCTTCCGCCAGGGTAGAGTGGCTGGCGAAAGGGTTGCAACACGCGGAATTGATTCTTGCGGCGGGGCGGGCTTATGAGCACAAAGTCGAAACCGGCAACGACGCTGAATTCGTCGCCGCTTCGGGGGAGCTTGAGGAATTTCGGAAGAACAACGCCGAGTACGACAAAACCAACTTTGCTGGCCTGAGCGGTTCCGAAGGCAAGTGGCACCACCGCGAAGACTGAGAGCGGGGCTTGTCGGTCTGACACAGGAGATGTTGGCGGGGTGGTGCGATCAATGCCCGTTTCCTTAGCTGGCGAAAAACCGGGTTTCGCACGGTACTTAGGACATCGTTGACAGTTACACCCGAAAAAGAGACGCTTTGGCCGATAAATGAATGAACGATGCCCAGATTCGGGAAAGCCGCGGGCCAGCGTGTCTAATTGATCCCGCGGATTGATCAATCCATGCCGCAAACTATCACAGAAGGCTTCATTCCGTTTAAGGGCTACCGGACGTGGCATAAGATTGTGGGCGCGCGGGAGGAAGCAGGCAAACTTCCACTGTTGCTTCTGCATGGCGGACCTGGCGCCTGTCATGATTATTTGTGGTCGTTGGCAGCAATGGCTCAGAATGGCCGGCGAGTGATTTTTTACGATCAAATCGGCTGCGGTTTGTCCCACATTAATGAATCAAAACCGGAGATGTGGACCGTTGATCTGTATCGCGAGGAGATAGATGTGGTTCGCAAGGCGCTCGGCCTCGAGAGGCTGCATCTTCTCGGACAGTCCTGGGGCGGAATGCTGGCGATGGAATACCTGATTCGCCAGCCTCGGGGTGTCGCCAGCGCGACGATTGCCAGTTCTCCCGCCAGCATGATTCAATGGGTGGAGGAAGCGAACAAATTGCGTGAACAATTGCCTCCCGAAGTTAACGCGGTCCTGCAGAAACACGAGGCCGCCGGAACCACCAACTCGGCGGAGTATCAATCAGCCATGATGGCGTTTTACAACCGCCATGTCTGCCGGGTGGTGCCGAACCCAGAATACGTGCAGAGGACCTTCGACAAGTTGGCGCAATATCCAGAGGTCTATCACACCATGAACGGGCCGAGCGAATTCCACGTCACCGGCACACTCAAGAATTGGGACATTACCAGGGAACTTTCCAAGATCAATGTCCCGACTCTGGTGACCTCTGGCCGCCACGACGAGGCGACTCCACGCATCGCCCGAACTGTGCATGAGGGAATCCGCGGCTCGGAATGGATCTTGTTCGAGAACAGTTCCCATATGGCGCATGTGGAGCAAGCTGAACCATACATGCGCGCTTTGGAGAGGTTTATCGGCCGGCACGAACCCTGAGCGACGGTGACCAAGCCCGACGACAGCGCGGCCTCCTCTGGACTGGAAGCTTTCGGTTATCACCAAGAGCTGAGGAGGAGTCTCGGTCTGCGGGACCTCCTGATTTACGGGCTCATCTTCATCGTGCCGATCGCCCCGTTCGCCGTATTTGGAATGGTCTTCAATGCGAGCCAAGGGATGGTCCCCTTCATCTATCTGGTGGGGTTAGTCGCCATGGTATTCACCGCGCTCAGCTACATGGCCATGTCGGAAGCGTTTCCCGTTGCCGGCTCAGTTTACAGTTATGCCAGCCGGAGCATGGGTGAGGATGCGGGTTTCTTTGCCGGTTGGGGTATTCTCTTGGATTACCTTCTGATACCGACACTAAGTTATGTGGCGTGCGCCATCGCGTTGCATGCTGCCTGGCCGCAAATTCCGAAGCCCGTCTCGGTGGTGCTTTTCCTGGGTTTTAGCACAGTCATCAACTATCTGGGGATCGAAGCAAGCGCGCGGGCCAATATCGTGATGCTCTTCGTGCAGGTGATAATCTTGGTTGTCTTCATGGTGGCCGGCGTCATGGCGCTTCGGCACGGTGTCGCTGGAGCGCATTTTTCCACGTCACCTCTTTTCGATTCGGCCCGCATGTCACCGAGGCTAGTCTTCGGCGCGCTGTCGCTGGCCGTGTTGAGTTTTCTCGGCTTCGATGCGATCTCCACGCTCGCCGAGGAAACCAAAGGCGGTCCAGCCGTGGTGGGACGCGCCACGATGCTCTCCCTATGCATCGCCGCAGTCCTCTTCGTGGCGCAAACCCACATGGCTTCCCTATTCGTGCTGGGGCGCACAAGCTTTCCACCAGGGGATGAGACGGAATCGGCATTTTACAACATCGCGGCCACGATCGGCGGAGCCCCGCTCAAATTCCTGGCTGCGGTGCCTGGGGTCGTGCTATCCGGCGTGGCAGGCGCTCTCGCGGCACAAGCGGCCACGGCGCGCCTGCTTTTCAGCATGGCGCGTGATGGAAAGCTGCCGCGATTTCTCGCTTACGTGGACCCGAAACATCAAGTGCCTTCCCGCGCCGTCTTTGTGGTGGCGGCAATCACGCTGGTGCTGGGCCTCCTGCTCGTCAACCAATTGGAGTTGTTGGCGTCGATGGTCAACTTCGGCGCACTGATCGGGTTCCTGTTGCTCCATCTTTCAGTCATCGCCCATTTCGTCATTCGGCGGAAAAGTCGTCGTTGGGTTCGCCACCTATTGGTGCCCATCGTCGGCTTTGCCGTCGTTGCCTATGTTCTGATCAACGCCGGGACTTCTGCCAAGATCGCCGGGCTTTGCTGGCTAGGTGTGGGCGCAGTCGCATTGATGGTCCTCAGATTCCGCGCAGGACGTCTCCGCCAAGCGGGCACGCATTCAGATGGCAACCGGTGATGGGCAGGCTGAACTGATGCTGATAGGAATTTGCCTTCTGCGCGCTCGTTCGCTCCGCCCTTTTCAACCGAGTTGTTTCGCCAGTTTCAAGAAAGACTGAATCGTCTCGTGATCTTTGGAACTTCCCGTTCCAGCTAATCGACGGTCCAGGCAATACCCCAGCAAGGTGTAACGAGCGTTCTTTCATTGGACAAACGGCCGTTTGTTAGAAACAAAAAGGGGTAATCAATGAGGTTGCCGGCAGGCTGCTTAGCCCGCTAATGCGGGCGAAGGCTCGCGCTTGATCAGAAATGTCAACAAGGCTCCTCCGAGCAAAAGTATCCCTGCGCAAACAAGAGATGACTGGAAACTTCCGCCGCTGTTGGCGGTAAGCGTCTGCTGCAATTTGGGGAAGACCAGGCCGCCCACCCCCCAGGCTGTGAACAGCACCCCGTAATTCATCCCAAAATTCTTCAAACCCCATAAATCCTTTGCCATGGAGGGAAACAACGCGAGATTGGCCCCGTAATTGACACCAATAAACGTGGCGAGCAGCACGACCACCAGGGGCAAGGTCTCCTTGTGGGCCGTCACCGGAATGGCTATGAACATCAGCACCGCCTGAAACAGCAGCACCAGCAGCAAAGTCCCGCGCCGTCCGATCTTGTCGGACAAAACCCCTGCGCCAAGACGTCCCCCGGCGTTGCCGATGGCCATCACCGCCACCGCAATGAATGCGTGTTCGCCCATGCTCTTCTTCGCCATGCCGCTCACACTCCCGATCACCATCAAGCCCGCTCCGGCGCCAATGGCATAGATAAACCACAACAGATAGAACATGCGGCTGCGCAGAATCTGTCTGGCGGTGAAATCATTTGCTTGCGGCTTACCATTCGTAGCAGCAGCTCGCGCCGCGGCGACGAATCCAGGGGGCGGGTTCTTCAAGATTTGCGCCAGACCGCAAACAATGGCGGTGAAGGCCAGCCCGAATATCAGCATGGACTTTTTCAACCCGAAGTGGGCCAGGGCGAATTGTGAAGCGGGCGCCAGATAAACGGGAGCTAGACCGAAACCCGCCACAACAACTCCCGCGACCAAGCCGGTCAGGGCTGGCGGAAACCACTTCAGCGCTGGTGGTGTGGCCGAAGAGTAGCCAAAGCCGATGCCCACCCCCACCAACACCCCAAAGCCCAGCAACCACATCGCGTAACTGTTTGTCGTGGAAATCAAAATCATCCCGGCACCGAGGAGCAAGCCGCCGATGGACGCCGTGACCCGCGGGCCGAATCTATCCTGGCATCTGCCCGCCAGGATCATCGTGAACGCGAAGATCAGGCAGCAGAGCGCGTAAGGATCATTAAGTTGGCTTCCTCGCCAGCCGAATTCCTTCTCAATGGAGGTTTTGAACATGCTCCAGGTGTAAAGGACACCGAGAGCGAGATTGATGCCGAGGCCCGAGAAGGCCACCAACCAGCCGTGATTTCGGGAAGAGTTTTTGGCGGCCATATTTTGGCCGCAAGCGTAACGAAGCCTCCCACCCGGCACAACTTCGCAAAATTCCCATACAAATCGACTTGACGAAGACCAAACGACCACTGGGGAAGTCAACTCTGAAAAGCAATGTTCCCAAAGCCGATGAAATGTTTTAAAGAATGGCGTTTGACCACGTCAGACGATCCTGATTTGGAGTCGCTATGGGGACAGCTGGGTTGAGGGGTGAGAAGTGATTCCGGAAGCTGACCCAACGAGGGATGATGCCTATGGGTGTGAAGCTTGCAAGGAGGCGTGTGAATTTAGCCTCCTTGCAAATGCAGGGCCGTTTTTCTGCTTTTCGCCCATTATCGGCGCCCAAGGGGCGGCGGAATCCGTTTTGTCGTCTCGGACGACTTCACTTTGGGCGCAAACTGGACCAAATGAGTGGATTTTACCCTTGATCCGGCACGCCTTGGGCCTGGCGCGGTTCCCTTAAGCGGAATCGCTGCCAAAACAAAAACTTTGTCACACTTCGTGCGTTTCGGACCACTTATAGGCATGATGCGGTTTGACGATACTATGTGCAGCGCAGATTTGGATGATACAAATCTCGTCAGTGCCTGCCTGGCAGGCCAACCGGATGCCTTTGCCCAGATCGTTGCCCGTTACCAGTCCCTAGTCGCGTCGATTGCCTACAGCGCCACGGGCAGCATTGCCCAAAGCGAGGACCTCGCTCAGGAAACATTCTTAGTCGCGTGGCGGCAACTCAAGTCTCTCGAAGAACCTGGCAAGTTGCGCGCGTGGCTTTGCGGCATCGCCCGCCGCACTGCCGCCAATGCCATTCGCCGCCAGCAGCGCGAGCCATCGCATGGGGCCGACTCGCTGGAACAAATCATGGAGGTCCCGGCGCCCAACGAGTTTCCCCTCGACCATGCCATCAGCCGCGAAGAAGAGGCCATCCTTTGGCGCTCGCTGGCGCAAATCCCGGAAACGTATCGTGAGGCGTTGATTCTTTTTTATCGCCAGGACCAATCAGTCGAGCGCGTCGCTGAGGAACTGGAGCTTTCTACGGATGCCGTACGCCAGAGACTTTCGCGCGGCCGCAGGCTTTTGGAGGAACATGTGCAATCGTTTGTGGAAGGTGCCTTGCGACAATCCATCCCAGGCCGTTCCTTCACCGCTGGAGTGATGAGCGTTTTGCCCGCGCAATTGGCTGCTGGTGGATTGGCGTCGTTGGGCGCCAGCGCGGCAAAAGGGACCGCCGCGAAGGCTGGGCTCTTCACCGTTCTGGCCAGCCTGGCCGGATTTCTCCCGGGCCTGGTGTCTTCTTATCAAGCCTACAAAATGGACATGGCGTTGGCCGATTGCGCCTCGGCTCGCCGCACGGTTAGGCGATTTTATGCCATTCTCGCCGGATGCACACTCACGCCCGTAGTCTTGATCTTCCTTGCTGTTGCGTTGCGCTCCATGGCGATAACGCATCCCGAAGTCTTTTCTGGAATCGTGGTCGCCATCGGACTTTCCTGGGTCCCTTGCGCCGTTATTCTGCTCGCGCTTATGAAAGAGAAGGCGGGGGCGGCAGCTGCCAATCCAGACAAGACTAAACTCCCGCTGCTGGAGTGGCGGACTGAGGCCAAATTGCTGGGCTTGCCCTTGGTGCATTTCCGGCACGGCGGAGACCCTGGGGATTACCGGCCCATCAAAGCCTGGATTGCCATTGGCAACGTCGCTTTTGGCGGCTTGATGGCCTTCGGCTCAATCGCCATCGCGCCGATCAGCGTCGGCGGTTTCGCTCTCGGTGCTGTCGTTTTCGGCGGTTTCTCCGCAGGAATCCTGACCTACGCCGGGTTTGGCTTTGGCGTCTGGGGCATCGGCGGTTGCATTATAGGATTGTTCACAGTGGGAGGCTGCGCCATTGCCTGGAACGCAGCGCTCGGGGGCATAGCGATCGCGAGGCAATTTGCGCTCGGCGGCGCCGCCGTCGCCCTTCATGGCAACGATGCGGCGGCCCAGGCGTTCATTCAACATGCCAAGTTTTTTCAAGTCTCGTATCTGCTCGTCACGAAATGGCTCTGGCCAACCATGCTGGCCGCGACCGTGCCGTCCGTCCTGCTGTCACTTGCGTTGCGACGCGCTCGGCGGCGCGCATCACAAACCTAAAACCTAAAACCCAATATGACTATGACTGCCTCACTCCCCGCACTCGCTGTGTACACAAACGATCCAGAGACAAAGTTCGCGAACGCGTACAACATTCCTCTGGCCCGCCTTCGCGCCTTCATTGTGGCACTCGTTGTGGCGCACCACGCGGTTCTGGCGTACTTTCCGTGGCTTCCTCCGCCAAACAGCTCGCTCCTCGCTCAGCCACGCTTGTGGCAGGCGTTCCCGACTCTTGACCCGCAACGTTGGAGCGGCTGGGCGTTTTTCGCTGGCTTTAACGACACTTTCTTCATGGCACTGATGTTCTTCCTGTCGGGAGTTTTTGTCTGGGGCAGCCTGCAACGCAAAGGCACTGGACGATTTCTTCGCGACCGTTTTGTCCGTCTCGGTCTGCCGTTTGTCGCCGCCGCCGCCGTGCTCGCGCCACTGGCCTATTTCCCAGCCTACTTGCAAACAACAGCCACGCCAACCTTCGCCGCGTTCTGGCTGCAATGGCGCTCCCTGGAAACGTGGCCGGCCGGCCCCGCTTGGTTTTTATGGGTCTTGCTGGGCTTTGGCTGCGCCGCGGCGGCGCTGTTCAAACTCATCCCGCAATCCGCAGTGTCTATCAACAAAGCTGCATCCCCTATTCTTAACCGACCGGTCGTTTGCTTCCTCATTTTGGCACTACTCTCCTCAAGCGCCTACGTTCCGATGACGATGGCCTTTGGCCCTTTCGGTTGGACAGCCTGGGGGCCGTTCGCATTTCAGACCAGCCGAATTATCCATTATGCGTTTTACTTTGCGGCCGGGGCAATCGTCGGAGCCGGAACTGCTGGACCAACCATCCTCGCTCCAACTGGTCCGCTAGCCAAACGCTGGATTCTCTGGCCCGCGACCGCTTCCGTGCTCTTTGCGGCGAACACAGCCATCTCCGCCGTGGCGGCGGGCAACCCGGCCCATTCGAGTTCGCTCCATATCGCGGGCGACTTCGCATATACGATCACGTGCGCCGCCATCTGCATGGCCTGCCTTTCCGTGTTTCTCCGTTTTGCGAGATCGCGCGGCGCTTTGCTCGATAACTTTTGCGCCTGCGCCTTCGGCATTTATTTAATTCATTATCCCGTGGTCAATTGGCTCCAACATGCGCTGCTGTCCTTCCGCTTCTCCGGCTTCCTAAAAGGCGCCACCGTCGCCTTAGGCGGCCTAGTGCTAAGTTGGCTTGTCATGCTCATTCTTCGCCGCCTGGCCATTATCGCTCGGACGATCTGAGCAACCACGTTGGATCTTTGCCTCAAGGGATGATATCACTGGTAAATCATCATTTTAGACGGGAGTGCGGTAGCCGGTTGGGCGTCGACCGAGAATAATTCATGGGATTTTAAAGCCGAGTTGCGGGGTGGCTCAATTGCTCCAGCCTGCCCCCTGGACTGATCTAAAGGGGGCAAGACTTTCGTATCCCCCAGCACCTAGTTGAGCGCATTCGACTTGAAAAACACTCAATAGATCGCCCTGTCTTGATCGAGAGCAACGAGAGCAGGACAAAACTTGCCGCCGCCGCGCTGATTTGCTATTTTTCAGGCGCACTTTAACGGTGCTGTATGGCCTACTGGTTATCACTGGCATTTAGGATTCGGCGGCTGCTGTCAGTGGCAGCTATTCTTTCCTCGGCGCTGTACGCCCAGGGCGAGACTCAACTCACGGTGATTCATTCCTTCACCGCACAGGTGCCAGAAGGGAATTCTTCTCAAGCGCCGCTAACACTGGGCAGTGACGGCAATCTTTACGGAACCGCCATGGCTGGCGGCCCTTATGCCTGCGGCACGGTTTTCCAAATCACGCCCGGCGGCACGCTTTCCGTCTTGCACGCTTTCGGTTATCTCAACAGCAGCGGCACAGACCCGGAAGGAGCCTTGGTTCAGGGAACAAACGCTATTTTTATGGGACAACCGAATCCGGTGGCAGCGACGGCAGTGGAACGATCTTTATGGTTTCTGCGCAGGGCGATTTCTCGACGCTGCACTCGTTTGTCTTGCGGATCGACGGCGGGCAGGCGGTCGCCGGACTAGTCTTGGCGAGCGACCAACTGCAGGTCCACCAAGCACAGCGCGTATGCGACGATCGGCTCCGCTCCCAAAGTATCGCCGGGCCCGAATGGGCGGACGGGATTCAAGAAGAAGCCTGCCCAGGGCCAGGCAATATGCAGAGCGCGAATGAGCTTTCTGGCTTCCGGGATCGTGGCAATGTTCCCACACTTAATCGCGTCCTCCATCTCCAAAGAAAGCTGGCCGAATAGACAACGCAATTGGAACGGGTTCAACCCGATTGGATCGTAGATCCTCAGAAATTCGCTAATATCAACTGACAGGACTTGGTGCCGCCGGAACGTGTAATGCTCTCCTGGCAAGCTTTTCTTGGATTTCATGGCGTGACACAGGCCATTTCCTCCAAATCGGGGTCAGGCGCTGGAAGCGGCCGACCCGTCCCTCTCAACAAAGCAAGATACAACCCTGTGCGTGCGTCGAAGCTCGACCAAGCAATTCTTGCCGCTTTGGCTGCAAGCTCACTCAAATGCGCCAAATTGCCGTCCATTTGGCGAATGACCATCAGTGCTGTATGATAACGGCCATGTTTGACGTTGGCAATCGGCTTCATCATTATGTCCAAACCAGAAGCGTGCAATAAACATGTCCCCAAAACGGGCGTGAAGGTTGCAAGGGATCAAGACGACGAAAAGCTCCTCCACAGCATGGGTTACAGGCAGGAGTTGCTGCGCCGAATGAGCGGATTTTCCAACTTCGCAATTTCTTTTTCGATTATTTGCATTCTCGCCGGCGGCATCACGTCGCTGCAGCTTGGAATTAGCGCGGTGGGAGGGGCCGCCGCCGGCGTTGTTTGGCCAATCGGCGTCGTTTTTGCTCTCTTAGTCGCGCTCTGCATGGCGCAGATTGCCTCGGCCTTCCCCACCGCTGGGGGACTCTACCACTGGAGTTCGATCCTAGGCGGAAAGGGATGGGGCTGGACGGCGGCATGGTTCAACCTTGGCGGACTCGTCTTTGTCACCGCCGCCGTCAACGTCGGAACGTATCAACTCTTCGCCAGTTTCCTGGCCCCGATTTTCGGGCTTGATCCTGCCAAGCTGACGTTTATGGACCAAACCATTGCGGTAGCGCTCATGACGGTTTCGCAAGGGGCTCTGAATCATTTCGGCATTCGATGGACAACCTTGCTCACCGATTTTGGCGGCTGCTTGATTCTGGTCGTGGCGTGCATTCTGACTTTGGCCATGTTGTTCGCGGCGCAGACCCATGAATGGAGACGGCTCTTCACTTTCACTAATTACAGCGGCGAAGCGGGCGGCGCAGTGTGGCCCCGGCAGGAGAGCCTGTTTGTCATGTTTCTGGTCAGCTTGATGTGGCCGATTTATACCATAACCGGCTTCGATGCTTCGGCCCACACGGCCGAGGAAACCGTGCAGGCCGCGCGCAATGTTCCAAAAGGAATGCTCCGTTCTGTTTATTTGTCTGGCCTTTTTGGTTGGGTGATGGCGTGCTCTTTCGTTCTGGCCATGACCAGTGTCGGTGAGGGGGCAGCACACGGCGAGAATATCTTCGGCTGGCTCACGCAGCGGGTTCTGCCTGGTGCTTTTGGAAGAATCTTATGGCTGGGCATCGTCCTGGCGAATTACATTTGCGGCTTGGCCTGCGTGACCTCGGCTTCCCGCATGGCTTATGCCTTCGCCCGCGATGGCGGGTTGCCCTTTTCGTCCTCGCTGAAGAAGGTTTCCCCGAAGTGGCGAACTCCTGTGCCGGCAATCTGGGCAGTTGCCGGGTTGGTCATCTTATCCACTCTTTACGCGCCGGCCTATTCAACGCTGACGACCTCCAGTGTGATTTTCCTCTACGTTTCTTATGTAATGCCAACTGCGGCGGGCTTTTTTGCTTATGATAAGACCTGGACCAAGATGGGGCCTTTCGTCTTAGGCCAAGGGCTCTTCAAATTACTAGCGGTCCTATCAGTGTTGGGCGTGCTGGTTCTGATTTGGATTGGGGTCCAGCCGCCGAATGAGAAAGCACTGCCGGCCACCCTCATTTTTGCCGGCTTACTGGCCACGGGGTGGTGGACCGGAGCTCGAAAGTCTTTTCAAGGTCCTCCTTTGGTCTTGGAGGCTTCCCAGAAGTGTGCGTGAGCCTTTGTTCCCCGCACCGGATATTGGAAGGCACTAGTGCTATGAAATCCGCCTGTGTCTGGCGAATTGATGTCCACGCGTTAAAAGGCATTCCTCGTCGCATTTTTCGAATCGCACCCGCCAGGCAGCAAAGAGGAGAAGGCCAAGGTTTCTACCGGCAACCTGGAAACGATCGCGAAAGACGCCGACATCGTGCTGGCGGGCTTGGACGACCTTTGAACGAAGAAAATAAGAGACAACCTGCTTCCGGACCATAGACAAACGCAACCCTTTTGCCGAGACAGATTAAAAAAAGGTCGGGACGCGACTGAGCGCATCCCGACGTAGAATACTGAGCAGGGCTGGTTCAGAGCTTCAAGCTGGACCGGACTTTGGCCAGGACTCTTGCGCCAAGTCCCTTGACCTTGCTCAAGTCGTCCAGCGACGCGAAGGGACGTTTCTTGACAATGCCTTCTGCCAGCTTCTTGTTCAGGCCCTGCACTGCGGCCAATTCTTCCACGCGCGCCCTATTGACGGAGACGCCTTTGGCGGGAGCATTCGCGGGCGACTTGCCCTGCGCGATGGGTGCAACCGCCTTGGCTACTTCTGGAGCGGGCGTTTTGACAGCCTCGGGCGGGAGTGCTGTGACAACCACAGGCTCTTGTGTTCTTGCAACGACAGGCGCGGCAGGTTCTTCAACCGCCGAAAGGACGGGCTTCTCAACCACTGGTGCGGGCGCTTTTTCCATGACAGGCGCGGCGACGACGAAGGCGTTGGTGAAGTTGGTAAAATCGCGGGTCACGAAACCGGCCGCGGTCCATTCACGGAGCATGAGGACGATTTGCCAGCGACCCGCTGGCGGCGGGGTAAACGCAAGGTCAATCGGCTGTAACACCAATTCACTCTCACCGTTGACGGAGCCGATTTCCACGCCTGCCAGATGTTGACCCTCGAAGCGTCCACCCGCAAAGGGCGCTGACAACGCCCAGAGTTCCAACGACAAAGTGCCGCTCCGGTTCGATGCCGCGCGTGGGTTTTCAATGGGCCCAACCGATATCTGCACGCGGGAGCCATCCAGCCGGTAGCCGACATTCCCACTCATCCGGGGCTGAGTGAATGGCTGGCGGTGCGGATAAACGGCCAGATCGTGAATGTCGTGGTACTGGCCGGGGCGACTGGACGCGAGCACAAGGACCATGACGTGTTCGCCGATCCCCGCTGGGGGCCACGCCGGGGCGCTGACGTCGAAGTGTTCAATTTCATCGGCGATTTCCCCCATCGGGGGCAGCGAGACTTCGGCGACGATGTGGCCGGCAAGGTCGCCAGCGGAAAGAGGCGCAGAGGGGCAGGCCCAAAGTTGCAGCGACCAGGAGCGCTCATGAGCGGCGGGATCCAGGAGCGCGAACCTCGCGTTAAGATGCACCGTGTCACCGTCGAGGCGGTAACCATGCGGCCTGGAGAGCCGGGCCAGTTGGAAGGATGGAGGTTGAACTGACGAGTTTTCAAGCGACAATAATTTCATTTGTTCTCCCATTTTCTTTCGTTTTAGTTGAGTCAAAATACACTGATCAATGTTCGACCAAGAATGAAACGCAATGCGCACTATCTTTCAAGAGGTTTTCAAACCTTCAACAACACCCCGACGGTTGGATTTATGTTCGAGACGCCCCTGCTCCAAACGCCAGAATGAGCAATTACAGGTGGACCCCATCCTTTAGACCACGGAGCGCATAAAATAAGCGCGACTTTTGCCGATCTGAGCCAGGGGGTGCTTTCGGCATCGTTGTCCCTTCGTAATTTATTTGCACGGCAGAATCCATGTTCTATTGTTTAGTATGAGCGCACGCAGAATGTGGAGTGTAACCAGAGATTTTCCGGCGAGCGGTTCGTCCCGCCAAAAGCTGGAGTTTGCCACCAAGTACGCGATGCTGGCTACGACGAAGGGCAACTTGCCGCTATGGGATTTCCGGTTGGCGGATACTCATATTGAGTTAATTTCGTTGGACACTCTCGCAACGAAGGCGGTTTGCCTGGATGATCATGAGTCCATGATCGCGTGTGGGGCGGCGCTGCTCTACCTGGGGCTTGCGCTGAAACACTTCGGCTGCCTGGGCGAGGTGCTTCTATTTCCCGATCTCGAACAACCCAAGCTGGTGGCCAGAGTCCACTTTGGCTTTGGACGCGAATTCGATCCGCGTGAAAAAGTTCTTTTTGAGGCGATGAATGGAAGCCGCGCCGATGCTCTGCGCCAAGGCGAGACCCCATTTTCCGAAACGATGCTGGCAGCACTGAGTCAAGCCGTCGCGGGAGAGCGTGGTTGGGTGGATTTTATCCAAAGCGAAATGAGTCGGCAGCGTCTAATGGAAATCAGCCTAACGGACGATCGACGTTGGATGAACTTTGACGGCGCGCCTGCTCACCAAAGGAACCTCATGGAAGAAGGGATTTATTTGCGATGGCCGCGAAGACTTTTTGCTTTTGGCGGTCGCAACATGGATTCCCGGAAGGCGGCTGGTGAGGGGATTCGCCATTTTTCAAGTCATGCGCCGACCCTCGCCGTCGTGAAAAGCAAGACGGATGACAAACACGGCTGGCTGGCGGCAGGACAGACAATGGCCCGCACTATTTTGCAGGCGCAAGCTCTGGGTTTGTCCTGGGAGTTCTTCAATCTAATGCGACGCCGGGAAGCGCGAGAAGCCTTGCGCACAGGAGTCGGTCGCAAAGGCTTCGCGCAGGTCATCCTGCGTTTTGGCTCAATCACGGCCGACGAAACGGTTCGGTTGGCCGCGCCCGGGACTGCTTTGGCAAAGTTCCGGTAAAACCGCCGGTTGAATTCTACCGCCAGCGCGGCTGCTCATTGACAATTTTCGCCGAAGGAACGCCCTTGATACTCTTCGGTGAACCAAGGATGCGATCTTCTTGTGCGCAATACTTCCGAAGGAGACCGCCAAACCGAGGCTGCACTATGGAAATTTGCCATATCCCCATCCAGGTTGATCATCCACTCGGAGAACCAAGAACCATCGAATGAGGAACCTGTTCAGTAATCGTCCTTTGCATTACAAGAAATGACTAGGGTTTGCCAATTGAGGTGAAGCCGGGTTCTTCATTCTTCTTCAGCCTGTCGTCATGGCGCATTACTGCAAACCGAGGCCAAACCAGCGGAGCGAGACGCCCAGCCTAAAATTCCGAAACTGGCGGAAAGCACGAGCTGGAAACGGGCGATCGAGGTGCTTAACTGCTTGCCGGTGGACCGTCTGCCCGTCTGGCTGTTGCCCCAGTTTGGCCGTTGTCTTCCAAATTGCCGCGCCTTCAAAACGCAATACTCCTTCCGGCAACTGGTTCGAAAGCCGGAACTAACAACGGAAGGAAACGCACAGTATTGACTCGTCCTCTATGAAGAAAAACAATGAAAGCTCCAGTATCGCCATTCCTGTCGCCAACCGTCGCGTCAGCAACCGCGCAGTGTGGCTGAAAGCCGGTAACTCCAAATGCACCATTTTGCCGCCCCCATCAACAGAAGCCCGCCGCCTGGTCTTGTTGGGCGCGCCGGGTGTGGGCAAAGGAACCCAAGCCGAATTGCTAAGCCAGTGGTGTGGCGCATGCCATCTCTCCACCGGGGACATTTTCCGCGCCGCCAACAGTTTGCCACTGGCGGAGCGACCGGCCTCCATCCGGGATGCACTCGATTACATGGAGCGCGGCGCGTTGGTGCCCGACCAAATGGTGCTGGCGCTGATCTGGGAACGTCTTCGATGCCTGCACTGCACCGGTGGCTTCTTGCTTGACGGATTCCCGCGCACTCTGTCGCAGGCGGAGGCCTTCGAACGATTGCTTAGAGTGGAAGAACTGCCTCTGACGGCGGCCATCAATTACGAATTGCCCTTGGACAAAATCATCGAGCGAATGGCCGGCCGCCGCGTCTGCTCAGGCTGCAAAGGCGTGTTCAATATCGCCGACAAGTTGACCTCTCCAGAATCTTGCCCTAACTGTGGGGCCAAGCTTTATCAGCGCGAAGATGATCGTCCCGAAGTCGTCCGCATCCGGATGGAAGCCTATCACCGCAGCACGAAACCGCTGATTGAATTCTACCTCCAGCGTGGCTTGTTATTGACAATTTCCGCCGAAGGAACGGCTCCTGAAATTCTCCAACGAACCGTGGATGCAATCTTCTTGAGCGCAAAGCCTCCGAAGGAGACTGCCAATCCCACGCCGGGACATTGACATTTTCCACAACCTACCCAGGTTGGCCGGGTGATTAGGAAGTACTCGGACAAGGGGCCTGTGGATGCAGGTCGATCACCAGGTCGACGGAGCCGCCGCCGGCCGCGCTGCAGTTCCAGTTCATGAACTTGGCGCCGTTGACTAAAAGCACTCCCGCCGCGGTCTGTCACCGCGATGTTCGGGCATAGGTCGCGCACTAAGACCACGGCGCAGGTAATCACGGAGTTGGACGGTCTCCTTCGGGCTGGCGCAGGGCGGCTTTCTTTTCGTGGATGATAATTTCATTGGCAATAGACACGCGACGCGCTCAAGGAGGAATATATCCAATCAGATGCATCTGCGATCATTATGAGGGGGAATTGCCGCACGTCGCGGAAGTGCTTGGAAGATAGGGACGGGCTCGAAATAAGCCCTCAGCTAACCCGAGCGTGAAATCAATAAACACGGCCTCAAAAAAGACGAGCCGGAGTCTTGGACCAAGCCCGGGTGCGCTCGGTGGTCTTGGCCACTTTCCCGTTTTTACGGTGTCGGGGCTTGGGGCGTTGGGGATACTCCATCCTCGGCTTCTTCTTTGGCGGCGATCGCTGCGACGGCTACAGTGACAACGAGTGCCGCCACAGCAAGAAGCGATCCGGATAATCTATTAATTTCATTATCACCGGCGGTATTCACGGTAACGCATCGGTTCGTGGAGACTGAAAGCCGCAGCCAGGACCTTACTCACCGTATCCAGCAAATCGGCAATGCTAAAGGGCTTCTCCAGCGTGGCCGCCAGTTGCAGAGATAGGTTTTGGGTCAGCCCACGCGAAAACAATGTCCCCGTAACCATAATGACCGGCATGTTCATGTGGGCGAAACGCAAATTCCTGACCAGTTCAATGCCTGTGATTTTGGGCATATCGTAGTCGGTGATGAGCAGTTGGTAAGGTTCGGCCTGGAGCGCCGCCCAAGCGACCGCACCATCTTGAGCGGTATCAACCCGATAGCCAGCGTGAAGCAGAACAGCGCTCATAAGGTCGCGAAGAGAGGTTTCATCGTCCGCTACGAGAATGTGATGACACGAATGCTGTTGGCCTTGCTGCGGCCCTACCGTCGGCCCAATATCATCCTCACTCATGAAGGGGATTGCGGTAGCACCAAGTCCTTGCCAGCGCAACTGTGGGCGTCAATTTCGAGCGCGCCGTGAGAAGGGAGATTTCACAGTCTGCAACTTGGGGAACAATTAAGCCAGCCCTCGGACGGCGGTATCTGCTGCGCTTTTATGGTGCCGCAGTTTTGTCGTGGACACGCTCATTCCATAATATCGGCCTTCTTGGAGATTCGGAATCGTTGCGCGGGCGTAGCCATGCACGAACAAATCCTGAACGAACGGGACGAGGATTATGGAAAGGTAATCAGCCGCTATTCGCTTGCGGGCAAAAGCGCTTTCGAAGAGCTGGTCGATCAAGGCGAAACCAGAATCATGCTGATTCTTCAACATTCCGCCATGCTTCCTTATCCTCCTGACGCCGGCCAAATGGAATCCAAAACGCGCTGAGCCAAAAATCTCACCTTTGCATAACTACCACCTTTGCATATTTGTTTGTTGAAAGCTTTCGATAAACGAAAGCTACGTGCATTCCCTTGCGTAGTGATGCCATCGGCGCCTTGCGTGACTGGTTGCAGGTGGATAAAGGTCACCCCACCGATCCCCTTTTTTGTAACGCTCGGGGCCGCCCGCTGAGCCGGGATGGAGTTGAGTATCTTTTGGCAAAACATGCGGCGACTGCCTGCCTGAAGTGTGCCTCACTGGGGCACAAGCGCGTCTCGCCTAGTGTGCTGCGACACAGCCTGGCCATGACCCTTCTGCAAAGCGGAGTGGACAGGTCAGTTATTGCTTTATGGCTTGGCCATGAATCCATAGAAACTACGCAAGTTTATTTCCATGCCAATCTTGACGCATTTTCCCTTCGAAAAATCGCTAAAAAATTCAGATTAGGCCCGTCATTATTGAGTAAAATGAAGAATTCGTTATTTCAAATGTAGCCATACATTATGCGATTTAGAGCTTGACCCGGCTGATGA
>JBKQWF010000063.1:0-11256 GCA_052139695.1 Limisphaerales bacterium
GTGTCATCAGGAATCATTGGGTCGAAGTACACTGTAATTTCTCCAATCCCTTCGCCTCGTTTGTCCATTTTAAGGCCGACCCTTTTTCCCTCAGGGGAATTGAAATCGGCGGCAAATCTCCACAACTGTACTTTTTCGAATGCTGGCGTGTGGTGGAGCCTAACCACTAGGGTTGCATATATTTCATCCAAAGGACCACCGAATCTGTAGCTTACGAAGACAGCGGGATGATCGTCTAAATCCGGACGTTCCCTCTTAAAGTAGGCAGGAAAAATTAGCTGTGAGCCTTTGTCGGTGTGCTCTCTGAGACAGAGCCCATGTCCAACAAGTGTGTGATGCATTGCGCGAAGAACAATCTGCTCTTCCCCTAAAGGTAACCGTGGCATATCCTGAAAAATCAGATCGCCAGCAAGAACGCTCTCTTCGGCGATGCAGCCGATTTCGTCGGTGTGCGAACGCACAGAACGGATCACAGCGGCAGCGTACGCGTTGATGATCTCAGGTCTGAGGAGTACAAAATCTCCGAACTCCAATTGCCACACCACTCCGGGACCTGCAAGCAGCCCGACCACTGCGCGCAGTTCCTCAATTGTGAAGTCCAGGTTAATGGCGCGGAGTTCAATCTGCTGTTTAAGCTCGATAACGCGGAGCAAGGCTCGCCCCTCGTCGCGAAGGCTGATTATTATGTCCTTGAGTTGCTTGAACAAGCGTGGCGATGATCTCCACGGGATGTCTTCCCACAAAATCGCATCCTCCATTGCCTTTTTAAGAGAAGCGCAGTTTTCCCCGGTCAGAGCGCTTGTTTCGATGAAACACGCGAAGCCGCGTTCCTTCCAGAATCCCTCGATACTGCGTTTGCTCACAGTTAAGCCACCACGATCGCATCTGCCAGCTACTAGGATCTTCTTGAAGGGCCGGCGAGCCGCCCGCTGCAACGCGCGATCCCACTGAGTTAACCCTTCGAATGGGTCGTCGTCCTGAGGATTAAAAACCAGGAGGGCTAGCGCTGCCTCGTCCATGAAAAGTTGATGGACAAGGCGATAATCAGACTGCCCGCCAAAATCCCAGAGCCAAATCTCCCTTTCAGTGCCTGCCTGTCCTGGCCTTTCCGCCAACTTCAATTGGGTCGCCCAAGCGGCATGAGACGACACCGTTGCTTCGAACTTGTTTTCTGTTAAGCGAAGTGCCAATCCAGTTTTTCCAACTCCACTGTCTCCCACCAATAGGACTTTTGCATTTGTATAACGTGCCAAATCCGAGTCGACAGGTGAATCCTGCTCGTAGATAGGGATTGCCCATACCCGAACGGTCCCATCGCAGAGTCCCACAGACACAGCGCGCCGGCCGTCTGGAGTAATGCCGATGTCGGTAACGCCACCGGTGTGACCTCGCAGAACTCCAACACACTCTCCCCATCTGACACCCCAAATGCGAATAAAGCTATCCAAGGAAGCCGAGGCCGCAACGCGGCCATCTGACGTTAATGCGACAGATTTCACAGCGCCGGTGTGGCCCTCCAAAGTTGCCACACATCTTTTACCTTGAACGCTCCAGATTCGAACAGTTCGATCATCCGAACCAGATACAACTACGGCTTTATCGTGTGACATTGCGACGCCGTTCACGCTGGCGTTGTGTCCCCTGAGAATCGAAACGCATTCACCACTCGTTAGATCCCATATGCGAACCGTAGAGTCGCTGCTTGCCGAGAGTCCGAAAATGCCATCCAGGCTGATGGCTACCCCATTAACGCGCCCGGTATGCCCTTTCAAAGCCATGAGGCACTTGTGTTTTTGGAGGTCCCAGACATGCACTTTTCCATCCTCCGACCCCAGGATACCAATTCGAGCATTGTCAGAGACGGCAACGTCCGTGAAGGGGCCCTCCTCGCTCTCCAAAATCGTAATGCATCGTCCCGTAGACAGGTTCCATATTCGCATTGTTGCGTCTAGCGAGGCAGAGACCGCCAGCTTTGCACTGTTTGATATCGCTACGCCGGTCACCGCCCCTTTGTGTGCGACGAGAATGTCGGCACATGTGCCCTGCTCTAGATTCCAAAGCCGGACAGCTTCGTCCGCACCACCCGAAAGAGCCCAGAAACCGTCGGGGCTAATTGCCACCCGGAGAATAGCGTCATCGTGACCTCGTATCACTTCCTTTGCGTCGAGATGTTGCGTGCGCGTTTCAAGAATGCGCGGTCGACATATGTGTACCAGGCGGTCTAATTCAGAGTCAGTCGCTAAGCGCCAGTCAATGTACCCGTAGTGGGATAGCGGCGGCGATACGCTTGAATCATCCATCCGCAGCAGAATGAAACGACGCTCGGGATCCATTGGGTCCCGGAAGGCGATCGAAATCCTCTCAAGTTCAGACCATTCTCTAGTAGACACATTATTTGATACAACCAGGACCATGACCCTGGCGGCTTCAATCACATCTTCAGCCAGTTCTTGATCCTCTCCCGTAAGGAGAGGGCCCCGGTCTGTCACCCAGACTCGGAGACCGACGGCGCGTAATTTCCGGGCCAACTCCTCCAAGACTTTAGCGTCCTTGAAGGCACATGCAATAATCACATCGTAAGAGAATTGCCTGACCATAAAACCGGATTATGTGCTTGAGAATTACCAAGACAAGCACAATTCAAGACCTGAATCCTGGGGTCGTCCTTTCACAATCAACATTTCGACATTTTATCTGGATGCTGAGCCAGCCGGCATAAAAATCTGGATTTCGCCCAAAAATCCTTCCGTAGGATTCTAGTTTGACGCGGGACGTGGCATCATCGCCCCATGTTGAATAGGCTAGAAACAGAATTCGCCAGGGCCGAAGAGCCCTCCGCGACCCAAACCCGCTTCGAAAACACTGCCGCCAACGCATTGCCCGAATCCGCGGCGCCTTCCGCGTCCCGCAGACCCCATGCCCTCACCGAACTTAAATCCCGCCCCCAGGAAGAAATCGACTGGGCTTGCGACCTGGACTCCGCCATGACCCGCGCCCAGGCCATCGCCCAGATCAAAGAACGCCTCGGCATCGATCTCCGCTGGCCCACCACCTACGCCCGCTTCCTCCAATGGCGCCATCAACAGCGCCTCCAAAGCGGCCTCGCCGCCCGCCTGGAAACTTTCCGTCAATTCGAAAAGCAATGCGACCTGCCCGCCAGCCTTGCCGCCATCGAAGCCAGCGCCGCCGCCCTCTTCCTCGAACGAGCCTTCCTCCAACAAGACGCCCCCCTCTTCCTCTCCCTTCTCCGCCTGCGCCTGCGCGAAAGAACCCTGGCCCTGCAAGAAAAGAGGCTCGCCCTCGAACAAGGCCGCCTCCCGTTGCAAGCCGCCCCCCAGCCCGTCCCCGAACCGCCGCCAGCGGAACCGCCGCAGGCCCCCGTTCCCATGGGCAGCCCCCCATTAACCGATTCACTCACGCGCTCATTCTCAATTTGTCTTTCAAAACCACGCGAAGAACACACCGCCCCTGCGCCGAATCCAAACGTCAGAACACAGGTTTACGCCGAAAAACACAATTTGATCTTTTCCGCCGCAAAAAAACCAGGACGAACGGGCCTTGGAAACGAGGTCAATCGGCCCTCGCCCTGCACGGCTGTTCATGTTGAGTTCCCCTCCCCTGAATGACGCTGGACAAACTGTCTTTCTGCTCCTAGGTTCGCCCTGATGATAATTCTGCTGGCCATTCTTTTTTTTGGATTCGCGGCCGCCGCCCAACTCGAAGGGCAAACCGTCGAAACCCTCGTCTGCGTTCGGCATGGCGAAAAGCCGCGCGATGGCCTGGGTCAGTTGGATTGCCGCGGCCTCAATCGCGCGCTGGCGCTGCCCAGCGTGCTCCTGCAAAAATATGGCCAGCCGCAGTTCATCTTTGCCCCCAATACCACCCAAAAAGTGGACGGCAATACCGGCTATAACTACATCCGTCCCTTAATCACCATCGAGCCGACCGCCATCCGCTGCGGCCTGCCCGTCAATACGGATTTTGGCTTCAAGGAAATCGCCGGCCTGGAAAAGGAATTGCAAAAACCTGAATACCAAAGCGCCACCATCTTCATCGCCTGGGAACATGCTCTCCTGGACCAATTCGCCAAAGACATCATCAAGTCTAAAGGCGGCGATCCGGGGCAAGTCCCCGCCTGGCCCGGCAAAGATTTCGACACGATTTTCCTGCTAAAAATCACCCAGTCCGGCACCAACGAGTCCGTCGCCTTCACCATCGACCACGAAGGCTTGAACAACCTGAGTGACAACTGTCCGTAGGTGCGTATTTGAAAACCGGGACTCGAAGCTGCCTGACTCTTGTGGCACTGCTCCTGGCGCCGGCGGCGGTTCGCGCCGCCGATTTTCCCAAACCTTCCGCCAAGCCCAACCTCCTCGTCATTCTCACCGACGACCAGGGAAGAGGGGACTATAGCGCGTTTGGGACCAAAGACATCCGCACTCCGCACATGGACCGGCTGTTTCGCGAAGGGCTCACTGTCCATAATTTCTACGCCAACAGTTGTGTCTGCTCACCGTCGCGCGCCGCGTTGCTGACCGGCTGTTACCCGGACCGCGTCGGGGTGCCGGGGGTCATTCGCGAAGAGACGCCCGACGACTCCTGGGGTTACTTGCTGCCCAGCGCCGTTCTCCTGCCGCAACTGCTCAAGACCGCCGGCTATCACACCGCTCTCATTGGCAAATGGCACCTCGGCATCGGCTCGCCGAATACTCCGACGGAGCGCGGCTTCGATTTTTTCCACGGTTTTCTCGGCGATATGATGGACGACTATTGGACCCATCTTCGTCACGGCCATAATTTCATGCGACGCAATCAAGAAGTGATTAACCCGCAAGGCCACGCCACCGATTTATTTTCAAGCTGGGCCTGCGACTACCTGGATGAGCGCGCCAAGGCGGGCGGGCCGTTCTTCCTCTACCTGGCCTACAACGCCCCGCATGATCCCATTCAGCCGCCGCCGGAATGGTTGGAAAAAGTCAAACAGCGCGAACCGGGAATGCCGGCCAAGCGCGCCAAATTGGTGGCGCTGATCGAACACCTGGATGCCGGTATTGGCAAGGTTTTGGATGAGCTTGATCGCACTGGTCTGGCCACTCATACGCTGGTGATCTTTACTTCCGACAACGGCGGGGTTCTGGCCAACGGCGCCAACAATGGACCTTGGCGCGGCGGCAAGGAGCACATGTATGAAGGCGGCTTGCGGGTGCCAGGGGCGGCTCGTTGGCCCGGAATCATCCAACCTGGCGCCAGCACGGATCGCATCACCCTCACGATGGATATCTTTGCCACCGCCTGTGAGGTTGCGGGCGTTTCGCCACCGCCAGACATGGACGCCGTCAGCTTTCTGCCGACGTTGCGTGGCGAAATCCAGGCGCGCGAACGCCGCGACCACTACTTTGTCCGCCGCGAAGGCGGCCTCACCTACGGCGGCAAAACCATCGAAGCCTTCCGCCGCGGCGACTGGAAGCTGCTGCAAGATAGCCCGTTTGCTCCGTTGGAACTGTACAATCTCCAGTCCGACCCGCGAGAGGCGACCAATCTGGCGGCGCAGCATCTGGAAGTTTTCAAAGAACTCGATGCCGCGCTCAGGGCCCAAATCCAGCGCGCCGGCGCGACACCGTGGCAGAAGCCCCTTCCCGGCTCAGGGGCGCCTGCGATGCGGTATTGAAAGAGGCCAAACAGAGGGAACGGAGGAGGAATTAAAAAGGCTGAAATTGGGGCTGAGCGGCAGTTCGGCCCCACCTTATGGCCTGGCCTTCGCCCATCTGGCAGGGACGCCTCGCCGGGACGCCCCTGTCAAACGCCGCGACAAAAACCTTTAAACTTGGGCTGAGACCAAGTACTAAAGGCCGCTATGCGCTTTATCGGCAGAATTATTGAGAAGCTGCAGCGGCACCCCAAACGGGTCGTTTTCCCGGAAGGGACCGAACCGCGTGTCCTGCAAGCCGCCCGTCAGTTCTATTCGCTACGGCTCGGCTCTCCGATCCTCCTGGGAGACCGGACCAAGGTCAAGCACGCCGCCGCCGAGCTGAACGTCTCCCTCGAAGGGGTCCGCGTCATCAACCCCGCGGAAAGCGAGGAACTTCCCGCCTTCATCAAGCGCTACGAATTGCTGCGCCGTTACAAGGGCGTGGAAGAGAAAGAAGCGCACGAAACCATGATCAACCCCAACTACTTCGGCGCGATGATGCTCGCCATGCACCAGGTCGATGGCTTTATTTCCGGCGCCAACCAAAGTTCCGGCAGCGTTTTGCGGCCCTTGTTCCAAATTGTCAAAGTTGCGCCCACCACCACCACCGCCTCCAGTTGCATGGTCATGGAAGTGGAGGACACCCGTTTTGGCCACGATGGCACGCTTTTCATGGGAGACTGCGGGGTGATTCCCGAACCGACCGTGCAGCAGTTGGCTGAAATCGCCGTCTCGACGGCCGAATTGGCCAACCAATTGCTCGGGGCCCGCCCGCGCGTGGCTCTGCTCTCTTATTCCACCAAGGGCAGCGCGACGCATCCCTCCATCGGCAAAGTCCAGGCCGCGACCGCTCTCGCGCAAAAAATCGCGCACGACAAAGGCATGCAGGCGGATTTCGACGGCGAATTGCAGGTGGACGCCGCCCTCGTGCCTGAAATCGCCGCCCGCAAGCTGCCGGAAAGCCAGGTGGCCGGACGCGCCAACGTCCTCATTTTTCCCGACCTCAACTCCGGCAACATCGCCAGCAAACTTATCCAACATGTCGCCAAGGCCCACGCCTACGGCCAGATTCTCTTGGGACTTGACCGCCCCTCCGCCGATGTCTCGCGCGGCGCTAACGCTCATGACGTTCTGGGCGTCGCCGCCATTGTCGGCCTGCAATCTATCGCCTACAAAGACCTTTATCCGGACGCGGAAAAGGAGCAGCCCAGCCTCAACTTGAAATGAATGGAACGGCCCCATCTTCCGTGCCTACTCTCAACACCACCACCCCGCGCATTTTCATCGCCGCCACCCGGCAGAATGAAGGCAAGACGACCATTTCGCTGGGCCTGCTGGCCGCGTTGCAACAGTTCTATCCGCGCATCGGCTACATCAAGCCGGTCGGCCAGAGGTTCGTCGAAATCGAGGAACAGAAAATCGACGAGGACACGGTTCTGATGGACCAGGTCTATCGCCTCAATTGCCCGCTGGTGGACATGAGCCCGATCGCGGTCGAGCCGGACTTCACCCGCAAGTATTTGCAGCAATCCAACAACGAAGCTCTGGTCAAGAAGATTGTCAAGGCCTTCGATCGCGTCGCCTGGGAAAAGGACTTTGTTCTTTGCGAAGGCTCCGGCCATGCCGGGGTCGGCTCCGTCTTTGATTTGTCCAACGCGCAGGTGGCCAAGATCGTGGGGGCGAAAGTGGTGATTGTCAGCCAGGGCGGCATCGGCAAGCCCATCGACGAGGTCTATCTCAACCAGGCGGTCTTCGAGCGCGAAGGCGTGGAGCTTATTGGGGTCATTCTCAACAAGGTCACGGACGACAAACTGGACTACATTACCGAATTCGCCCGCCGCGGTTTCAAGCGCAAGGGGCTTGAATTGCTCGGCGTTTTGCCCCATCGCCCCATTCTTTCCCGGCCTACTTTCGGCGCGATCCAGGAGGAATTGCATGCCCGCCCGATCAATGCCTGGAACGGCAGCAACAACCTGGTGGAAAATGTTTTCATCGGCGCGAAGAGCGTCCAAAATACCGTGGGCCATTTCAAAAGCGGCACGCTCGTCATCACGCCAGGCGACCGCGACGATATCATCGAAGCCGCCGCGGTCACGGCCCATGAGCCTGGACGCCAGCTCGCCGGAATGGTGTTGACGGAAAAACTCACCCCCACGGACGGACTCCTGCGCGTGGTGGAAAACGCCTCCTTCCCCGTCCTCGTCTCGGACGAAGACAGTTACGAAGTCACCTCGCGCGTCCACAATATTATCGTCAAAACCCGCGCCGCGGACACGGAAAAAATCTCCGTTATCCGCGACCTCATCGCCGCCCACGTCGATGTCAATAAAATCCTCCGCGCCTTATAAGTGAATCCTATGAATCTCCCCTTCACCTTGAACCCCGTTCTCGAACATTTGCCGGTCTATCAGCCGGGCCGCCCGATCGCGGAAGTGGCGCGGGAAATGGGCCTGCCGGAAAACCAGATTATCAAACTGGCTTCCAACGAAAATCCGCTGGGCCCGTCTCCTGCCGCCTTGGCGGCCTTGCGCCGCGGCTTGCGCCAGCTCCATCTTTATCCGGACGGCAACGCCTTTTATTTCAAGCAAAAGCTGGCGGCAAAACTCGGCCTGGAGCCAAAGCATCTCATTTTGGGCAACGGCTCCAACGACATCATTGAGTTTCTGGGCCACGCCTTGATGAACCCGGACGCGGAGGTGGTGGTCTCGCAATATTGTTTCGCCATTTATCCGATTGTGGCGCGGCTCTTCGGCGCCCGCGTCGTGACCGTGCCGGCGAAGAATTACGGCCACGATCTGGCCGCCATGCGCCAGGCCATTACCGTCAATACCAAAATTGTCTTCGTCGCCAACCCCAACAACCCCACCGGCACTCTCGCCCCAGCCGCGGAAGTCATGGCCTTTCTCAATGATCTGCCACCCAGTGTTGTCCTGGCAATGGATGAGGCCTACCTTGAGTTCCGCGACGAACCGCTGGATTTGGTCCCGCTGATTCGGGCCGGGCAAAAGCCCAATCTCATCCTCATGCGCACATTCTCCAAGATTTATGGGCTGGCCGGTTTGCGGCTCGGTTACGGGATTGGCCATCCGGATTTTATCGCCGCTTTGGAAAAAATCCGGCAGCCGTTCAATATCAACGCCATGGCCCAGGAAGCCGGACTCGCCGCGCTGGATGACATCGAGCACGTCCGCAAGACCCGCCTGAACAATACCCGCGGGCGAAAGATGCTGGAACATGGCTTTAAAAAAATGGGCCTGGAATTCGTTCCGACCGCGGCCAATTTCGTCCTCGTCAAAGTCGGCAACGGCCAATCCGTTTTTGAGCAGTTGCAACGGCAAGGCGTCATCGTTCGCCCGATGGGCGGCTACCAACTGCCGGAGTGGGTCCGCGTCTCCATCGGCGCCTCGAGTGAAAACCGTCGTTGCCTGGGCGCGCTAAAAACGGTTCTGCAGCCTCCTCCGACGCCGTAGAGCGTGTTTTAACGCCTCCTAAGAGCCTTTTTTTGCGGCGGCGATTATTTGACGCATGAACTCCGCCGCCAACTGCGCATTTTGGTCGGCAAATTCAATGCCCACTGTCTGGCCGTCGATCACCGGCAATTGGTGGCACAGTTCGTAACTGGTGTAACCCTCATATCCAATGCTGTTCATGGCTGCCGCAAAATCCAGGTAATATTGGTTGGTTTCACCTTCAATGACGCCATCGTTGCGCTCGTAACCTCGGATGCTCCCATCGGGCTGCCGCTCGAACTCGCCGCCGAAATGCGAGAGCACCTGCAGCGGCCCGACCGCGTGCGCCGCCACCGCCATCGCTTTTCTGCTCTTGTCCAACATGAGGGGCGCGTCCAGGCAGACCTTCAAATGCGGCGAATTCACCTCTCGCACCATCCGCAGCACATCCTCGTAATCCCTTATTACCGGACGATGATTCTGCAACGCCAGGGTCACCCCTGCATCTCCGGCGTAGCGAGCGCATTCGATCAACGCCTCGCGGCACCAGCCCCAAATCTCCTCCGGCGAAAACTTTTCATGCACCACCGGCCAGAGGTTTTCCATGATGTCGTAGGTCGCCAGCTTGGGATGAAGCGTGATTCCCCACCACGCCAGAAAGACGCGCAAATGTTTCGCGCCCAGGTCCGCCGTCATGCGGATCAGCTCGCGCACGCAGGCGATCTGCGCCTCGCGCACTTCCGCCGCCGGACAGCTAAAGTCGTTGTTTGCCGCCACGGCATGAATTTCAATGCCCTCAGCCGCGGCGAGCGCCCGCAACTCCTGGCACCGCGCTCGCGGCCAATCCAGCGGGTTGCCATGCGGCCGTTTGCCGTCGATTTCCACCCCGTCATAGCCAAACCGCCGCGCGGTCTTGATCAATTGTGCCAGGGGCAAAGCCGCCCCGCGATACCAGACACCCAGGTAAGTGATGCTATAAAGACCTAGTTTCATATTGACAAATTTCTCCTTTCGCCGGCTCGGTTGCCCATTTCATCGCTTCCAAAAATCTTCGTCCCTGCGCCGGACTAAAAAGTTGGATCCATCGTCACCATTGTGAGACCCGCCCCCTCTCCTTTGACAAGTCATTTCTCCAACCACCTTTGGCACTCCGCGGAGTCGGCACTAACGGCATCATCACGAACTTCGTCAGATTGGATTATGAACGCCATCGCCTGCAGGCATTGAGCGATCCGAAAAAAGGTCTCGAAGAAAACAAGAAAGGATAAGACTATGGAAAGATGGAATTCGTTTATGCGACCTTGCAAAAGCATTATTAACGGCTGGCCCGCCACCCTAAGCAGCCTTAAGCGTCTGCTCGAGAAGGCCGAGGCCATCACGTGTTCGGAGGCAAAATGACAACCGATTCCGAGAGGCATGTTGCGGGCGCCACGAACGACGACGGCAAATCTTGTGGCACAATGGTTCCGCTGAGCAACGCGCGGAAACGAGTTCTCAAAGCCCAGGCCCAACGGCTCAAGGCCACGCTCAAGGTGGGCAAAGAAGGCTTGAGCCAGCCATTCCTCGCCGCTTTGCGCGAGGCGCTGCGACATCAGGAACTGGTCAAAGTGAAGTTCGACGAGTTTAAAGAACAAAAGAAGGAATTGGCTCCGCAACTCGCGGAAAAGAGTGGCAGCCATCTCGTCACGCGAGTGGGCAATGTCGTCGTGCTCTTCCGTCCGAAGCCGGATTCAAAACCCGTTGCGGCGGGGCAGAAAGACCACATCTAATAATAATCAGTCCATCTCGGCGGGACCGATTTCTGTAAACTCATTTAGAAATTCGACTAATCTATGAATGCTGGTTGAGGGGTTCGCGTTCTCTGGCGTCCAGCGACTTCCCCATTTCCACCCAATACTTTTCCAACCGCCTGGCGTTTTTCATGGCCGTCGGCTGATAAGATTCAAGTCTGGCATAGATTTGATCGTCGGCTTTATCATATTTGCACTTCAACAGAGCACGCATCCCTCCGAAGCGGAGGGCTAATCATGGAAGAAACTTTGCTGGGTTGGGCTTTGGGTGGTAAATCATCCTTGGTGGTTTCGGCGAGCTATGGCCGGTTCATCAATGGTGCTTGCA